>JACPZS010000203.1 GCA_016195385.1 Verrucomicrobiota bacterium
GCGGGCGTTGCCGAGATCCGTCTGCGGCTGCCAATTGGTCAGCGGAATCGCTTCCGCGCGATCCAACTTCGCCGTCGCGACGCTGGGAGGCACGAGTTGCCGTTCGAGCGCATTGAAACGCTGTTGAATTCGCCGGGCAAAGCCGCTGACACGTCTCAGGTACCCCTCTGCCGCCGGCGGATCAAACACCGCCAGTTTCGGCTCCACGTTCGTGGCCACGGAATACAGATGATTGGTGATGGCCGGGATATTGAACACATTCGTCAGCAGTTGCGCCATGCGCTCGCGATAATGCTGCCGGATTTCAGGAATTTCCATCACAGAGCGGGCGACCAACCCCACCATCCCAGGGTTGATGGTCATGTTCTGCCGCTGGAAGACCTGGTCGGTCCCCTGTGGGATGAACACCATCTGATTTTTCTCGCGGTCATGAAAGATGCGAAAATTGTTTCGATTCAGCGCATATCCGTCCCAATGGCAAATCATCACCTCCACAGCGAGAAACGAAATAAAACGGTCCAGGTCCAAAGTCTTCTGCAGGCTCGCCAGCCGCGTCTCCAAGTTTGGTTCGAGCGCCGCCGCCGCGAGCGCGCGCAATTGCGACTGCTCCTTGGGATTTTCGCCGGAATTGGTGCGCATGGGATGATTAACGTCACTCCCCGAATGGCCGTCGTAAACATTGCCTTTGGCGTCTTTGAAGTAGCGGTGCAAAAACTGTTTGTCGATGCCTTCGATGAGCACGTAAAAGCCCAGCGCCTCGCCGTTCACTTCGACGGTGGCATGAGCCGCACGGGGAGCGGGCACGCCCGCGGCTTCAAACAGTTCCCGGCTGATCTTCTCGGCAAGGTAAGTCGAGTCCTGCACGGAGTTGTTCAAGTGGATTTTTTTTAAGCCGTGAAACTTTTGGCCCTCGGCGAGACGATCAAAGTTGAGCGTAAAAGCCGGTTTGTCATCCAGCGGCCGAAAGCTGCCCGGCCCACCCTTCAATCGGATCGAAACATTGGTATAGACGACGTTCCCTTCCCGCAACGTCGCGGGCACATAAGTGCGCGGACGCTGTCGTAAACTCTCCAAGCCCGCTCCGGAAATTTGAATCCTGATTCGCGGAATGTATCCTTGCGCAAAAATATCTTCCGCCACCGGTGATGCCTTCGCGCTGGTCCTTTCGACCGCGCCACTGTGCGCGGCCCCGGCAACCCAGACGAGCAGAAGCGCGATCTTGAACCGCTCTGGCCAGGAGAACTTATTCTGAATTTTCATCGTTCCCACTACTGCTTTTGTCCGGAGCCTTTCACCCTGGCAAGACTCAAAGACCAGTTCGTTTGTTTCATCAATCGGTTGCTCGTTCCTTCCACGGCGTTGACTTCAAAATTCACGCCATCCCATTTATTCGTCGCACGACCCATTCGGTCGTTAGCAGTCCCAGGATTGCGGCCAGCCACCATCCTTTGTCCCAGAGAGGTGTCCGATGGTATTCGGTGGTCGCTGGCGGAAGACTGTCAAAACTATAGGCCAGTTTCGCCGTATCCTTCGCGTCGGAGGAAACGACTTGCCCGCCGGAGGCACGGGCGATGTTGGCCATGATGTCCGGTCGCGCGCGCAATTCGGCCATCTCGCGATCCACCGCCTCGCAAACCAACAACTGCTTGTCTTCGCCAAGTTTTTCCCCTTTGAGCGTCGCTGTTGCCATGACGGTAAAATTGCCGGCCACCGGAGTAGAAATCTCGGCGATGTATGAACGGCTGGCGGCATCGAACTTCGCTGGAAACGTCGCATTCGTTTTTCCTTCGACAGAAAGCGTGAGCATCACGCTGGCAGTGCTAATTTCCCTCTGCTCTTTGTCGCGCACTTTGACACTGGCGGTGATTTGCTCGGTGGGCAGGCAGTAGCTATTCGCCAACTCGAGCGCGACCGGGCTGTTGGTTCGCGTTCGCGCGGCGGCCAGCCAGTGAACCGCGTTAACCCAGAACTGCCGATAGTAGCGCGAGTCGCAGTTGCGCTCATTCAGCGACATCGAGGCAGTGCCTCGTTCGCCCCAGATCGTTTCAAAATCTTTTCCCCACGTGCGAGTCGTATCGGAAGTGAACGCCATGCTCCGCCCCTTCCCAATGTCCTGCACGGCCAGCACCACGGCCGAACCGTAGCCGTTGCGATGATTGGGATTTTCGCCGAGGACAATCGCTCCGGGCTTGGCGCGATCCACCAGGTTCAATCCATAAAACGGCGGAAGTTTTTTCGTCCAGATCGTCTCGGTCTCTTCGCGCGTGGCTCCCAGCGCCATGAGGGGGTGAGTCCAGGCATTGGCCGGCACGCGCATTCGGAACGGATGCGCCTGCGAATCGTTTTCCTGATCCATCGCCACAGGAATGATGCGGTCAAGAATTGTGCGATGATAACCGCCTTTGCCGAACGCGGAGTTGCCGCCGATCATCACGAAGCCGCCGCCAAATTCCTGCACCAGCCGGGCGATGTTTTGCAGTTGTTCCGGTGTGAAGGATTCTTTGCGAATGTCGCTGTGAATGACGACATCGTACTTGAGCAATTCCGCGAGTGTCTGCGGAAAGCCCTGCGTCGGATGCTCGACCGGATAAATCCGTTCGCCGGTTTCGGGATCGGACTTTGCGACGTTGAGCACTTGACCGCCCACGCCATGTTTTCGATAAAGAACCTTCACTTGGATATTCGTGTCCGACTGAAGCGCGTCCTTGAGATATTTCCATTCGGGAATCGGACTGCCGGGCTGTTGGGGCGTGCCCTCCATGTAGATGACGCGAATCGTGGGATCGACCACTTCCAATCCAAACGAGCGGCGATTGTTGCTCGCGGTCCACTCGCCGTTTTGTGACGGAATCGAAGCCTCGTAGATTTGAAACCCTTTCTGCCGGGGCGTGAAATCCATTTCTATTTTTTGCGTGCCGCCGGTCAGCGCCACTTCCTTGGCGGCGACGACTTGCTTGTTCTGAACGATCTGCACTGGCACGGTTCGGTTTCGATAACCGGCTGCACGCACGGTAACGGCAACGCGTGTCGGCGCTTCATTCGGCACCGCGCGTTTGACCTGCACATTCTCCACGACAATGTCCTGCACATCGTTCGTGGTGCCGGCGGTCAGCGTGTGGATGGGAATGCCCTTGCGCCGGTATGCGCGCGCGACAGCTTCCGGATCCTTGCGCGCGTTCTCGATTCCGTCCGAACAAAGTATTACAGCAGTCAACGGATCGTCGTTGGGCACAGCCAACAATTTCTCCAGCGCATCGGCCAGCGCCGTCACGCCGCCGGTGGGGCTGGCGGAGTCGAGCGCGGGCAACGGCGTGAGCGATTGATTGAATGTGTAATAGGATACCGCGACGCTGGGCGGCACAATCGGCGATAGATTTTGTTGCAACCAATTCTTCGCGGCGCCCAGCCGCCCTTGCGGAACATCCTTGCTGCCCATGCTGCGCGAAGTATCGAGCAACACGGCCACGCGCGACTTCTGCTGATGCTTGATGGCTTCGACCCATTGAGGATCAAGCAGACAGACAATGACCGCCACGATCGTCAGCCAGCGCAGGCCGAGCAGCCACGCCCGCCGGCTCCATTTGGATCGCCCCTTCGCCCAGTAATAACTGGCGAAAACCAGCGCCGCGATCAGCAATCCCAAACCGATCAGCCAACGCGTCTCGGGCAGATAAGTGAATTGGATCATGACTGGCAACTGAACGTGGGTGACTGGTTCATGGAATTTTCACTCCGCATGAGAGAGTTTTTTCAAGTACTCGGAGATCAGTGCTTCGTACTCTTTGGGAAAATCTTCGTTCGCGACATCAGCCCGCTCCACGCGACCAGCCACGACTTTCTCGAGTTGCGAAATGACTTCTCCCAATTCGGCTTCCCCTTGAAGTCCGTTGACGCCCGCAGCTCCGAAGTTGCCTTGCTTCATGGATTGCGCCGCCGCCGCCATATTCTTCGCCGCCTGCCCCGCCTTTTGACCGGCGTGCTGGCCCACGCGCGTGTTCCGGCTGGCCAAACGCTGCAGCATTTCCGCCAACGCTGCCGCTTCCTTGCTCAATTCATCTTGCTTCTCCGCCAGTTGTTCCGGTTCTTGCTGATCCGAATCTTGATCGCTCTGTTCCTCGCCCTGTTGTTTTGGAGACTGAGGCTCGTCTCCTTTATTGCCCTTCCCGTCGCCTTGGCCCTGTCCCGGGTTATTCGCTCCCTTTTGATTCTTGGCCTGTTGCTTGGCCTGATCTTTTTGATCTTTCGGCTGATCGTTTTTGTCCTCTCCTTGCGCTTGGCCTTCGCCCTTGCCTTGCCCTTGTCCTTGGGCTTGGTTCGCACTTTTACTTTTTGCTTCCTGTTGATTCTTGTTGCCTGGCCTGGCCTGGCTCTTCTCGTTTTTCTTCTTCGCGCTTTCGTTTGCCGCTTGTCCATCGCCTTCATTCTCGCCCTGATCGGCCGCATCGTCATTGCGCAAAGCAGCGTTCACGCTGGCTTGAGCGCGGCTGAGATCTCTCGCTTCTTTCAGAGCTGCCTCGATTTGTTTGTCGTCTGGTTCTTCCTTTTTTTTCTTTTTGATTGCTTCGAGGGCGGCGGCAAGCCGATCGCTTTGGGGCAGTTTTTCTTTCGCGAGTTCCGGTTTAACCGGGAGATTTTTCAAGGCGGGCATTTGCTTCAACGCTTGATAGAGATGCGCCAGAGCGCTCTCTTCCGGCGGAAGCGCATCACTGCGCTTGCGCTTGCCAAGCTGTGAACCCGCCTGTTGCATATCCTTCAAAGCGGCTTCCATTTCGGCGACCGCCGCCGCCGGTGCGCTATTGCTGGACATCGCGCTCAAATACATTTGCCCAAATTCGCGAGCAACCTTTTCACGTTCGGCAAGTTGATTGAATTTGTCCGCCGGCGCGGCCGCGGCCAGCGCCGCGGTGTCGGAAATAATTTGTTTTTGAATCGCCAACAAATTGGCTTTCTCGCCCTTCGCCTTGGTTTTGCTGTCCCCGGTTTCCTCGTTGGTAATTTCAATGAAATAAACCCGCGAACGCCCGACGCCCGGACCGTCCAATGTGTTGTCGTCTTTCGCCTCGGCGTGATAGGCGACAACTTGATACTCCTTGAGGCCGAGACTTTCCAAACGCAGTTCCGCCGTGGCCGTCACTTCGCCGTTTGTTTCGCCTTCGCGGCGGGCAAGAATGTTTTGCTCCGCGCCTCCAAGGACATGATAAACCACTTTGATCTCGCCGACGCCGAAATCGTCCGCGACGGAAATCCTCATGGGCACGGTGTTCGTGGCAGCGGCGCGGATATCCTTCCCCGGTTCGATCATTTCCACTCGCGGCGGCGTGTCGGACATCGCCTTGATGTGAAACGGCTTTTCGTTGATTCCCTTGTGGCCTTTTTCATCGACAAGCTCGATCCAATAATCGGTGTCCTTTGTGATTTTGAAATTCGCTGCCCATCGATTTTCGCCGTCACCGGTCAACTCCACATTGGACGCGGCGGAAAATCGAAGCGTCGCTTTGGACAATTTTACATTCGGCGTAATCTGAACTGTCGCCGAACTCGCCCGAAGCACATTGATGTCGGGTGTTTGTTGCACCGTCGGCTTGTGGCGCGAATAATCGGGGTAATCAATCTTGACGCTGAACGCCTTCACTTCGGGCGGCACGTAAGTCTTAATCTCATAAACATCGGATGTGGCATCGCTGCCGGTGGCGCGATATTTCAGGTCCGCTGGCACGCTTCGCAACGAATGGACATAGACGCCATTGGTGGACGAGTTCAACGCGACACTTCGCCAATCGTTGCTCCCCGCTTCCAGCCAATGAAATCGTGCGTCGTTCGGAAGCCGGCCGGAAAAAATGTTGGTGATGTCGAGATCGCGTCCAACTGGAATCTCGATGTTGCCCGGTTTCACTTCGACTCTCGTGTAGTGCTTATCAACAAATGGCAGTGCGGTTCGCGTGAGCGCCGTCACGCCAGCCGGAGTAAACGCTGCCAAAAGAAGCAAGCCAGCCAGCGCGCCGGCGAACAACCAAAGCGGCACCAGCAGTCCTTTTCGGCCGGGCACCGGTGCCGCGCGCAATTCGTCCGCGACCTTGCTTTGCAGGGCAGCCACGAGTTCCGGCTCATACTCGTGCGTGGCGCTGCGTTCACCCGTCAAATACTCCGCCGCCGTGGAAACTTCGCAGCCGAGGTCAGGACGTTCCGCCTCGGTATCCAAGGCCGCCTCTTTCAGCGAAGTGGGCTGCCGATAAAAACGGATCAGCCGGTAAATCCCCAGCAAGACGAGCGCCGCCAGCGCCCCGGAGCCGGCCAATCGCGCGCCCAGCGGAAGCACGAGCCAATAGTCAATCAGCGCGAGCAACAGCGCCGCGAACAGGATGGCGGCTCCCATCGTTGCGCCCCACCCCAAACGCTTGGACTCGTCTTTCGTCTTCCCGGCCTGGGCGAGACGTTCTTTGGCCGATTGCGCGAAATCGTCTTTGTTGGAGGCGTTCATATCCATTCCCTTCGTTCAGACCAGCGTTCGGTTTGACCAAAACATTTCGATGAAAAGCAATGTCAGCGCCGCGAGTAGCAAGACGCGCCAGAAATCCTTTTGGTTTCGCGTCTGGCCAAACAAACCGGCCGCGAGCGTCGTTGTTCGCGGCTCCTGGCTGCGCGCGAGGTTTTTTTGAAACTCGGTCGGCGACATCGCGGCCAAGTCCGATTCTTCCGCTGGAAAATTTACCGCAAAGCGTTGCAGTTCCTTGCC
>JACPZS010000204.1 GCA_016195385.1 Verrucomicrobiota bacterium
AATACTACGAGTTCGGCGCTTACTTCGCGCGCGTCGCCATCAAGCGCGGCACGCTGGGGCGAGATGTTGTCCGGAACTTCACCGGCGATAACACGACTGTCGCCGGCGAAGAAATCGTCTATCGCAACTACGCCGGCGGCGAGGTGAAGCACCTCAAGACGGGCAACGACATGACGCCCAAAGTTCCGTTCGGGCTGGCGAAAGAAACCACGCCCGACGGCGACCGGCGCGTCCCGTTCGTGGATTGGATGACCTCGAAGGAAAACCCGCTCTTCGCCAAATCTTACGCGAACCGCGTGTGGAGCTACTTCTTCGGCCGCGGCATCATCGATCCCGTGGACGACATCCGCGCGGGCAACCCGCCGAGCAATCCGGCGCTCCTCGACGCGCTCACCGAGGAATTTTTGAAGAATGGTTTCGACACGCGCAAGTTGATGCGGACGATTTGCCAGTCGCGCACTTACCAACTCTCGATCACGAAGAACAAATGGAACGACGACGACAAAGTAAACTTCTCACACGCCAACCCGCGCCGCCTCAGCGCCGAGCAGATCTATGACGCGGTCGCCGTGGCCACCGGCAGCAAGCCTAAGTTCAAGGACATGCCAAAAGGGATGCGCGCTTCGGAGGTTCCGGACGGTTCAGTGGCGGGCAATGATTTCCTCGCACTTTTCGGTCGGCCGCAACGGCAGTCCGCCTGCGAATGCGAGCGCACGAGCAACATCAGCCTCTCGCACGCGATGAACTTGATCAACGGCGACACCGTGGGCGACGCCGTCAACGCGCCGGACAACGGCATCAAACGCCTCATGGACAGCGAGAAGGAAGACAAGAAAGTCGTCGAATCGCTTTACTACTCCATACTGAGCCGCCCGCCGACGGAGAAAGAACTGGCGTCAGTGGATTTCTCGACGAGTGCGAATCGGTTCGAAGGCGCGCAGGACTTGGCGTGGGCGCTTTTGAATAGCCCGGCGTTTTTGTTTAATAGATAGGCGAAGTCTGTTTTGTCATGAGGATTGTTATGGATTTGCTAGTTGGGACGGTTGCTGAAGGCATTTTAGTTGGGCTGTATTTTCTATTTCCCGTTGGCCCGTGTGCGGGATCGATTATTGGAGTAGGCGTGATGGCTCTACATGCTCCTGCCGCGATAATCGTGAGTAAATTTTTGCCGAATGGTTCCGCCATCGGAAGTCTTGTTGTGCCAGCTTTAATGGTTCCATTGTGGGCAGCGTTATTCCACAGCTTTAGAAAGCCGATCTCAAAATCTTGATCCGCATGAAAAGAAAATTTCTCCTAACAATCGGTTTGGTTGCCGTCGCGGCATTGACTGCCGGGCTGCTCTGCGGACGGTTTGGAATAGAGCGAAGCGTGGCCAAATTCACGCTCGCTTCCAACGTGGGAACAGCTTCGTATGCCGGCAAAGAGAAGGCGGTGGAACCTGCGCGTGAATTGCTGAGATCCACATCGGGCTTGGGGCATTCGTTCAATCTCCAAGTCGTGAACTTGACCCTCACCCCTCCTGTGACTAACTGGGGTGTTCAAGATATTGTGCTGCCAATATTTGATGCGCCCGAAGTAATTCCGTGTTCTTCCGAGACTCCTTTCATGGACCGCGACTTCGATCCGCGTGCCCGGTTGAGGAAAGGTTTGGACTTGTTCAACAAACAATACCGCCTTGAGGACTTGCTGGACTCATCGAGAAAATGAAGACAATCGCAGGCTGCTGGAAGATTGAGCTTGGGTTCAACTAAACTAACCTGAGCCACATGTTGACGACCTACAAAGCAAAGTTAAAAGACGGCAAACTCGAATGGACGGACGAAGTGCCGCCCATCGTCAAATCCGTAGAGACCCAGGTTTTAGTGACATTACTGCCAACTAAGAACGGCAGCATTGACAAAGCGGAGCGCGGACGCCGAATGAAAGAGGCACTCGATGCCCTCGCTGCAATGGATGGCATCAAATCAATCTCCGACCCAATCGCCTGGCAACGGGAAATGCGGGAAGACCGGCCGCTTCCTAGCAGAGAAGAATAAGTTTTTAAGTGAGTAATGTAATAAATTTGAACGACGGCCAAAATTGACGATGAAAACGAAATCTCAAAAGCCGGCCAGAAAGCCGGTGAATTACCCGGCGACAACTCTAGGCAGCCGGGTCGCCGCACGCGGACGGAAAAAGGCCAACGCGATGACCGAAGAACAACTCGAGGAATACTTCCGACGCGGCATGGTTTTGATTTATGGTGGACAGCTCCCGGAAAAAACTGTCACTGGACACTAACGTCATGTTCGACCTGGCGGCAGAGCGCGATTTTGCGCACGAGTTTCGAGAAACCTTTCAGAACAAAGGTTACTCGCTGGTCGTTGCGCCGACCGTCGTGGCCGAGTTGTATTTCCTTTCCGAACACGGCGATGCTCAAGAAAAGCGCCTCTCATCCACGTCGCTGGCACGAAGCAGTTCCTGGGACATCAAGCCCTTTGCGCTCTCAATGGTGCAGCTTGAGATAGCGAAGCGGTTTGCCCGACGTTTGCTCGATCAAGCGTTGTTGCCCGAAACCGAACTGAACGATGCCCGTATTCTTGGCGAGACATCCATGGCTGCCATTCCATTGGTCGTAACCTCCGACAAACACTTGCTCGACATCGATGAAGACAGTTTGCGACAGGAATTCGACGACGCTGATTTGATGCGTGTCAGCACCGTTAGCCCTCGAAGGCTGTTGCGCGCGATCCATTAAAACTCAACCCCACTAAAACTATGTTATCAATCCCCGGACAATCAGGCAGGACGTGCGACGGCTGGAGTCGCCGTGAACTTTTGCGAGTCGGTGGCGCGGGCATCCTCGGCCTTGCGCTCGGCGATGTGCTCCGGCTTCAGGCGCTCGGAGCCGCCGCCGCGCCCGACGCCTCCAAGCCCAAGAACGGCTGGGGCCAGGCCAAGCAGGTCATCATGATTTTTCTGCAAGGCGGGCCGAGCCACATCGACATCTGGGATCCCAAGCCGGACGCGGCGTCGAACATTCGCGGCGAGTTCAAGCCGATTAAGACCAAGGTGCCCGGCATCTGGTTGAGCGAGACGATGCCGCTGCTCGCCCAGCAAATGGACAAGGCGACGCTCATTCGCTCCGTCAGCTACACGCCGGCGGGCTTGTTCAATCACACCGCCGCGATTTACCAGATGATGACCGGCTACACGCCGGATCGCGTTTCGCCGTCCGGCCAGCTCGAGCCGCCGTCGCCGAACGATTTCCCGCACGCCGGTTCACAGATCGTGCGCTTGAAGCCGTCCGACGTGCCGATGCTGCCGTTCGTCATGCTGCCGCGCCCGCTCCAGGAGAGCAACGTCATCGGCAAAGGCGGCACGGCGGGTTTCCTCGGCCCCGCTTACGACCCGTATTATTTTTATCAAGACCCGGCCGGCGACATCAAACTCGACGACCTCGCGCTCCGCAAAGACGTGAACAAGGACCGCCTTGAGCGCCGCGAGTCGCTGCTCAAGAAGGTCAATGACGCGATGCCGGAGATGGAAAAAGCGGTCGAAGGTTACGCGCTTGATAGCTACTACAAAAAGGCGTTCAACCTGATTCTGTCAGGCCAGGCGCGCAACGCCTTCGACCTCAGCCAGGAGCCGGAGAAGGTGCGCGATCGCTACGGCCGCCACACATTCGGTCAAGGCTGCCTGCTCGCGCGACGGCTCATCGAGGCGGGCACGAAATTCGTGCAGATGAACTGGCCGTCCGTGGCGAACGGCGATCCGCTGACCACCGCGTGGGACACGCACGCCGCGAACTTCGGCCCGCTGCGCAACATTCATTGTCCGAAACTCGACAGCGGTTTGTCATCGCTGCTTGACGAACTGGATCAACGCGGCCTGCTCAAGGAAACGCTCGTGATTGCGATTGGCGAATTTGGCCGCTCGCCGCGCCTGGGCGTCAGTACGTCGGGTAACAGCAATTCGCCCGATGGCCGCGACCACTGGCCCTATTGCTACACGGCGCTCGTTGCAGGCGCGGGCGTTTCGCGCGGCGCGCTCTACGGCAAATCCGACGCCACCGCGTCGTCGCCCGCCGAGAATCCCGTGCATCCGACGCAGATCCTGGCGACGGTTTATCACGCGCTCGGCATCGACCCGCACACGATTGTCTATAACCACCTCAACCAGCCGCGCGAACTCGTGCAAGCTGAGCCGGTGCTGGGGTTGTTTAGTTAGGCGCTCGCCGGTGCATCGCACCAGGCAAGTGAAACTAATCGCTACCATCTTTCGGAAGTTGCCGTTCTTGGAAGTGTTCGGCCTTTTTCTAATCTGGGCAGGATTCTCGTTTGCTGTGGCGAGCACCGCAATCGCATCCTCCGAAAGTATTGTTGAGCGGGACAGAAAACAGCTTCCCCGAGAGTTGGACGACATGAAAAGTAAACTCACAATGGCAAAAGTCGCTGACAACCAGATAGTGGGACTATTGCGCATTTATCGGAGCGCGGTCGTTCTACAGTTCGCCGAGGAGCACTTGTTGCTTTTATTGCCAGCATGGTTTTGGTCAGCTTGCTCGTCGCATCGTTCGGCTTTTCAATAACGCTGTTGGCCAAGCTCGGGGAATTAAACACCAAGATTAGGACATTAGCGCATGAGCAAAGCTCCGCTTAGGGAGGATCCTCCGATTGATTCAGTTTTGCTGCCCGGTCCAGACCTTTCTGCGTGCTGCAACCAAGCCTTGAATCTCCGCGCACCGAAGCGCACATTCCCCGCATGAGCACCAAGCAAATTGTTCAAGACCTGCTGGAGAAACTTCCCGAGGATGTCTCGCTCCACGATGTCGCCCAAAAGATCGAGTTCGTCGCCGGAGTGCGGCAGGGGCTTGCCGAGATCGGCCGCGGCGAGCGCATTCCGATTGAGGAGATCGAGCGCGAGCTGCCAGCATGGGTTATCAAGTAGCACTTTCACCCTCGGCCCAAAGTGACCTCCGCGACATCGTCCGTTACATCTCGCTGGACTCACCGGAGCGCGCAGTCGCGTTTGGCCAGTTTTTGCTCAGCAGCACCAAGCGCCTCGCTGACTTCCCTGAGTTGGGCCGGGTCGTGCCCGAGTTCGACGATCCTTCCATTCGCGAGATTATCGTTCGCTCCTACCGTGTCATCTACCGCCTCGATCATGGCGATTGCCGAGTCGATGTTGCGCGATTCTGGCACGGCGCACGAGGAACTCCCGATGTCGAAGGTGCCTAACTTTGTCGCCAGATTCTTTCTGCGCGCTTGCTCCGCCATTGAAGCCTCTTTATTCTCCAGCAACAGGACTGAAGAATTGACGGTTATGCGATACGCCATTGTGATTGAACGCGGCCCGACAAGTTACGGCGCGTATGTGCCGGATCTTCCCGGCTGCGCCGCCGCCGCCGAAACGCGCGAGGGAGTCCTCGAATTGATCCGCGAAGCCATCGAGTTCCACCTCGAAGAAATGCAAGCTGAGGGGATCACAGTGCCGGAACCAACGTCGAGCGCGGAGTACGTCGTCGTTGGAGCATCCTGAAGTTGAGTGTCACGCCGCAAAGAAACCAATTCTGCCAACCAACCAACGCCGATTGAAATCATCTCTACTATTTGATCGAAAACAATTCGGACGTCTCGGTTTTGCCTCAGTAGTCCTTGCCAGTTTTACCGCCATCGCCCAACCCGTTCCCAAGCTCACGACTCTTTCGCAAGACTGGCTCCAGCGCGGTACGACGAACGAAATCACGTTGACCGGCGAGAGCCTGGCGGGCGCAAGCCGCATCGTCTTCAGCGGCGATGCCGGTTTGTCAGCGAGCATCGTCGCGCCGGAGAAACCGAGCGTGAACATCGAGGCCAGCATCGGCGGTATCTCCACCGCCGACACGAGCGATGACAAGAAACTCACCGCGCGCTTCATCGTTCCGGCGGATGCCACGCTGCGCCCGCGCGAAGTGCGCGTCGTTACGCCGAGCGGCATTTCCAATCCGCTCACACTGAACGTCAGCCATCTACCGGAAATCGCCGAGAAGGAACCGAACAACTCAACCAATCAGGCGCAGTGGATCGATTTGCCGGTCGCCGTCTCCGGGAAAATCAAGGCGGCGGCGGAAGTCGATTATTATCGCTTCAAAGCAATGAAGGATCAGCGGCTGGTGTTCGAGGTGCAGGCGTTCCGGATCGGTTCGCCGATGGATTCATCGCTCGCGTTGCTCGACGACAGCGGCAAGGAACTGGCCCGCAGCGAAGATGCCATCGGGCTGGATTCGCTCATCGAATGGACGGCTCCGGCGGATGGCGAATACCTTCTGCAACTGCGCGATTTTCGTTATCAAGGCGGCGGCGATTTCAGATACCGGCTCATCGCGGGCGCGCTGCCGTACGTCGATTCCGTGTTTCCGTTCGGCGGCCGGCGCGGTCAAAACGTGACCATCGATCTCAAGGGGCAAAATCTCGAAGGCGCTTCGCAACTCAATTTGCATCTCGATGCCACCGCGCCGCTGGGGCCGCAGCAACTGCGCGCCAACACGCCGCGCGGCTATTCCAATCCGTTTCAATTTGAAGTCAGCGACTTGCCGGACTTTCTCGAAACCGAACCGAACAACGCGACGAACAACGCGAACGCGGTCAAACTTCCCGTAGCCATCAATGGCCGACTCACTGGTGAAAAAGATGTAGATGTCTTCAAATTCAAGGTGGATCGTGATCAGCGGTTGATTTGCGCGGTCGAGGCGCGGCGCTTCGGTTCACCGCTCGATGCGCTGCTGATTCTCAGCGATGCTTCTGGAAAAATTCTGCAACAGAACGACGACGCCGACGGCGCGGACGCGCGCATCGACTTCGGTGAGTTCAAAAAGGACGGCGAGTATTTTCTGACGATTCGGGATTTGCAGGATCGCAGCGGCGACAGTTTCGCCTACCGGATCACGATTCGCGAACCGGCACCGGACTTCAGCGCGCGGGCATTGCCAGATGCACCACGCGTACGTCGTGGCGGCCACGCGACGCTGCGTTGCGAGGTATCCCGCGCGACGGGATTTGGCGACACCGTGCGCGTCGCCGTGACCGAACTACCGCCCGGCCTTTTCGCCGAGGCGCTGCTCCTGCCGCCGGACGCGGGGAGCGGATTGCTCGTTGTCTCCGCGTCAAAGGACGCCGCGCTTGGAACATTTCCGATCAAACTCGAAGCGAGTGGACTCATCGGCGGCAAGCTGGTGACACGAACCGTCGAGCCGTTGTCGAATGATCGCCCGGCCAAGCAGGCGTTCATCACGATTCTCGAGGCCGCTCCATTCACGCTGGACGCCAGCGCCTTCAACGTCGTGCTGGAGCAAGACCAGTCGGCCAGTGTCGAAGTTTTTGCACAGCGTCGCGAGGGATTCACCGGCGAGATCAAATTGTCAGCCGAAGGCTTTTCCGCCGGCCGCGATCCCGTGACGCGGCATTTGGAAGTTTCCGAGGTGACGCTGAAAGGCAACGAGGCGCGAGCAAGTTTGAAACTCAAGGCGCGGCTGGACTCCGAGGTCGGCACGCGGACGATTGTGTTGCGCGGGGAGTCCACCATCGATGGCCAGACGATCACTCAATACAGCCAGGCGATTCCCGTCACGTTGTCGGAATTTCCGTTCGTGCTCACGCCGAACTTGAAGAAACTTTCGCTCACCGCGCTGCCGCCGGGCACGCAGTCGGCAGCGGGCGAGGCGTCACTCATCGTGAAGGTTGCGCGGCGCGGTGGCTTCACGAACGAAGTAACTTTCACGCTCGACGGTGTGCCGGAGGGAATCACGGCGAATCTGGAGAAAATTCCGGCGAACGGATCAGAGACGACGATCAAGCTCGTGGCCTCCGAGAAGGCACCAGCCGGCAAGGAATTCACGCTCACATTGACGGGCGCGGGCTTGCACAATGATCGGACGTTCCGGCAGAAGACCGCGCCGATTGCGTTGACTGTCGCCGCGCCCGCGGAGGAAGCTGTCAAAGCGGCGTCGAAATGATTTTTGCGGCGAGCGCAAGAGATGATGCGACACCAATCCCAGGCAAGAATTGTTGGAAGGGATCGTTCGAAAATCCCCCTCACCCCGGCCTTCTCCCCCGGAGAGAGGGAGAAACGACGACCGCTTTCCGTCAAGCCCGGTGCGCTAATCAGTTCGAGAGCAGGCGAGTGGTTCACCCTCTCCTTGGGGAGAGGGCTGGGGTGAGGGAGAACCAACCAATGAAGCAGCAATCGCGTTTTTTCACCCGTGATCAATACTGAACTTGTTTGTGCTATGGCGAAATTGAAAAACAGAATCTTGATCTTCGCGCTCGTCGCGATGCTTCCGTCAGCCACGTGGGCGCAGACGGCGAAGCCAGTCAGCTACCACCGCGACATCGTGCCATTGCTGAAGCGCAGTTGCACTGGCTGCCATCATCCGGGAAAACTGAAAGGCGAACTCGACGTGACCACCTACGCCGCGTTCCTGAAGGGCGGCAAACACGGTGCCTCGTTCAAAGCGGGCAGCCCAAAAGAAAGCCGCGTCATCGAAGAAATTTCCGGCGACGAACCGTCGATGCCGAAGGAAGGCGATCCTTTGAGCAAAGCAGAGGTGGCGTTGTTCGAGCGCTGGATCGCCGAAGGCGCGAAGGACGATTCGCCCGCGCAAGCGACACTCGCTTTCAGCAAGGCCAAGCCGCCAATTTACAAAAAGCCGCCGGTCATCTCCGCGCTGGCGTTTTCGCCGGATGGCAAAACACTTGCGGTTTCCGGTTATCACGAAGTGCTGTTGCATTCAGAAGAAGGCACCAATGCCCTCGCTCGTTTGGTTGGCGAGTCGCCACGCATCGAGTCATTGGCGTATTCGGCCGACGGCAAATGGCTTGCGGTGAGCGGCGGCGCGCCGTCGCAGTTTGGTGAGATCCAAATTTGGAGCACGAGCAGCAACGGCCTCGTCAAGTCGTTCAAGATTTCGTCGGACTCGCTTTATGGAGTTTCATTTTCGCCCGATGGCCAGCGGATTGCCTTCGGTTGCGCTGACAAAACGATGCGCATCATTTCCACGAGCGACGGCAAGGAGTTGATCAAGCTGGACAATCACAGCGACTGGGTTTTCGGAACGCTGTGGACGGTCGATGGCAAACGCGTGCTCACCGGCAGCCGCGACCGCGCGATGAAACTCATCGACGCCGCGAACGGCCAGTTCATCGACGACATCAACAAATTGCTCGAAGGCGTGCTGTGCATCGCGCGGCATCCCAAGGAAGATCTCGTCGTGTATGGCGGCGACATGGGCGCGGCGCGTATCTACAAAATCGCCGAGAACCAGGGCCGCACCGCCGCAAACAACGACGTGAACATGCAGCGCGAATTTGAGCGGCAGCCGGGGCCGATTCGCGCCATCAGCTACGCTCCAGACGGGAACACCATCGCCGTCGGCGGCATGGGCGGCGAGGTTCGCATTTACAAAACGAGTGACGGCGCGCGTGTCGCCACCTGCGCCGGACACGATGGCGCGGTGTTCACGCTGGCGTTTCACCCAACGAGGAAGCTGATTGCGACGGGCGGCTTTGATGGATTGGTTCGTTGGTTCGACACAAGTTCCGGCGAGTTGGTGAAAAAATTCGTTCCGGTGCCGCTCAAGAGCGAGCCGATGCAGAAGGCGGCGAAGTAATTCGCTTCAGCCAAACGCCGGCAGGCGACAGCAACGTCCCATTACGACGAGTTGGCTGGATTTGCGGGTCGTCGCTCCTTCAAGATCTTCCTGACCGCAGCCCAGCCTGCACCGCCCTGACGACTTGTTCGACTTGGACTCCGGCCATGCAGCGAAAGTCGATCGGACACTTCCGCAGAAAACACGGCGAGCACGGAGCGCCGGCTGACAAAATCGTGTTCCGTGGATCTTGCGGCAAACCCGGCCCGGTCAACGACGCTGATGTGCTGCCGAAGAGCGCGACGACGGGTGTGCCAAGCGCGGCGGCGACGTGCATCGGGCCGGTGTCGTTGGTCAGCAAAACTTCGCAGCGCTTCAACAGCGCCATCAATTCGCGCAACGAAGTTTTCCCGGCAAGGTTCACCGCGCAGGCACCGAGTGACCGCGCGATTTCCTCGGCCAGCGGCGCATCGCTCGCGCCGCCGAAGATCAGCCAAACGCAATTCTTAACTCGTTTGGAAATTTCTCGCGCCGCCGCCACGTATTTTTCCACTGGCCAGCGTTTCGCCGGGCCGTACTCCGCGCTAGGATTCAAGCCCAGCCAGACAATGCGATCTGGCGGCAGCACTTTTTCCAACTTCCTTCGCATGTCGCCGCGGAACATGGCGTCGGTTTCTGCGATTTCATCGTCGGTGACTTCCAGGTGCGGTGCAAGCGGAGCCGGGTTCGCGCCAAGCGCAGCGGTGAGATGAAGATACTGTTGAATGTGATGAACTGCCGGAGGCAAATTCGTCCCGTTGGGCGTAGCGTCGCTGGATTTTGGAGATTCGATCCGCCGTTTGATTTCGCGCACGGATCGTTTGCGCATTTCGATGGCACCGTTGCGAGGCGGAACAATTTGAGTGAGCAACCAGCGCCGCCATTTGGCCGCGTAGCCGATGCGGCTGGAAATTCCCGCAAGCCACGTTTCCAGCGCCGAGCGCGGCGAGTTCGGCAGCACGAGCGCGAGATCAAATCTCTCGCGTCGCAATTTTTGCGCAACACTCCACGCACCTTCTCCTGGCCTAATGGAAATTACCGCGTCGAGCGCCGGATGGTGCGGCCACAAATCCACAAGCTTCGCCGGCGTCAACAACGTGATGTGCGCCGCCGGGCGTGCTTCGCGCAGACGCAGCAACGCGGGCGTGCTCATCACGGCGTCGCCGAGCCAGTTGACGCCGCGCACGAGAATGTGTTCCGTGTTGTCGGCTTCGAACTTCACAGGACCGGAGGGTTGTCCGTCACTGACGAAAGTGCTGCCGGGCGAAGCTGTTTCGTGACCGGCACGCGGGCGGATGGTTTCCAGCGGTCATGAACCCAAAACCAGTTCGCCGGATCGCGTCGCACGGCCGCTTCAAACACGCGGTTCACGTCGAGCATGATGTCCGTCACGGGCCTTGGTTTGCCCTGCGCGTCGCGCACCGGAATCTCGGGGCCGGCTTCGATGCGCCATTGGCCCAGGCCGACGCGATAGCAGATGCCCGTGTGCAACGGACAATGGTAACGCAGCGCAAACACGGCGGGGGCGGCCGAGGTGGAGCATTCGTGGCCGAGGAATGGCAGGCGCAGGCCGTTGTTCCCGGCGTGCTGGTCGGCGAGCAAGCCAAGCACAATCCCGCGCCGATTCATCGCGGCTTTCAGGGCATCGGCATCTTTGCGACGCTCGAAGAAAAGACAGCCGGCGCGTTCGCGCAGCGATTGCATCAGGCGGTTGAGCGAGGGCTGGCGCAGTCCGCGATAAGTCGTCGCCCCATGCAACATCGGGATGTGCTGGCCGATGCGCGCGTAGAGTTCGAAATTTCCGAAATGCCCAATCGCGACGACGATGCTGGGCGGATTGGGCAGCGGCTGCGGCAGAAGATTCTGTTCACCGATGAATTCGCATTGAGGTTTCAGGCTCGGCCAGCTCATCGCGGCGGTTTTGATCGCGCTGGCGTAGTTTTCACCGAGGCGGCGGAAATTTTCGCGCGTAATGGCGCGGATTTCCTTCGCCGATTTCTCGTCGCCGAAACACATCGTAAGGTTTTTGAACGCGACGCGACGATGCCGGCCATCGAGCAGGTAGGCCAGCGCTCCCCCGGCGCGTCCAATCCGTGCCACCAGCCGCAAGGGCAGCGATTGGAGCAATCGCACCAGCGCCAGCGCCGCGTAATACAACAGACGGTCCATGATTCAACGAAAACAAATTTGCCGCACGCAATCCTGAAAGTCGCGCGCGCCTTTGAGGATCTTGATCTCGACGCGCATGAAATAGATCGGCAAATCGCGGCGGTCGATCTTCGGGAACCGCACGGCATCCTTCTGCGTGGTGATGATCACCTGCGCCTGGCGTTTCTTGCCGCGGTTGATCGCGTTGAGAATTTCCTGCTGGGTGAACCGGTGGTGATCGGCGAACCGTTTCGAGTAAACCAGTTCGCCGCCAATTTTGCGCAGGCTTTCTTCAAAACTTTCCGGCTGGGCGATGCCGCTCAACGCGGCGACTTTTTTCCCTTTTAGAAAATCCAGTCCGGCGCGTTCCCCGCTGAAGACATCCTCAAAATAGAGCGGGGCGTGGATGCACTCGATGATGCCCGCCGTCGAGTTGTGCCGGGCAATCTGCGCGCGCAGTTCGGCGGTATTGCCGTCGCTCTTCGTGATGAAGATGGTGCTCGCGCGCGCCAGATGCGAGGCCGGCTCGCGCAACGTGCCGCGAGGCAGCAGGTGTTTGTTTCCGAAAGGCTGTTGACAGTCGATGAGCACGATGTCACGCCGGCGGCCACGCAGTTTCCAATACTGAAAACCGTCGTCGAGCAACAGCGTGTCGCAGCCGAATTTTTCAATCGCATAGCGCCCGCTTTTCACGCGGTCCTTGTCCACGAGCACGATGACGTCTTTCAAATTCGACGCGAGCATGTACGGCTCGTCGCCGGCGGTTTCGGAATCGAGCAACAGCGATTTGCCATCCGAAACCACGCGTGGCGGCGTGACATCTTCGCGCAAGAACAACTTGTTCAACAGCCGCCGGCCGAGCGGCGGCGGCTTCGAACGGTAGCCGCGGGAAAGAATGGCCACGGTGCGGCCTTCGTCCTGCAATTGGCGCGCAAACTTTTCGACCACGGGCGTTTTGCCAGTGCCGCCCACCGTGATGTTGCCGATGGCGATCACCTGGACGCCCAGCGTCGAGTCACGAAAAATCCGGACGTTGTAAAGGAACCGCCGCGCCTTGACGATGACTTGAAAAATCTTCGACAAGCCGAGGAGCGCGCCACGGGCAAGGGCCGCGGCGTGGCCACGGCGCTGCTCAAAAATGACTTCCAGGACGAAAGTTTCGGTGGATTCCGTCCAGGCCCGGATCGTTTCGCGCATGTGCGGCGAAGTCTGCCAAAGCAAACTGCCCGGAGCAAGTGGTAGCCGATTACTTCGCTGGCACGACCACGTCTTCCGCCACCGAATGAATCTCCTCGACGCCGGGCGGAACAAAAATTATCAACGGCGCGCCCATGTTCATCACCGCTTTTTCGGGAATGGTGGCCGGCGCATTGCATGTGCTCTCCGGACCAGACCATCTGACCGCCATCGCACCGCTCGTAGTCAACGCACGCCGGCGCAGGTGGTCGGTCGGTTTGCGGTGGGGGCTGGGGCACGCGACGGGTGTGCTGCTCCTGGCGGCGTTCGCCTTTTGGCTGCGCGATGTCGTGCCCGTGCATTCGCTTTCCTCGTGGTGCGAGCGGCTCGTCGGCTTGCTCTTGATCGGTATTGGCCTCTGGGGCATCCGCCAGGCGCTGGCTGATCGAGTCCACACGCACGAGCATGTTCACGACGGCCAGCGTCACGCGCACATCCATCTGCACGGGCCGGCCGCCGAACACGCGCAGCCGCGGGCGCACGCGCATTCGCACACTTCCTTCGCCATCGGCACAGTGCATGGGCTGGCCGGAGGTTCGCACCTGCTCGGGGTGCTGCCGGCGATCGGGTTTGTTTCGCGCGGCGGGGCGTTGGTTTATCTGATCGCCTTCGGTGCCGGCACGATCCTCGCGATGGTGTTTTTCTCATCGGCGGTCGGAATGCTCGCCGAAAAATTCTCGTTCAACAACGCGCGCAGTTACCGGCTGCTGATGGGAACGTGCGCTTCACTGGCCCTGTTGCTGGGTTGCTACTGGTTGACTTGAAGGTCGTCTGAAAATCCAACCAATGAAAATATCTCGTTCAGTGGTTCAGTGGCGAGCGCGGTGCTGGCGGAAGATTTCTGTTTTTAGAAAAACGGTTCAGCGGCCGTCGGCTGCGAGCCATTGGAGCGCCGCCGCACGACTTTGTGCGGAATTGCCCGCGCCCAACGAAAGGGAGGCTGAGGGTGCCGACAGGTAGGCGGTGCGTATAGGCTCGGGGATTTGCGCGCTTTCACCTGCCAACCAGAGTTTGCCCGGTGCGCCGAGCGCGAGCATTCCCGGCAGATCACCATACTTCGCGCCGCCGGGCAGAAAATTCGGATCGTGAATGTCCAGCACCTTGCCGAAGCGAAAGCCGCCGGTGTCGATCACGGCGCGGTCGATGGCGTTGCCGCTGATGGCTCGTGCGGCGGCCACCCACGCGCCCGCGCCTTCCAACCCCACCACATCAATGCGCTTCGAGGGACGCTCGTGCGATTTCAAGTAGCTCACCACCGTCAACACATCATGCACGCGTTGCGCAAAGACGGTGTGATTGTAGCCGAACGTGTAGGCGGCGGCTTCGCGCGGATTTTTCACGCGGCCCGTCTTCGTGAGCGGCTGGCCGTCGGCGCGAAATTCGCCTTGTTGAAATAAGTCCACGCCGACGAGCGTCGCGCCACCGTCCACGAATTTTTGCAAATCGGGCTGAAGCGCATCGCCGGCAAACAGCGCCGCTTTGCCTTCCTTGCTCAACCACACCGTGGTCGTGCCGTTCCATTGCTTGGGAAAACAAAAGACGGCCGGGATTTCTTCGTGGTGCGTTTTGTTTTTCAGCAGTCCGTTCATTTCGATCCAGGAACCGCGATCGGTCTTGTGAATCATCTCCCATTCGACAGTGCCGGCGTCCGCCAGTGTGCGGCCGATGATGACTTCCATCGCGCCGCCGCCAATTTTGCGGAAACGCCCGGCGTCGGTGGTCCGAATCTGCTCCTGCGCGTCGCTGTGAAAATAGGTGAGCAGCTTGCGCTCGAAGTCCGGATCGGCCGGTTTCGGTGCGACGTGCTGTGCGTCCCAAACCGTGAGTTGTGCTTTGCTCAACACCTGGTAATCGCGTTCGATCACCGGCTCCTTGAAGCCGAGTTGGAAGTGGCGGTTGAGCCAGTTGTAAAATGCGTTGCGCGACACCGCGTTGTAATTGTGGCCGAAATGTTCACCGCGCTTGAGCATGACGTTCTCCGGCGCGCCCAGCAATTTGTAGAGTTGCTGCAACTCCGGAAATCCTTTGGCGGCCATCTCCTTAGTCCAGTCATTCGCACATGTCATGCCCAGCGGCTTGGGCGCGAAAAGGCCGGCGAACTCAACGTTGCCGGTATCGACACGCAGCAGCGAGGCGTTTTCACAAGTGCAGCCGCCTTGCATCGCGGTGCTGACCATCACCGCTGGGAACGACAATTTCACGCGTGGATCGATGGCCGACAGCAGCATCGTTTGCGTGCCGCCGCCGCTGGCGCCGGTGATGGCGATGCGCTCCGGATCCACTTCCGGCAGGCTCAACACGAAGTCGAGCGAGCGAATGGAATTCCAGGTCTGGAGTCCCATCACGCTCTGCAAATGCGCCTCGGCCTGCGGACTAAACAAGCCCCAGTTCTCCGTCGTGTTCATTTCCGGGCGCTGTTGGGCGAAGCCGTGAACGAGCGGTCGCGAAAGTTGCTGGGAGTCGGAGTCACCGAGCATGTCCCATTGCCAGACCACGCAGCCCATGCGGGCAAGTTGCACGCACATGGATTGGAAGCGGCTGCGTCCGCCTTCCACGAAACGCTCCTCGCCGTTGGCGATCTCCCGGAGCAATTCATCTTCGCCCGCTTCGGACAGTCGCGCGTTCTCCCAATGCCCATGCGCGAACAAAACGCCCGGCGCTTTGCCGGTGATTTTTTTGGGACGATAAAGATTGCCCGTCACAAAAAAGCCCGGCGCGCTTTCGAAATAAACTTTCTCAACCGTGTATTCATCGCGCTCGATGCGTCCGTGAATAACAGCATTGAGCGGCGTCTTCGTCGGCATCGGCCACAAGCCTTGCGAGACGAGAATTTGCCGGCGGACGCGCTCGGCGCGCTTTTCCCACGGGTCTCTCGACGGCGGCGGCGTGAACGGGAAATAGCCGTCAAGATCTTTCAATGGTTGCAGGCGCGCGTCGTCGGGGACTTTGCCTTCCGGCAGGACGCGCGGCGCGGCGAAGCAAACGCCGGCTCCGCTCAGGATGAGCAGTGAAACAACGAAACAGCGGGACAAGAAATTGGTTCGCGTGATCATGCCGGCAGGTTGAACCAAGCTGTCGGCTGTTTCGAGAAAAATCGGCGTGTTGCCCGCCTAGAAATGGCGGCACGCCCCGCCGACGGCGTGCGTTGAACCAGGTTGCGGTCATCGCCAAAAAAATTTCTGTCATTTCCAGCAAATCCCCCAACACTTTCCGGCGATGGCCAGCGACACTCAACTCACGCCGATGATGGCGCAATACCGCCGCATCAAAAGCGAACTGCCCGCCGACGCGCTGCTGTTGTTCCGGCTCGGCGATTTTTATGAGTTGTTCTTCGAGGACGCGCAGGTCGGCGCGCAGTTGCTCAACGTCGCGCTGACCAAGCGCGGCGTCATCCCGATGTGTGGCATTCCGTTTCACGCCGCCAATGGTTACATCGCGCGCATTCTCCGAGCCGGGCGCAAGGTCGCGATCTGCGACCAGATGGAAGAGGCGCGGCCCGGCCAGTTGGTGAAACGGGAGGTCACGCAGATTCTCAGTCCCGGCACGCACTTCGACGAGCGGCTGCTCGTCGCCGAACGAAATAATTTTCTCGCAGCGATCTGTCCCCTCGGTAAAACGTTCGGCTTGTCCCTCGTCGATCTGACAACGGGCGATTTCAAGACGACGGAGGTCGAAGGTGACGCCGCGCTGTTTGCGGAGCTTGAGCGGCTGCGTCCGGCCGAAATCATTTTTCCCGTCGAAGCGGCGGCGCTCGCGAAATTGCTCCAGGCCAATCCCGCCATTGCCAACGGCTACGAAGATTGGGTCTTCGCGCCCGAGACGGCGCAATTCACCGTGCGCGATCATTTCAAAGTCGCGTTGCTCAATGGATTCGGTTTGAAGGATCGCACCGCAGCGATTGGGGCGGCAGGCGCGGTGTTGCATTATTTGACGCAGCACCTGCGCCGCGACGTCGCGCATTTGACAAGCCTCTCGTTTTACCAAAGCTCCGAGTTTCTCACGCTCGATGTCACGTCGCTGCGCAACCTGGAGATTTTGGAGCCGCTGCACCGGGACGCGCCGCGCTCGGCCTCGCTCTACGGCGCGCTCAATCGCACGGTGACGCCGATGGGCGCGCGCCGTTTGCGTGATTGGCTCACGCAACCGCTGGCGAGCGTCGGAGACATCCAGCGCCGTCAGGACGTGGTGCAAAGCTGGATCGAGAACGCCTCGTTGCTGGAAAATTTCCGCGCGCTGCTGGCCGAAGTGCGCGACCTGGAACGTACCATCGGCCGGTTGAGCGTGGGCACCGGCAACGGACGTGATTTGCAGAATCTGCGGCAGTCGTTGGAGCAACTTCCCGCGCTCAAAAAAATTCTGGCCACGCTTGCTAGGAGCACAGATGCCAATGCGCTCCCATGGAGACCGTACACGTTGCGAGAAGATCCCGCCGGCGATGATCCCGGCGAGATTGCGCCGACTGCTCACGGCTTTTTTGGCCCGGTCTTTGACCAATTGCGCGGCAAACCGCACGAAGCCATCGCGCTGCTGTTGCGACTGCGCACGGGCGAAGTGCCGGGCGCGTTTCATCATCCCGAAGTGGGCGAAATTGATTTGGTGTGGGGCAGCGCCGGGCCGACGCCTGGGCGAGGTTTTGGTCTGGCCAAAATTGTCGCGTATCACGTTGATGTCTTGGATCAACTTGCGAACGCACTGGCTTCACTCCCGATCGAGTCGCGAACCGAAAACTCCATTCATCTATCTTCAGCGACGCAGCACGCCGTCGTCCGCACCAATTGGAAGGGTGGGGAAAAACGGTGGTTGCTAACCGCCTACACGAAAACAAACCCGTCAATGGTTGGAAGGACGATGGACATTTCCAACGCTCCGGCGGAGCCGAAGCCGACGGGGATGACACAGCTCCCCCCGTCGCATGGCGGGCAGGGCGAAGCATTACGCGAGGAGGCCGAACCGGTCAAGCCGCCCTGCGACACGGCGCGGGATGAAGGCGAATTGCCGCTCGTGGTGACGCTCGGTTGCGCGATTGCCGAACTGCCGGAACTGGTGGAGTTGATCGCGCGAGCCATCGTGGATGAACCGCCGCTCGCGTTGAAGGAAGGCGGGATCATTCGCGACGGCTTCGATGCGGCGCTCGACGAATTGCACCGGGCCACGCGTGAAGGCAAGGATTGGATCGCCAAATTGCAGCAGGACGAAATCACGCGCACGGGCATCGGCTCGCTCAAAGTGCGGTTCAATTCCGTGTTCGGCTACTACATCGAAGTCACCAAGGCCAACCTCGACAAAGTTCCCGCGCATTACATCCGCAAGCAAACCATCGCGAATGGCGAACGGTTCATCACTCCGGAGTTGAAGGAAATGGAGGGCAAGATTCTCGGCGCGGAGGAGCGGAGCGTGAAACTCGAATACGAACTTTTCCTGCGCGTGCGCGAAGCCGTCATCGGCCGGCTCACGGAAATTCAGCGTGCGGCGCGCGCGCTGGCGCAACTCGATGTGTTGGGAGCCTTCGCTGAAACTGCGCGACTTTACAGCTACTGCCGTCCCGTCGTCGCCGACGAAGGAATTTTGCTGATTCGCGATGGACGGCATCCGGTGCTCGATCAGGTGTTGAACGAAGAGCGCTTCGTGCCGAACGACACGGAGTTGGATCTTTCGACGCAGCAAATCGCGCTCATCACCGGACCGAACATGGCGGGCAAGAGCACGTACATCCGGCAGGTGGCGCTGCTGGCGCTGCTGGCGCACACGGGTTCATTTGTGCCCGCCGCGGAGGCGCACATCGATCTCGTGGATCGCATTTTCACGCGCATCGGTGCCAGCGACGACCTCGCACGCGGGCAATCGACTTTCATGGTCGAGATGAGCGAGACGGCGAATATTTTGAACAACGCGACGGCGCGCAGTTTGATCATTCTCGACGAAATTGGCCGGGGCACGAGCACGTTCGACGGCTTGAGTCTCGCGTGGTCCATCGTCGAGCACTTGCACAACATCACCGGTGCGAAGACCCTCTTTGCCACGCACTATCACGAATTGACGGAACTGGCCGGGCGGCTGCCGCGGCTGAAAAATTTCAATGTCGCCGTACGCGAGTGGCACGACCAGATCGTCTTCCTGCGAAAAATAGTTCCCGGCGGCACCGACAAGAGCTACGGCATCCAGGTCGCGCGGCTCGCCGGCGTGCCCAAGCCGGTGCTGACGCGGGCAAAGGAGATTTTGCGCAACCTCGAGGAAGCCGAACTCACGCCGGAAGGCACCGTGCGGGCGCCGGCCCGACAGCGCGCCGAGCGCGAGAAACTCCAGCAACTGCCGCCCGCGCCGCAGATGGATTTGTTCAGCGCGGTTCGGACGTGACACGCTGCCGGGGCTGCATTAGTTTGCCGGCGTGATTTTGGTTTGTTGCCAATCAACTGCGGCTCATCACCAGAAAAACTTTTCTGCCATTCTTCCACATGCCTGAAAAAAATTTAATCACGCTGACCGATTCCGACGGAACCGCGGCGGTCATCGCGCCCGAGTTGGGCGGCTGGCTGCTGCGCTACGCGCGGCGCGTGCCCAAACACGGACTCGTCGAGGCGCTCCATTGCACGCAAGCCGTCATCGACCGCTACCCGCGCGAGATGTGGGCCGGCAACCCGGTGTTGTTTCCGCTCGTCAGCAACAACCGCGTCGGCGACCAGGAGCATCACTATGAATGGAACGGCCGCGCCTTCGAGATGCCGCAGCATGGTTTTGCCCGGCGCTCGAAGTGGAAAGTCGTGGAAAAATCCTCCACCAGCCTGGCGATGGAACTCACCGACAGCGAGGCCACCCGCGCGAATTATCCTTTCTCATTTCGCCATCGTTTGAATTATCGACTCGACCAGGGCCGCCTCCACTGGGAACAGGTCATCGAGAACACCGGCGCCGAACAGATGCCCTTCAGCACGGGGTTTCACCCTTACTTTCAAGTGCCGCTCACACCCAAGAGCGAGCGCGGCGCATGCTTCATCGAAATCCCCGACGCCAAGCGCGTCATGCCACAAGGCCAGTGGGAGCGCTACATTTTGAAACCGTTTCCCGCGCAGAACTGGAGCGTGCAGGAGGATGTTGCCGGCACCATGTTCCTCACCGATTTAAAGAAGCCCGAACTCGTCTTCATCGATCCGGCCAGCGAGCTGGAGGTAATTCTCAACTTTGCCGATGCACCACAGCATCGTTTTGTGGCGATTTGGGCCAAAGGCACCGAGACGCCGTACTATTGTCTCGAGCCTTGGACAGCGCTGCCCAATTCTTTCAGCCGTACCAAGGATCACGAATTGATCGTGCTCGAACCGCAAAAAACCTTTCGCGCCGCGATGTGGATGGAGCTGCGTCCGATGGCTTGATGTGGCTTGCGTTAGCGCCGGAGCAATTCGGAAATTCAAATTGGGCAACCCGCTTCGTCATCTCCAATCGATCAAGCTCGAAGTGTAATTCTGCAGCGACTCAAGCGCCGCGTTGGCCGTCTGCTGGGCCGGCTTGCGCGGGTGGACGCAGATGCTTTTTGATGCATGCGACCAGCACGGCGAGGCTGACGGGCTTGGCGAGAAATTCTTCGCCGCCGCTGTGGAGCGGGCCGTCCTTGGTTTCGCCCGGCCGCACGGCCGCAGTGAGGAAGATGACGGGGATGTCTTTCAGGTGGGCATCGGCCTGCAGGCGCGCGCGGATGTCGCCCCCGTCCATGCCCGGCATGATCACGTCTAGTAAAATCAAGTCAGGCTTGAATTCCCGGGCGGCCGGGATGGCCGCCGGCGCGTGGTTGACTTCACGCACAGTGAAATCGCCGTTTCTTTCCAGATTCAATTTGACCATCCGGGTGAAACCGGCTTCGTCGTCCACGATGAGTATTTTTTTCGTTGTCATAGAGGTTCTCCGGAAATTTTGAACATCACCGTCGCGCGAACGCCGCCCTCCGGCACATTGCGAATGTCCAGCAAACCGTGATGCAGTTCGATGATGTTCTTGGCCACGGTCAAGCCCAATCCCGTGCCTTCGCCCGCCGGCTTGGTGGTGAAGAACGGATCAAAAATATGCGACAGCTTGTCGGACGGAATGCCCGTGCCGGTGTCCTGAACCTGGGCGACGGCGACAAGTTCGCCCGTGCGGAACGGGTTGGCGACGCGCGCGCCGGGGTCTTGCATCGCTTCTCCCGGCGGCAGCAGACGCGTGTACACGCGCACCATCAAACGCCCGCCCTTGGGCATGGCGTAAATGGCGTTGCTCAACAGGTTGACGAACACCTGGGTGATTTTGTTGCGATCCAACCCCACTGGCGGCATGTTCGGGGGAACTTCGCGCACCAATTCGATGGGCCGGCCAGCCAGTAAATATTTTACGAGCAGCAAGGATTGATCGACGATGTCGATCAAATTCTCGGGCCGAAAATTCAGATCCCTCGGCGCGGAGACATCCAGCAAATCGCGCACAATGCGGTCGGCGCGACGAATCGCGTCCATCATGTCGTTGATGACGGCGGTGGACTCGGCCTCGCGGTTCGCCAGATGACTCGCCAGGTAGTCGATGCCCATGCTGAGGATCGCCAGGGGATTTTTAACCTCGTGGGCGACGCCCGCGGCGAGGCGGCCGAGTGACTGCATCTTTTCGGCTTCGATCAACTGGAGCTGCGCCGCCTTCAACTCGTCGTGCGACTTGCGCAAATCGCCCAGAACCTTGAGTAATTCCTCCCGGCTCCGGGCCAGATCGAAGTTGGCCTGGCGCAATTGCTCCTCGTTCTGCCGGCGCTCGGTAATGTCGCGTTCGATGCCCACCAGGCCGGTCACGGCACCCTGGGCGTCGCGCAGCGGGACCTTCGTCGTGACGTGCCAGCGCAATTCGCCGCGGTGATCGATCGCCGGTTCCTCGTGATTGATCAAGGGTTGGCCCGAATGGACGATTTGCAGGTCGTCGGGCGGCGGCTGGCCGGTCAATTCCAGCGAAACAAAATCGGAAAACAGTTTGCCGATAATTTCGTCCTGCGTGTGGGCGCCGAGAAATTTCCGGTGCGCCAGGTTGTCCAGCACATAGCGCCCCTGCGTGTCCTTGACGTAAATGTAGTCGGGCAGATTGTCGATCAAGCTGCGCAAAAGATTGCGATCCGCTTCGTGCGCGTTCTCGATGGTCTTGAGTTCGGTGAAATCGCGCGAGATGCCGAACGTGCCGACGATATGACCGCGCTTGTCGCGCAGCGGCATCTTCGAGGTCAAGGCCCAGGTGATGGAGCCGTCGGGCATGGTTTCTTTTTCCACTTTGCCGACCATCGGCTCGCCGGTACGCATCACCTGCAATTCGTCTTCAAACGCCGCCAGGGCGTGTTCGCGCGTGAAAAAATCAAAGTCCGTTTTCCCCACTGCGGCCTGGGGGTTCGGGAGTTTAAATTTCCGGGCCAGGGAATTATTGATCCGCACGAAACGGCTCTGGCTGTCTTTGAAATAAATCCGATCCAGGCTGTGGTCCATCAGCGTCAGCAGCAAATCGCGCTCGCGCGCGAGGGCTTCCTGGATGTGCCGGCGCTCAATCGCATAGTGCATCGCCCGGAGCAGCGTGCGTTGATTGCCCTGGCCTTTGACGAGATAATCCTGCGCGCCCGCCTGCACTGTTTGGAACGCCAGATCCTCATCATCGTCACCGCTCAACACGATGATCGGCAGTTCCGGGAACTCGTTGTGGAGCCGGTTGAAAGTATCGATGCCTTGTCCGTCCGGCAGCGAAAGATCCAGCAGCACCAGCGCGATACCTCCGCCGGCCAGGCGTTCGCTCCCGCCGGCCAGCGTCTCCCGATGCTCCAAAAAAAACGGCTCGTCCGGCGCATGCGCCAGCGTCTCGCGCAACAAGGCCGCATGCGCCAGATTGTCTTCGATGAGCAGGACGCGGTGTTTCCGGCGCGTGCCCGACTTGGGCCGCACGGAACCGGGCTGGTTCGTCCAGAATTCAGATTCAAACGGCGCTGGCATTTTCGTTCACCTCGTTCCCGGCAACTCTCGCTGTTGGAAACAGTTTAGGCGCGTCGCGCCGTTTCGCAAACTTTCGTTTTCGTAAAATATGAAGCACTCGAAGTTCGCCGGAGACAATCAATCAACACCGCCAAAAAACGTCAGATATTTTTCGCGGCGTGCTTCCCGCCAGAGCAGCAACGCCAGCTCGCGCGCGTGATAGTCACCCCACATCGAGCTTTCGCCATTCGGGATTTTCTGGCCCGGCGCGATGTAATCCCATCCATTCGGACGGTGATAAACCGAGTGCAAAATCAGCCCCTGATGTTTTGAGTTCGTGGAAAGATACGGTTCGGAAAAAAGCGTGTTGGCGATAGTCAGGCTGGCTTGGCGATAGCGGCATCCGAGACCTACAATCCGTGCGCGCACTCTTTCGGCTGAACGCGGAATTTTTGGAACCGCCCGTTTTCCATAGATCATTATCAAATGAGTTCCGAGCCGAAACAATCCCTGTGCCGCAATTGCAGCGGCGGAACTATCGACCGGTTCCAAAAAGTTGAAAGGATCGGCAGGTTTGTGGAAATAATCATTAAGACCGTCCAATCTGGGCGCGCCTGTGTCCCACATCGGCACGCCGTCGCGACAACCGGATTCAAGATAAAAGTCCGCAGTAGCAATCGCGGCATTCAACAGAATTTGCGTCAAAGTGAAATCTGGCAAACCTTGAACAGCTTTCTGCCTCGGCGGGATAATGTGATTCCACGGAAGATTGTGGGCTACGTGGTCGAGTTCGTTTTCAGAAATAGATTTCAAAAATTCCAACTGCTCTGCAAATCCCAGAATCGCCCACGCCAGTCCACGCGTCCACGTGCTGAACGGCGAGTAACCTTGCTGCGAGTTCGGACAGCGATAGCTTCCGTCGTTCACATTAAAAATGCTCTCGTGCGCCGTGCGCCCACACACATCGTACGCGTCCCGACCTTTTCCGTAATAGACATTGTATCGCGCTGTCGTCGTGGCGTGCTCAACCAGACGTTGCAGCAGCGAAATTTTCTGGTCGCGCTCGCCCATCAAGACGTGACCAAGCCGGTGGGCGACGGCGAGCGAACGCAGCGAGCGCAGCGTATCGATGAACAGCGAATGCGGGCCGTTGAACGAATAAATGAACCCGTTGCCGTCCGCGGTCTTCGTCCAGCGCGCGGCTTGCACTGCGCCGGAAACTTTCAGCGCCAGTTCGTAGAAATTCTTCTCGTGCTCGTTGAATGGAATTTTTCCCTCACGCATCAAACGCAATAGATTTCCGTAGGTGGAAATGTTGTTGAACCCGTGATCATGCACGCCGACGTGTGAGACGTGCGTTGCCATTTTTTCGACCGTGTTGCGCCGGCCGATTTCCAGAAACTTCTTTTCACCCGTCGCCTCGAACTGCAGCAGCGCCGAGCCGAACTGAAATCCCTGCGTCCACTCCGTCCAGCCGCGCGACGTGTAGCGGCCCTTAACCGTGAAGACCGGCGTGCCGTTCGATGGCTTCCATGATTTTTCTATGGCGAGAATTTTGGCCGCCGAAAGCTCGAAGAGCCGCTCAATTTTCGGAACAAGCTTTTGCGCTGTGAGTTGGTTGTCGATTCGAATGGGCATGAGAAATTGGCTTATGCGACTCGCCCGCGCGTCACAGTCTCCGCAAATGAAACCCGCCGTCCACGTTGATGACCTCGCCCGTGCTGAACGGCAGCAGATCCTGCGCGATGGCGGCCACGGCTTTGCCCACATCATCGGGTTGGCCCCAGCGCGGGATCGGCGTCAGCCCATCGGCGATCAGGCGGTCGTATTTTTCCTTCACACCGGCAGTCATGTCCGTGGCGATGACGCCGGGACGAATTTCGTAAACGAGGATGCCATCAGCGGCGAGGCGCGCGGCGAACAGCGGCGTGAGCATCGCCAGCGCGGCCTTGCTCACGCAGTAATCACCGCGATTCACGCTGGCCGTGTAGGCGCTGATGCTCGTGATGGTGATGATTTTAAATCGCCGATCAGACGGCGAAGCATCCACGCGGTTCTGTTCGATCATCCATTTTGCGATGAGTTGCGTGAGGAAGAACGGACCTCTGGCATTCACCGCGAGCAGCCGGTCGAAACTCGCTTCGCTTACATCAAGCAAATCGGCGCGCACTTCGGGCGCAATGCCCGCGTTGTTCACGAGCACGTTTAGCCGGCCAAATTTTTCCCGCGTGAACTCGACCAGTTTTTCGCGACCGGTAGCCAGCGCGATGTCGGCCTGACAAATTTCGGCGCAAATTGTCTTTCCAAGTTCCTCCGCGGCGGTCACGCAATCTGTCGCGGTCTGCCGCGCGGCCGTCTCGTTCCCGGCGAAATTGATCACGAGGTTGTGGCCGATTCGCGCCAGCGCGAGCGCGATGCCGCGGCCAATGCCGCGCGATCCGCCGGTGATGAGTGCCACGGGAGCCATGCGGACAAGTAAAGCCGGAGAGTCATTCTTGAAAAAGCAAATTCTCCAGTCCCGCGTGAGCGCGGCGCTTTCCGTTCAACAAATCGCCCTGCTTTTTAACATTCGGCCGCTCCAGCGCGAAAATGTTTGAACGTTTTTTTGCCGCTCGACTCCAACTGCTGTGTGCCTGTTAATGACGTAATTATGAAACCGAAAACTTATCTGTGCCTGCTGGCAGCGGCGGGCGTGTTGACTGGAACTTCGCTGCCCATGATCACCGAAGCGGCTTCAGCCGATCTCGACATCGCGCGAAAGCTGAACCAGGCCTTCATCGAAGTGGCCGACAAAGTTTCACCCGCGGTCGTCGTCGTGAAGGTCAAACAAAAACCCGGCGCCGCCGAGAGCGACGAGGACGGTGGCGGATTTTTCGACATGCTGCCGCCCGGACTGCGCCGCCGATTGGAGGAACAATTCGACAAGGATCGTAAAGAGCAGCAACGCCGCCGCCCTTCGCAGCGCCAGTTTGACGGCCAAGGTTCTGGTGTCGTCATTCGCGAGGACGGTTACATTCTGACAAATCGCCACGTCGTCGAGAATGCCGAAGAAATCGAAGTCAGTTTCAAGGACGGGACGAAATACGTCGCCAAAGTGCGTGGCATGGATCCGCAGTCGGACATCGCCGTACTCAAGATCGAGCCAAAGGACGCACATCTGCCAACGGCCAGGCTCGCCGATTCGGCGAAGACACGCGTGGGCGAGTTTGCGATCGCCATCGGTGCCCCGTTTGAACTCGATTACAGCGTCACCGTTGGACACGTCAGCGCGAAAGGCCGGCGCGTGGTGTCGGACACGGTGATGATGGATCAGGATTTCATCCAGACTGACGCGAGCATCAATCCGGGCAACAGTGGTGGCCCGCTCGTCAACATTGAGGGCGAAGTCATCGGCATCAACACGATGATTCGCGGGATGCGCACCGGCATCGGCTTCGCCGTGCCATCCAACCTGGCGCGCGAAATCTCCGACAAATTAATCGCCGACGGGAAGTTCACGCACGTCTGGCTGGGCATCGGGATCGACAACCTGAGTAATGACAAGGATCTTCAAAAAACGATTAAGACCATCGACAAAGGGGTCGTTGTCAAAAGAATTGAACCCAACGGCCCGTCGGCTGATTCGGACCTCGAACCGGGCGACATCATTACCGCAGTGGACGGCAAACAAGTCGCGACCGTGCCCGATTTGAAGAACGAGATTCGACTAAAGGAAGCCGGCAAACCCGTGACGCTCGAAGTCGTGCGCGACGACAAGAAAATGAAAGTCAAAGTGAAGCCGGATGAATTGCCCGAGAATCGGCTGGCTTTCAACAAGCCGGCCAAACGCGCGCCGGTGGAGGAAACCAAAAGCCTTGGTCTGACGGTCAAGCCGCTCACGCGCGAATTGGCCGAGGAATACGACACGAAGAAAGTCGATGGCGTGATCGTGACGGATGTCGAGCCGGGCAGTCTCGCCGAGAGCAGAGGCATCAAGGCCGGTGACATCATCACCAAGGTCAACCGCAAGCCGGTCACGTCGCCGAAGGAATTTCGCGACGCGTTCAAGGACGCCGATTTGAAAAAAGGCGTGTCAATTCAATTGGGCGGCAAGGACGGCAAGCGCTTTGAGTTTCTCAAGGAAAGTGGTGATTAGCCTCCCGCCTCTCCGCGAGAATGCGCCGGCTGCGAAAGCGACCGGCGCATGTTTGTTTTAACCGGAACCATACGATTGGTTTGGGTGGAACGGCCAACTTGGCCGTTCTCGGCGGCAACCTGCCGCCGAGCCAGGCGCACGGAAGCCGTCCGCCTTTCCGTGAACGTCAGGCACGTTCGGCCGTCGGGCTGGCAGCCCGATAGAACGGACCGGTGGCCCGTTCCATCCACACTTCAATTGGATCGTTCCGGCTTAAAGAATCCGCTGTTGCCGGTCGATTACTCATTTGCAATTTGACTCGATTGCTGAATTACTCGGCGCACATTTTTTCGGAATATCTTATGAAAGACGATCTCATTGTGGTTTGCGGCGGCGGCGGATTTATTGGCGGGCACCTGGTTGCCGATCTCGTTCGACAGGGCCACCGCAAAATCCGCTCGGTGGACGTGAAACCATTCGACGAATGGTATCAACACGTGCCCGGCGTGGAGGACGTCCAGCTCGACTTGCAGGAACGCGAGGCGTGCGAACGCGCCCTCGCTGGCGCGCACACCGTCTATAACCTCGCCGCCGACATGGGCGGCATGGGCTTCATCGAAAACAATCGCGCCCTTTGCATGTTGAGCGTGCTCATCAACACCCACCTCCTGATGGCGGCGAAAAAACACGATGTGCAACGCTTCTTCTACGCGTCGTCCGCCTGCGTCTATAACGCCGACAAACAGCGCGACGAGAACGTGACGGCCTTGAAAGAGGAAGACGCTTATCCCGCGATGCCCGAGGATGGCTACGGTTGGGAAAAACTTTTCAGCGAACGCATGTGCCGTCACTTCCGCGAAGACTTCGGACTCATCACGCGCGTCGCCCGCTTCCACAACGTCTATGGCCCGCTCGGCACCTACGAGGGCGGACGCGAGAAAGCTCCGGCCGCCGTGTGCCGGAAAGTCATCCAGGCCAAACTCGCCGGCAAACACGAGATCGAAATCTGGGGCGACGGCAAACAGACCCGCAGCTTCATGTACATCGACGACTGTCTCAAAGGCATCCAGATGATCACCGCCAGCGACATCATCGAGCCGCTCAACCTCGGCAGCAACGAACTCGTCTCCATCAACCAGCTCGTGGACATCGTCGAAGGCATCGCGGGCATCAAACTCAAACGTAACTACAACCTCTCCGCGCCCAAGGGCGTGAACGGCCGCAACAGCGACAACACCAAAATCCAGGCGTTGCTCAATTGGCAGCCCAACATCCGCCTGCGCGACGGCATGGAAAAAACCTACCGCTGGATTTACGAGCAGATGACCGCGAAGAAGTGACTATCCGTTGCCGCTTCAGTTTTTAGTCGGGTCAATTTCTTGGAACATGGCCATGTTGGTCGCAGCCGCTGGCTGGCGCGCCAAGTAGCGCCGCATCTGTTCAATTCAGTTCGTCGATAAATTGGCTTCAATCCAGCTGCCGGCTTGCGCTAGCTTCCATCCATGCCGGGCAACAGCACCGAAGAACGCAAGCTGGCTGCGATCATGTTCACAGACATCGTGGGCTACACCGCGTTGTCCCAACGCAACGAAACGCTCGCGCTCGAATTGCTCGAAGAACATCGCCGGTTGCTACGGCCGATTTTTCCCAAACACCAGGGCACCGAAATCAAAACAATGGGCGATGGCTTTCTCGTCCAGTTCAACAGCGCGCTCGCGGCGGCACGCTGCGCGATTGAGATTCAGAAAATTCTTTTCAGCCGCAATGCGAGCGAGCCGAAGGAACGGAAAATTCAAATTCGTATTGGCATTCACGTAGGCGATGTGGTGCAGCGCGAAGGCGACGTGCTCGGCGATGGCGTGAACATCGCGTCGCGACTGCAACCGCTGGCCGAGCCGGGTGGCATTTGCATCTCGGTGGATGTGGCGCGGCAGATTCGGCACAACCTCGAAGCGAGCGTGGTGACGGTGGGCCAGGCAGAGTTGAAGAATGTGGAGATGCCGCTGGAGGTTTGTCGTATCGTGCTGCCGTGGGAAACGCTGGGGAAGGCAGAAGGCGGAAGGAAGAATGCAGAAACAAAGACGAGCGTTCGACCTTCACCAGCTTGGCCTTTGGCTGGGGTCGGCGCGATTGTTTTACTCGCGGTCGGACTCGGCTGGTGGCTCGTGCGGCAGCGCGGAGGCTCGACGGTTATTACAAATACTGTCCCAGTGGCGACTAGCAGCGCGGTGCCGGGGCGCATCACGTCGCTGGCGGTGAGGCCGTTCGATGATTATGCCAGTGACACGAACAACGCCTATCTCAGCGACGGCATGACCGAGGCGCTCTGCGCGGCGCTGGGGAACATCGGTGCGCTGACGGTGCCGGGCCGCTCGTCGGTGATGCGCTACAAGAACAGCCCGAAGTCCATCCCGGAAATGGCGAAGGAGTTGAAGGTCGATGCCATCGTGGAAGGTTCTGTCCAGCGGGCGGGCAGCCGCATGAAAATCACCGTGCAGTTGATTGACGGCGTCAGAGACCGGCACCTGTGGGCGACGAATTATGATCGCGACCTCAGTGATTTCTTCACGGTGCAGAGCGAAGTGGCGCGCGCCGTCGCGAATGAAATTCAAGTGCGCTTGACTCCGGAAGATCAATCCCGCCTCACCCGCGCGCGATCCGTCAATCCCGAAGCCCAGGAGGCTTATCTCAAGGGACGCTACCAATGGAACAAACGAACCGAGGAGGGCTTCCGCCGGGCCATCGAACACTTTCAGCAAGCCATCGCGAAAGAACCGACTTACGCCCTGGCTTACGCGGGTTTGGGCGACTGCTACAGTTGGTTTCCTAATTACGGTGGCGGGCCTAGGGACGAATGGATGCCCCGGGCCAGAGCCGCGGCTACCAAGGCGCTCGAACTCGACCCTAATTTTGCGGAGCCTCATGCGACCTTGGCCAACGTCAAACTCTACTTCGACTCGGATCTGCCTGGAGCCAAATTCGAGTTTGATCGAGCGATCGAACTGAACCCGCGTTACGCCAGCGCCCACCAGTGGTATGGCTGGTATTGGATGATCAAGGGTAAATTGAAGGAAGCACTCGCCGAGAAAAAGCGCGCGCTGGAACTTGACCCGCTTTCACCGATTATCAGCGTCGAAGTCGGGCTGTTGCATTACTTCCTGCACGAGTACGACCGGGCCATCGAGATCCTCCAACAAACCATCGCGATGGATCGCAACTTCCCCCGGTCTCATTTGTTTTTGGCCAGGGCTTTGCAACAAATAGGACGGCACGACGAAGCCATCGCGGAGTTGAAACTGTGGCATACGCTGTCAGAAACCTCCACGGCTAATTCCGCAGAACTTGGTTATGCCTACGCTTTGGCAGGGCGGCGCGCGGAGGCCGAAGGAATTCTCGCCTCGCTGAAAGACCCAGGTGGCATTGCTCTGGTGTACACTGGACTTGGCAACAAGGATCAGGCTCTAACGTGGTTGGAGAAGCGCTACCAAGGGAAAGGGGATTTCTTTTCATTCGCTCTTCTCCGAGTCAGTCCTCAGTATGACAGCCTGCGCTCAGATCCCAGATTCGATGCACTTGCCAAGAAAGTTGGGTTGGAAAAATGAGCGCCGGCTCCGAACAACGCAAAGCTGCGCAACGACAGCGTGGAGCGCGGATATCCGCCAGTTCAGCCCAGTTATTCAACCTGCCGCCTGAATCGCAAATTGCCCTTGATATGGGCAACGAGTCATTCAAATATGGGTCGCCATATCATGAAGACCACGATTGAAATCGCCGACGACCTTTTTGAGCGGACGCAAAGTCTCGCCCGCAAGGAAAAGACCACCTTTCGCGCTCTCACCGAGCAGGGGCTGCGGCTCGTGCTGAAAGAAAAACAGGGCAAACCCGCCAAATGGAAATGGAAGCCGGTGACTTTCCGCGGTGGAGGTCTGACGGATGAGTTCAAGAATGCCGGCTGGGACAAGATTCGCGATGAGATTTACCGGGGACACGGCGCATGATTGCGCTGGATACTAATCTCCTGATTTACGCCTATCGCGAGGACTCCGAATTTCATTTGCCGACTTTGGAGCAATTGCGCCCGGTCATTGAAGGAAACAGACCTTGGGCCTTGCCGTGGCCGTGTGTGCATGAGTTTATCGGAGTGGTAACGCATGAAAAAGTCTTTAAGCCCGCCTCGCCACTTTCCAGCGTGCTCGGCTTTCTCGATTCTTTATTTGGCTCCGCGCAATTGCACCTGCTATCCGAAAGCCGCGGCTACTTCGAGAAACTCCGCGAACTCGCGCTGGCCGCGCGTTTGAAAGGCCCGCGCATTCACGACGCCCGTATTGCCGCGCTTTGCCTCCATCATGGCGTGCGTGAACTCTGGACCGCCGACCGGGATTTTTCCGCCTTCCCGCAATTGAAAACCCGTAATCCCTTGGAGAACATGTAATTTCTCTTTTCGTCGGTTGAAGGTTCACCGATGATTCAGATGCAATTTTCAACCGTATGATTACGCATTGCCGATGGATGGTTTGGGGTTTGTCGCTGGCGCTTTTCAACATGCCGTTCGCAAACGCAAGCTCGGAGAAAAAATCCGCCGCAAGCAAACCAGCCGCCGCTGACACAAAGTCCGCGATTGATTTCAACCGCGACATCCGCCCGATTTTTTCCGACGCGTGTTATGCCTGCCACGGACCGGATGAAGCCAAGCGCAAAGGCAAGCTGCGTCTGGATCGCAAGGATGACGCCTTCAAGGAAACCAAGTCCGGCGGGTTCGCCATAGTGTCGGGCGACATCGAAAAAAGTTTGATCGTGAAGCGGATTCTTTCGACGGACGCCGATGAAGTGATGCCGCCGCCGGACTCAGGGAAGAAATTGTCGCCGGAACAAATCGACCGACTGCGCCGCTGGATCGCCCAGGGCGCGAAATGGGACGGCCATTGGTCATACACACCGCCGCGACGCCCGCCGCAACCGGAAGTGAAAGCTAAAGCGTGGTCGCGCAACGCCATCGACCGTTTCATTCTCACGCGGCTGGAGAAAGAGGGACTGCATCCGTCGAGCGAAGCTGACAAGGCCACGCTCATTCGCCGTCTGAGTCTGGATTTGCTCGGCCTGCCGCCGACGATTGCCGAGGTCGATGCGTTTCTCGCGGAAAAAAGTTCCGATGCTTACGAGAAGCTCGTGGATCGTTTGCTCGCTTCGCCGCATTTCGGCGAGCGCATGGCGCAAGGCTGGCTCGACCTCGCGCGCTACGCCGACACAAACGGCTACCACATCGACAATCATCGCGACATGTGGCTCTGGCGCGAGTGGGTCATCAACGCCTTCAATCAGAACAAGCGCTTCGACGAATTCACCATCGAACAACTGGCCGGCGATTTGTTGCCGAACGCCACGCTCGATCAACGCATTGCCAGCGGGTTTTGCCGCAACGTGATGGTGAACTTCGAGGGCGGCGCCGACCCGGACGAGTATTTGTCCAAGTATGTCATCGACCGCGTGGACACGGTTTCCACCGCGTGGCTCGGCACGACGATGGCCTGCGCCGAATGTCACGATCACAAATACGATCCCTTCACGACGAAAGATTTTTACCGGCTCTACGCCTACTTCAACACCATCGCGGAAAAAGGTCTCGACGGAAATTACGATAATCCCGAGCCGAGCATCAAAGTGCCGTCGCGCGAGCAGGCGGTGCAATTGCTCGAACTGACGAAGGCAATTCCTGCCGCTGAAAACCGCGTGAAAGAGCGCGAAGGGCAACTCCCCGAAGCACAGGCGAGTTGGGAGAAAGAAGTTTTGGCGAAACTCACCAAGCCGGTCGAACCCGACGGTTTGCTTGCCAACTTTACGCTCGATGAAACACCTGCGGGCATCGACGCGCTCGGCGCTCGGCGCGACGCGACGTGGATCGGCACGAATGCGCCGGTGTGGGTCGATGGCAAACTCGGCAAAGCGTTGAAGTTCGACGGCGGCGGAAATTTCATCGACGCGGGAAACGCCGTCGAGTTCGAGCGCACGAATGCTTTTTCGTTCGGTTGCTGGGCGAAGCTCGACGCGAAAGGTGGCGTGCTGTTTGCGAAAATGGACGAAGCGCCGTCGCTGCGCGGTTTCGATCTCGAAGCAGTGGACAAGAAAATCCGCGTCCACTTGATCAATGCCTGGCCCGACAATGCGCTCGAAGCCGAGACAAAGGAAACGGTCGCGACCAACACGTGGCTGCATCTCTTCGTGACGCATGACGGCACCGGCAAAGCCGAGGGCATCAAGATTTTCGTAAACGGCAAATCGAAGGAAATCGAAAAGCGAACGGACAAATTGACTGAATCCATCGCACCGAAATCGCCGCTGCGCATCGGCAAACGAAACAGTGCGTTGCCTTTCAACGGTGTCATCGACGACGTGCGCTTCTACAATCGTGCGCTGGCCGCCGGCGAAATCGAGCATCTCGCCAGCATCGCGAACCTGGCGATTGTTCCGATTGCCGCCGACAAGCGCACGGACGAGCAAAAGGCGGAGTTGAAAAAGTATTTTCGTGACAACCACGCGTTTGATTTGAAGAAAGCGGATGAGAAGCTGGCGAAACTGCGCAAATCGAAGGACGATCTGATGAAGGAAATTCCCGGCGCGATGGTCATGAAGGAAATGGACGAACCGCGGCCCACGCACATTCTCGTGCGCGGGGATTTTCGGAACAAGGGCGAACGCGTCACGCCCGACGTACCGAAGTCGCTGCCGCAATTGCCCGACGGCGCGCCGACGAATCGCCTCGCACTCGCGCGCTGGCTCGTGTCACGCGAAAATCCGCTGCCCAGCCGAGTCACCGTCAATCGCTACTGGCAACTGTTTTTCGGAACCGGGCTGGTAAAGACGGCGAATGATTTTGGTTCGCAAGGCGAATGGCCGAGTCATCCGGAACTGCTCGACTGGCTGGCGACGGAATTCATGGATCGCGACTGGGACATCAAGGCGATGCTCAAATTGATGGTCACGTCCGCGACGTATCGGCAGTCATCGAAGGTCGATACGAAAACGCTCGAAGCTGATCCTTACAATCGCCTCTACGCGCGCGGGCCGAGGTTCCGGCTGGACGCCGAACTTGTTCGCGACAGCGCGCTCGCCGTCAGCGGTCTGCTGAACCGGAAGGTCGGCGGCCCGAGTGTGCGTCCGTTTCAACCACCGGGTTTGTGGGAGCAACTGGCCATCGGCGGCGACTTCAGCAGCCAGTCGTATTCGATGAGCAAGGGCGACGACTTGTATCGGCGCGGACTTTACGTCTATTGGAAGCGCTCGGTGCCGTATCCGTCGATGACCACCTTCGACTCGCCGAATCGCGAAACCTGCACCGTGCAACGTCCGCGCACGACGACGCCGTTGCAGGCGCTCGTGCTGATGAACGATCCCGCCTACCTGGACGCGGCGCGCGCCCTCGCGCAACGCGTGTTGAAAGAGAGCGACGGCGATGCGGCGAAGAAGTTGACTTATGCGTTTCGCCTGACGCTCGCGCGCGAGCCGAAGAAGAACGAACTGCAAACTTTGCTCAAAGTCTATCAACAGCAGTTGAAGAATTTTCAAGACGACCAGGAAGCGGCGAAGTCGCTCGTCAACGTCGGCGACTCGAAACAACCGGGCGATGCCAATGACAGCGAACTGGCGGCATGGACAGCGGTTGGCAGCGTGCTGCTGAATTTGGATGAGACGATTACGAAGGGATGATGGATCTGGTTCATGCGCGCGATGCCGATCATCTCGCGCTCGCCTCCTACCACAAATGCGATATGCTCGTGACATGGAACTGCCGGCATCTGGCCAACGCGAACAAGCTGGGGCATGTCCGCAGGGTCAACGCCCTGCTTGGATTGGAAACGCCCCTGCTAATCACGCCGCTGGAATTGCTGGGGAAAGACGCTGATGAAAACTAAACCCGACGAACCGTTGGAAGACATCTGGGCCGCGCGCCGACGCATCGCAGAACGCTTTGGCTTCGATCCGCGCAAACAGACCGAGCAATTGCGCCGGCGACAGGAAGCGGCCAAGGATCGCTTTTACCGCCGCGCAAACGAATTCACTGCTGCGTCGGAGACGCTCGTTCTGCGGGACGCGCCGCCGAAACCGAAATAAGATTGCAAGAAACCCGTGCCCAACGCCGAACGCATCTTCTTCATCCGCCCCGCCCCGCGCGAAGGCTTCACCAGCGAGGAGATTTTCAGCCTGACGAAAATCGACCGCTGGTTCCCTACTCAGATCAAGGAGACCGTGGATCTTGAGGAAAAACTCGCAACCGCGAGGAATTGAATTGTGCCTATTCCCGCCCTCAACTCAGATGGATTTCTCACGGCTGGGGTTTTTAACTGCTCGCTGGCGGAGGTGCGCGAACGATTCGGTTCGTTTCAGGGTTCCGACACTCGCCCGCGGCTGTTCGAGCGGCTCGAAGTATTGGTCGCCGCGATGCAGCGCAGCGGCTTGTTCGAGACACTGGTGCTGGACGGCAGTTTCGTCACCGACAAACCCGCTCCCAACGACATTGACCTCGTGGCGGTGCTTCGGCCCGGACATAATTTCGAGCGAGACTTGCCGATGTCCGAATACGCGCTTGTTTCTCGGGCGATGCTCCGCCGACGGTTCGGGTTCGATGTTGTCATTGCGGAGCGGGACAGCCACCTGTATGAAAGCTACGTCGAATTCTTCAGCCGCGTCCGGGAAAATCCGGCGGCGAGGAAGGGACTGCTGCGGTTGACGCTATGAAAAACGAAGCCATCCTCACTCAGACCGTGGAGCAACTGGAGCGCATGAACGAGGCCTTGGCCGCGCTCCGCCGCGAACTGCTCCCCGGCCAGCCGAAGAAATTCGCCCTGCTGGCCGAAAGCCCGCTGGAGGACATGCGCCGTTTGCAAGTCGAGATTGAGCAACTGGCCGCCGAACTGGCCGCGACCCCTACGGGCGCTTGAAATAAACGTGTTCAACGCCGAACGCATTTTCTTCAACCGCCCCGCCCTGCGCGAAGGCTCCACCATCGAGGAGATTTTCAGCCTGACGAAAATCGACCGCTGGTTTCCGCTGCCGATCAAGGTGACTGTGCGTATCAAGGAAAAACTTGTGGCTGCCTCTTGTCCACTCTTTCACGGGAACTTCAGCAGCGGCGGACTCGAAACGACCGAGCGATGCCAACGCCAGCGAACTGGCCGCGTGGACGGCGATTGGGAATGTGCTGCTGAATTTGGACGAGACGATTACCAAAGGGTGATTGCAAATCAGTGAAAACCTCAATTACACCAACCATTGAACGCAGACTTGGGTTTAGTTTTGCAATCGACACGAACCAGATCAATGCGAGGCATCGATTGCCGAACATGACACAATTGGAGAAGTGGCGTAGGGATGGCGTAATCCTTTTGGTTATCTCGGAGCCGGCGTTCGATGAGATTGCGAAGGGGAATGACCAGAAGCGACGAAGCAAGGCAAGCGATTACCTCCGCGCCAAACATCGCATTCGATCTCAAGAGGATTTGAACGAGTTGAGGACTATCGAAAGGATTTTGTTCCCACGCGGCGCAAACACTCAGAGTGAAAAAACTGATGCTGAAATTGTGCTTAATGCGAAGAAAAATTTCGATTATCTGATAACGCGAGACGGCAATTCAAAGAGTCAACCGCGCGGAATACTTGGGAGCCGAGCCGACCTTCGAAAGCTTGGAGTAACTGTGATGACGGATAAAGAGGCCGTTGATTTTATTCGAAAACATATTGAGCTTCGAGACAACAATGCACGGCTTGATTTCGCTATTCTCCAACTGCCGCCACCAGATTGGATTGGGAAGGACTAGTGGAATATATCTCGATAAAATCCTGAAGAAACTCAACCAGCCTTAACTCAAATTGGTTAAAGTCATGTTCACCGATCCCGAATTTTTAAAGTTTCAAACACGGCGCGCTTTTCTCACGCGCAGCACGACGGGGCTTGGCGCGCTGGCGCTGACGTCGTTGCTGAATGACAAGCTGTTTGCGTCGGACGCCGACGCGTCGTTGAAAACTTTTGGCGCGCTGAATCCACTGCATTTTGCGCCCAAGGCCAAGCGCGTCATTTATCTTTTCATGTCCGGCGCGCCGTCGCACATCGATCTCTACGATGCCAAACCGAAGCTCAAGGAATTGACCGGAACCGAATTGCCCAAGTCCGTGCGCGGCGATCAGCGCATCACCGGCATGACGAGCGGGCAGAAGCAATTGCTCGTCGCCGGCTCGCCGTTTGAGTTCAAAAAGCACGGCCAGGGCGGCATGGAACTTTCCGAAATTTTGCCAAACATCGGCAAAGTCGCCGACGACATCGCGCTGATCCGCTCGATGCACACGGACCCGATCAACCACGATCCAGCGGTGACGTTTTTCGCGACGGGCAACCAGCAACCCGGCCGGCCCACGATGGGCGCGTGGCTCTCCTACGGACTGGGCAGCGTGAACAAAAATCTTCCCGCGTACGTCGTGCTCGTCTCCGGCGGCGGCGGGCAACCGCTGCTCTCGCGCTACTGGGGCAATGGCTTTCTGCCGAGCACGCACCAAGGCGTCCAGTTTCGCGGCCAGGGCGATCCGGTGTTGTTCGTCTCGAATCCCAAGGGCATCGACACGCGCGTGCGCCGCCAACTGCTGGACGGCGTGCAGGAATTGAATCGCATCCAGCTAGGCGCGATGGGCGATCCCGAAATCGCCGCGCGCATCGAAGCCTACGAGATGGCGTTCCGGATGCAGACGAGCGTGCCGGACCTGATGGACATTTCCAAGGAACCGAAGGAAATGCTCGAACTCTACGGCGCGGAACCGGGCAAGGCCTCGTTTGCGAACAACTGCCTGCTCGCGCGGCGGCTGGCCGAACGCGACGTACGCTTCGTGCAACTCGTGCATCGCGACTGGGATCATCACGGTGATTTGCCGAATCAAATCCGCAATCAGGCAAAGCAAACGGATCAAGCCTCGGGTGCGCTCATCGAGGATTTGAAACGGCGCGGACTGCTCAAAGACACGCTGGTGATTTGGGGCGGCGAATTCGGTCGCACGACCTACAGCCAGGGCGAGATCACGAAAACGAGTTTCGGACGCGACCATCATCCACGCTGTTTCAGCATCTGGATGGCGGGCGGCGGCATCAAAGGCGGCCTCACGCTCGGCAAGACGGACGACTTTGGCTACAACATCGCCGAGGATCCAGTTCACGTTCACGACTTCCACGCAACGATGCTCCATTGCCTCGGCATCGATCACAAAAAGCTGACTTACAAATTTCAAGGACGCGATTTCCGCCTAACTGATGTGAGCGGCGAAGTGGTGAAAGCGTTGTTAGGGTAAGGTAGATTTCAGAGAAACCTCCGCGCGCTGGTTCCGTTACAAATTGGTTTGATTTGCCCTGGTTCGACCGCGCCGCCTATGGGGTTCAGATTTAGAATTGGCCTCAAAACTCCGATCGAACCTCGGGGCGCGCTTCACAATTTTTCTTCAAGAACCCTTTCACTCTGCCGATACAGCCGTTGGCCACGGGACAAACGGCGGGGCGCGTGATTTTCCGTCACGCTGGCCGCTGCGAAAATATGGACAAGATTCTTGAAGAGTATTTGAAGTTTGCAACCCAAGTGCAACTGGGTTGGTTCGACTTCGTTGTCAGCGGCTTTCTCGTCGTCGGCGTGCTGCATGGGCGGCGAAAAGGCATGACGGGAGAACTGTTCGACGTTTTTCAATGGCTGTTGATTGTCGTGGGCGGCGCGTACGCGTACCAGCCGTTCGGCGCCGTCATCCGCGAATACACCCAGATGGAGCCGATGGCGTGCTCGCTCACGGCTTATTTTGTGACGGCGTTCTTGATCAAGATTGCGATAACGGCAGTGAAGCACCGCATCGGCGAACAGTTGATCAAGAGTGACGTGTTTGGCCGGATGGAATTTTACCTGGGCATGATGGGCGGGGCGCTGCGTTACGCGTGCATGTTGCTCATGTTCATGGCGGTGCTCAACGCGAAGTACATCACGCCGGCGGAACTGGCGCGCGTCGCGAAGATGCAAAAGGATAATTTCGGCGACATCTCTTTTCCGACGCTCGGCTCCGTGCAGCAGGATATTTTCAAAAAATCCCTGGTCGGTCAGTTGACGAAAAAGCATCTGGGCCACCAACTCATCATCGTGGGTGACGGCGAACCCAAACGCGAAAACAACCGCGAAGGTCTCGGCCAGCGCCGGACGAAGGAATTGGAAGATGTCATTGACGGCGGACGCAAAAACTAGACGATGACCGCAGTGTCGTCGTCTCATGGCCGGACTCGTTTCACCCGCAACGCTCGAACAAATTCGCCACGCCAGTGACATCGTGGATGTCATCGGCGCCAGCCTTCCGCTCAAGCGCGCGGGCGCGAATTTCGTGGCGCTCTGCCCCTTCCACAAAGAAAAATCGCCGAGCTTCAACGTCAATCCGCACAAGCAGATTTTTCACTGCTTCGGCTGCCACAAAGGCGGCGACGTTTTTCGCTGGGTTCAGGAGTACGAGAATCTCAGCTTTCCTGAAGCGATTCGCCGGCTCGCCGAGCGCGCGGGCATCGTCCTAGAATTCGATCAAAATCCCGCGCAAGACCAGACACGCCACCTCAAGGAAACACTCCTCCAAATGCACGAGCAGATCACGCAACGCTGGCAGACGGCACTGGCGAACGACGCGGCCGGTCAGCCCGCGCGTGATTATCTGGCGAAGCGCGGCGTGTCGGCGGAAGCAATAAAGTTGTTCCGGCTCGGCTTCGCGCCCGATGCGTGGGACGACACGGTGAATTGGGCGAAAAGCAAGGGCTATAATCTCGCGACGGTCGAACAAGGCGGATTAATCATTCGCAAAGAAGGAACCGATCGCTTCTACGATCGCTTTCGCGGGCGGTTGATGTTTCCGATCTGCGACGAGCAGGGCCGGGTGATCGGCTTCAGCGGGCGCGTGCTCGATCCGGAAGCGAAAGCCGCGAAATACGTCAACTCGCCGGAGACGCCCATCTTCACGAAGGGCAAAGTGATGTTCGGCCTCGACAAGTCCAAGCGCGCGTTGCTCGACGCGAACAGCGTCGTCGTGTGCGAAGGCCAGCTTGATCTGATCGCGTGTTACATGGCGGGCGTCCACAACATCGTCGCGCCGCAGGGCACCGCCTTCACGGCCGAGCACGCGCGCATCCTGAAACGGTACGTCGAGGAAATTGTCCTTTGCTTCGATTCGGATGCCGCCGGCCAGAATGCCGCCGTGCGCGTGCTGGACGATCTGCTGGCGTCGGGTCTGGCGATTCGCGTGGCCACCGTGCCCGCGCCGCACGATCCCGACAGTTTCATCAAGGAGTTTGGCGGCGATGCGTTCAAACAACTGCTCGCGCGCGCGGAAGGTTTTTTCGATTTCTATCTCAAGCACCTTTGCGCGACGAACGACGCTGCAAGTGACAAAGGCCGGCTCGCGATTCTCGGTGCGATGGCTGAAGCCGTAAACAAGACCGGTAACCAAGTGCTCATGGACACGTACGCGCAACAGACGGCGCTGCGCCTCGCGGTGTCGTCGGATGCCGTGCGCGCTGAATTTAAAAAGGCGGGACGAAAAAAAATGAACACGCCCGTTGCGCCAGAAAGGCAAGCTGAAGTGGAAGAGACCACGGCTCCGGCGCGTCCATCGGTCCAGGAATTCTGGCTGATGAAGCTGGCGCTCGCGGACGACGAAGATATCGATTGGCTGGCGGCGCATCTCGATTTGAACTGGCTGCGCCATCCGGGAGTGCGAAAAATTCTCGCGCATCGGCTCGAGTCGCACGCAAGCGGCCAATGGCACGGCGTCGCGGCGATGTTGAGTCAATTCGAGGATGAAACGACCCGAAGTTTGATTTCAGAAGCGTTGACGGAGCGGCGCGCGATTCCTAACCGCCGCCAGCAGCTTGAGGATCTCCTGCTGCGCGTGCGCAACCAATTTATCGAACAGCGGCTGATCCATTTGACGCAACAGGCCAGTACGCCAGGTCTGGCCGAGGTCGAACGAACGCGCCTGCTCCACGAACAAGCCGGCTTGCGACAACTCAAGCGCACGCCGTTGACTCCAATGGAGTGACGAGCCAGATCGCGGCGACGCGTGGGATTACCTCGGCGTTTTCGTTTCCGGGCTGGTTGGAATTCGTGGCGCGGCGGTTCGTTTTCCGGAACCACCAGCGAAAGGATTTTTGCCCGTGCCAATTTGCTCGGACAATTTCGGCAGCCACATCGGCGAGGCGAGGAGATAAATCCAGCCCAACACGAGGTGCAACGGTAACGCCAGCAGCAAGCCGAAGAGTGACAGTCGTTGCAGTCCGTAAAGGGCGATGGCGGCCGTCATGACGACTGCGCCGGGCAGCAACGCCGCGGCGGCCAGTTTCCACGCGCCACAAATCGTCACCGCGCGGTCGAGGTAAAACGCGATGAGGCGCACCGCGAAGGCACCGGGAATTGTCAGCACAATCCAGCTCGCCATGACCCCGAGTGTGACGCCCGCGCCAATGCCGAGCAGCACGAAGGGCTTTCGCGCGCCCCACCACGGCTCCACGCTGGCGCGACTGAGCGCGAGGGGTTCATTCTCGGGATAGGGGAGTTTGAGGGAGCCAAGGAAGGAATAAATTTTCACGGACTGCGCGCCAAGTTCGATTCCGAAATCAGCGAGGTGCGTGAACGAACCCGTTTGATCCACGTCCACATCGACGGTGACGAACGGACTTTCCGCGAGTCGCGCAGGCGAATTCGCCGGCCAGTCTAACCGGCCGTTGCGAAGTTCGCCGCCGGCGGGCAGTTGTTGGATCACCGTTTCCCAGGCAGGCAGCCACGAGTGCCGAATCGTCTGGACGACGACCAACCCCGCGGCAACCGCCACAGTGGCTTGCGCCAGGCCGAGCCGTCGCACGCCGGCGGTCGCGAATGAGGCGATAAAACCAAAAGTCATCGTGCGGAAAAAAGTAGCTCAATTGCCTCGGCAGGACGAGCAATTCTTCCAGCGTGAGCAGCCGATGAACGCGCAAATCGCGCAGCACGACCTCGAGATCACACCTTCGGCAAACTGGACCGATCGGAAAGCTTGCTACTGCGTCTCGGTCGGGGGTTGAGCGGCTTGGGCGGGCGGCGGCACGACGACGAGCGGCACCGGATAGCGGAGCTTCATCACTTCGTCCACGAGCACTTCGACGTAGTAAACTCCACCAGTCGTAAATTCGATTTGACCAAACACTGTCACGTTCGTGGCGTTCTGGTTCGCGTCGTTCAGACCGAACTTCACCTGGCTTTGCCGCAGCACTTTCGATTGATCGGGCGCGACCAGCCGCACGCTTTCCGTGAACGCGCCGACGCCCGCCGTCCAGCGGTTGAAGACGCAGAGTTTGAACGCCGTCACCGGCACTTGCGGCACGCGGATGACGCCGATGACGCCGACGAGGATGAAATTGCCGTTCATCTCCTGGCGCACTTCTTCGCAGATCAGCGAGGTCTGAAGATCCGGTAAAATTCGAGTTGCTTGCATAAAATTGGATTCAAAATTCAAAAAGCACGCGGGAGCTTTCCAGCTAATCACCAGCTTGCCAATGATGAACTTCGTCTCGTAATCCGGTGCTTGCGACGCGCGCTTGCCGCTGCGCAATCCATCGCTACACTCTGCGCATGTCGTGGAAAATTCTAATTACGGCGCGCACTTTGAACGAGGTCGGCAAAGGCGCGGTTGAGTTGCTGCAAAAGGCCGGCTGTGAATTGATTACGCCGCCCAAATTCGGCCCGTTGTCCGCCGAAGAACTTCTGGCCCGGTTGCCCGGCATGGATGCCGTGTTCGCGAGCATGGACAAGTTCACCGCCGCCGTGCTGGACTCGCCGGCAGCCTCCACGTTGAAACTTATTTCGCGCTGGGGCGTTGGCTACGACGCCATCGACATCCCGGCCGCGACGCGCAATGGCATCGTTGTCGCATTTACGCCCGGCTTGCTCAACGAAGCCGTGGCGGACTATGCATTCGCCCTGCTACTCGCGCTCGCGCGGCGCGTGCATGAGGGCCATCTGCACATGCGTGGCGGCGAGTGGAAGCCAGCTTGGGGCCACGATGTCTGCGGCAAGACGCTCGGCTTGATCGGCTGCGGGCGCATCGGCCAGGCGATGGCGCGGCGTGGCAGCGGTTTCAATTTACGAATACTCGCCTACGATCCGTTTCCAAATGCAGAGGCCGAGAAACTCGGCGTGAAATTCGTCCCGCTCGACATGCTGCTGGCGGAAAGCGATTTCGTCAGCTTGCACGCTGCGTTGACGCCAGAGAATCGCGGACTGCTCGGCGAAGCGCAACTGCGCCGGCTGAGGCCGACCGCCTATTTGATCAACACCGCGCGCGGCGCGCTGGTGGATGAGGCCGCGCTGGTTCGGGGCTTGCGCGAAGGCTGGTTCGCAGGCGCGGCGCTGGACGCGTTCGCGGTCGAACCACTGCCCAAGGACCATCCGCTTTACACCGCGCCGAACGTGCTCATCACGCCGCATCAGGCGTCGTTTGCGCGAGAGACCGGCGAGCGCGTGAGCGTCACGGCAGCGCAGGCAATCGTCGATTTGATGCAAGGCCGCCGTCCGCAGATGGTCGTTAATCCCGACGTCTTCGCGTCCGCCTCGTTACGCGCGAAGTTGCGGTGAACTCAAACTGCAAAATGAAACCACGGATGACACAGATGAACACGGATAGAACGTCCACTGGAGAGGAAAGCCGGATGGAAGATCTTTTTTCTGGCAGATCCAGTGCAATAAGTTCTCATCCGCGCCCATCCGTGCCATCCGTGGTTCCACTTCGATCTCCATGTTGAATCGGTGGCTTATGGCTTTGTTCTGAACCAACCACGCTTGCATGAAATTTTTCCATTCCCAAATTCTCTTCAACGTCTTCGTCGTAACTTGGGCCTCATTTGCACCCGCCGCTGAACCGATCAAACTTCAAATCACCGAAATGCTGCGCAAGCCCAACGTCGTGTTCATCCTCGCCGATGATTTGGGTTACGGCGACCTCGGCTGCTATGGACAAAAGAAAATCAAGACGCCGAACCTCGATCGCCTAGCCGCCGAGGGCATCCGCTTTACGCAATGCTACGCAGGCAGCACCGTTTGCGCGCCATCGCGATGCTCACTGATGACCGGCCGGCACACCGGCCACGCGTGGATTCGTGGCAACGGCACGCAGGCGTTGCGCTCCAATGATGTGACCGTGGCGGAAGTGTTGCGCCAGGCGGGTTATCGCACCGGCGCATTTGGCAAATGGGGACTGGGCTTGGAGGACTCCGACGGCACGCCGAACAAAAAAGGATTCGAGGAATGGCTCGGCTATTTGGATCAAACGCTGGCGCACAATTATTATCCCACTCAGCTCTGGCGAAACGAGAATCGCCTGTTGTTCGAAAAAAATCTCAATGACAAGAAGGGCGAGTATTCCCACGAACTATTCGAGCGCGCGGCCACGAACTTCATCACGCTGAACACCAACCGTCCTTTCTTCCTTTACCTGCCGGTCACACTTCCGCACGCCAACAACGAGCTGGGAACAAACGGCATGGAAATTCCCAGCGACGCGCCCTACTCCAGTGAGCCGTGGCCGCAGCCGGAGAAAAACAAAGCCGCGATGATCACGCGCCTTGATGAAACGGTCGGCCGTATTCTGGCCCACCTCCAGCGGCTGAAACTGGACGAGAACACGATTGTCTTTTTCACCAGTGACAACGGCCCGCACCGCGAAGGCGGGGTCGATGAAACATTTTTCCGGAGCGGCGGTGCGCTGCGCGGACTCAAACGCGATCTCTACGAAGGCGGAATTCGCGTGCCGATGATTGTGCGCTGGCCCGGTCGAATCAAACCCGGCGGCGTCAGTGATCAAATCTGGGCGTTTTGGGATTTTCTGCCGACGGCGGCGGAATTGGCCGGCGCATCCGCGCCAACGGACATTGACGGCCTGTCGATGCTGCCCGCAATTCTCGGCAAGAAGCAAAAAAGTCACGAATCCCTTTACTGGGAATTTCACGAACAGGGTTTCAAACAGGCGGTGCGAGCTGGCGATTGGAAGGCAGTCCGACTCGCGCCCGATCAATCGCTCGAACTCTACAATTTGAAGACTGACCGCGGCGAAACAAACAACCTCGCGGCCAAGCGGCCCGCCGTCGTCAGGAAGATGGATCAACTTTTGCGCGAGGCGCGCGTTGATTCCAAGGAGTGGCCGATCAAGCCGCCCCCGCCACGACCGTAAATCATCGAGGCGGTTTTGGCTGCGTTTGCGAATGGATTCTGCCGCGTTGAAATTCGTCCCACGACGGCGACATGCCGCGCAGTTTCTTCACCGCCTTGGCGAACGCGGCCACGGCGTAATCCAGTTCATCCTCTGTGTTCTCCGCGCCCAGCGAAAGAATCACGGTGCCTTGAGCAAGCGAGGGTTCGAGGCCAATCGCCGCGAGCGTCGGGGCGATTTTCAAAGACTTGCCGACGCAGCTTGTGCCGCTCGCGATGGCGATGCCCTGCATGTCCAGAATCAGCATCAGTCCTTCGCCTTCAATGAACTCGACGCTGATGTTCAAGTTCGTGCTGATGCGACCGGGGCCGGGCGGTGGGCCGTTTAGTTTGATGAACGGCACTTCGGTTTGAAGCGCCTTCCAAAGCCGGCGCTGTAATTTCGCCGTGCGCGCAATACGCTGGGTCAGTTCACGCGCCGCGATTTCCGCAGCCACGCCCGCGCCCACAATCGCGGGCATATTCTCCGTTCCGGCACGACGACCGTGCTCTTGCATTCCGCCGTGAATCTGGCTCGTCAGCCGCGCGCGGGAACTTCGATAAAGAATTCCGACTCCCTTCGGCCCATAAAAGCGGTGCGGAGAAATGGCGAGCAAATCGACGCCCATCGCTTGCACGTCAATGGACAGCCAGCCCGCGGCCGCGACAGCATCGACGAACAACGTTACGCCCGCGGCCGCGCAAACGTCGCCGATTTCGCGGATGGATTGAACCGTGCCCAGATCATGATTGGCCAGATGCACACAAATCAGCGAAGTTTTTTCCGAGAACACTGCTTTGAACTTCGCGGGATCGATGCGCCCTTCGGCGTCCACGTTCACACGCGTCGCGGTGAAACCTTCGCGCTCCAGAAATTCCACTGAGTTCGCCACCGCCGGATGTTCAATCGCGCTGAGGACGAGGTGATTCCCGCGCCGGCGTCCAGCGAGCGCCGCTCCTTTGACCGCGAGATTGACGGCTTCCGTGCCGCCGGAAGTGAAGATGATTTCCTCCGGTGACGCGGCATTCAAAAATCTCGCGCACTGCTCGCGCGCCTGCAGGAGCGCATCGCGGGCGCGCAGGCCGTGCTGATGGAGCGAGGCGGGATTGCCGAAGTTTTCGCTGAAGTACGGCAGCATGGCTTCGAGCACTTCCGGCAGCACCGGAGTGGACGCCTGGTGATCTAAATAGACTTGCCGCATGAGCGGGACGATTTTGGTTCGCGGTGCGCGAGGCGCATTTGTCGATTGAAAACTAATGACTGAGGCGCGCGTGTCAAAACGACTTTTTGCGAATTGCCCATTGGCATTTTTAATTCCCCGTCGGTTTTGATTAGCGCGTGAAAATCAATTTCGCCCCGGCGATGACCAACACCGCCGCGAGCATCAACGAGATCGTTCGCACTGGAAAACGCCGGCTGCCCAGATGCGACCCAACTCCCCCGCCGACGACGGCCGCCGCCGCGAGCAGCCACGCAAAAGACGGAATTCGCTGTCCGCTGCTCACATGTCCTGTCAGTCCCGCCGCTGAATTCACCAGGATGAACAACGCGGAGGTCGCCGCCGCGGATCGCGTGCGCGCCCACCGGCAAAAAAGCAGGAGCGGCGTCAGGAAGATACCGCCACCGGTGCCCGTCAGTCCCGACAAGAACCCGATGCTGGCTCCGATTCCCAGCGCGGTCGGCAGGGCGGGAGGTTTGACTTCCGGCGGATCACCGCGACGAAAGAACAGGCGGACTGCGGAAAACAACAAGACCACGCCAACCAGCGGCTTGAAAATCGAAGCCGGCAGTTGCACGTAACCTCCCAGGAAGGCGGCGGGCACGGCAAGCGCCGCAAACGGCCAGAACAGTTGCCACGAAAAGTGCCCGGCCCGCCAGAATTGAAACGACCCGATGCACGCCACGATGATGTTGAGCACCAACGCGGTCGGTTTGATGAGCGCGCTGGCAAAACCGGCCAGCGTCATCACCGCGATGTACCCCGACGCGCCCGCGTGCCCGACAGACGAATACAAAAAGGCAACCAACCCGACCGCCAGCGAAACGAGACACAGGTGCGTAAAGTCCATGCGTGGGCGGAGGCTTTCTGCGGCAAGATGCAGACCCTACTTTATGAACGAAATGGAACGCGAATCGTTCCTATTTACTGGTGGCCTGATAGCTGTCGTCATTTTCAATTCAGGCTCAGAACAATTTCCCGGCAACGGTTCCCAAGACACTCAGCGGGCCAGTGTCTTCCAAGCCCTCGGTTGCTTTCTCGACTTTTTGCAACGTCATCTTCGCGTTCTTGAAAAGGCTGTCGTCGTTCACGAGTTTGCCGACCGAGCCTTGGCCTTGGTTAATCTTCTGGAGAATCTCGCGAAGGTTCGTCATTGCCGTGGTGGTTTCCTTGTAGAGCGCTTCATCCTTCGTGAGTTTGCCGAGCGTGCCTTTGCCGGCGTTGACTTCGGCCATGACGTTCTTCGCGTCGGCGACGGCGGCCTTCGCATCGCCGATGAGCGACTGCACATCCTCGGCGGTACGATTCAAATTCGTGACCGCGCTCAAAGCGGAAGTGTACAGCGCTTCGTCGTTGATCAATTTGCCCACGGTGCCTTTGCCTTCGGCGATCTGACTGGAGATCGTCTGCATGTTCAGCAGAATCGCGGTGAGCTTGGGATTGTTCTGCTTCATGAAATCCACGAACGGGCCGAGCAGGTTGTTCAGGTTTTCGCCGCCGAGATTTTTGGCGAGGCCTTCGACGCCGCTGGCCACACTGTCCAGTTTCGTCATGAGGCTGCTGAGGTCGGGCTGCTCCTGGCTTTCAAGCAAGGCGTTGTTTTCGACGGGCACGCCAGCCGGCGAACCGAACGCGATGGCAACAAAATTTTGCCCGAGCAGGCCGGTGAATTTGATGGTGGCTTTGCTGTCGGTTTTCACAAGCGCCTTCTTCTCGAGTTTCATGCCGACTTCGACCTTGCCGTCGGCGAAATCGATCGAGTCCACGCGCCCGATGGGCACGCCGGCCATTTTGACGGGGTCGCCTTTCTTGAGTTCCAGGACGCTGTTGAAGCGGGCGCGCACGTAGGTTCCCTGTTTGAACCAGTCGATGCCGCCCGCCATCTCGACGATCAGGATCGCGGCGACGAGCGCGAGGGCGAAGAAGATTCCGAGCCGTGTTTCCAAGGTGTTTTTCATAACTTTGATTTGGGTTTGAAGCTGAAGTCCGAGGTCAAAAACTTCTGAATCGCAGGATCCGGCGCGCGACGCGTTTCGTCGGGCGTGCCGACAAACACAATGCGGCCTTCCAAGATGATGGCCATGCGATCCGCCACACCAAACGCGAGGTCGCGGTCGTGCGTCACCACAATCGACGTCGCGTGTGTGCGCTGGTTGAGGTTCAAAATTTCCTCGCCGATAGTGACGGCGGAGAGCGGATCAAGTTCGCTCGTCGGTTCGTCGTAGAGAACCAATTGCGGTTCGATAACGAGCGCGCGGGCGATGGCGACGCGTTTTTTCATCCCGCCGGAGAGTTCGGACGGGTTGCGCTCTTCGAGTCCTTTGAGACCTACGAGTTCGAGTTTTTCGGCGACGACGCGGGCGATTTCAGCCGGCGGCTTGAGGCGATGTTCGGTCAGGTAGAGTCCGACGTTTTCGCCGACGGTCAGGGAATTGAGCAAAGCGCCAGATTGGAAAACCATCGCCATCCGAAATTTGTCCATCACGCCGGGGCTGTCGATGGGCTGGCCTTCGATCAAGATTGTGCCTTCGTCGGGCGATTCGAGGCCGATGATGTGCTTGAGCAGAACACTTTTGCCGCTGCCGCTCGGCCCCATGATGACAAAAATTTCACCGGGCTGAATATCGAGATCGATGCCGAACAAGACCGGCTGGCCGTCGAAACTTTTGCGCAGGCCACGCACTTGCACGCTGACACTCCGGGAGTTTGCATCAGCCGCGTTCATATCTCGAAATAAACCAGCACGCGCGTGAGGAAGTAATCCAGGATCAAAATCAGCACGATGGAATTGACGACGGCCTTGGTGACGGAGCGGCCGATGCCGCGCGGGCCGCCGATGGTTTGCAAACCTTGATGGCACGAGACAACGCCGATGACGAGCGCGAACGCATAGCTTTTGATGAAGCCGTGGACGAGGTCATGGACTTCGACAAATTCCTTGAGGCTGCTGAAAAAAGCCTGCCAGGTGATGTGAATTTTTTGATACGTGACGGCCACGAGCGCGCCACCCCACCAGCCCACGAGCATGGAAAAAATCACGAGCACTGGAAGCGCGAAGCTGATGGCGACGACGCGGGGGAGAACGAGATAATGAATTGGGTTGATGTTCATCGTGCTCAACGCATCGATTTCCTGATACACGCGCATCGAGCCGATTTCCGCCGCCATCGCCGAGCCAATGCGCCCGGCAATGAGCACCGCCATCATGACCGGCGCCAGTTCCTTGCACATCGAGAGACCGACCAGCGCGCCAATCGTGCTCGATAGGCCGCGTTCCGCCAGCACGGGTCCGCTCTCGAGTGTGATGACGCCGCCGATGAAGAGCGAAAGGATGCACGCCATGAGCAAGCTCGCGTTGCCGATCTCGAAAAGTTGCTCGGCCACTTTGCGCCGCTGCCGCAACGTGGCGGGCAACGCGCGCAACGTGCGCCAGAACAGGATCAGCATCTCACCGATATTTTGAAACATAAACGGGTCGCAAATCAGTTGGGCGGCGGACTCTTCGGCGCGGCGTCGCGCTTGCCGAAGGGGAGGTAGAACAGCCGCACCTGTTTGTGCTCAGGGCCGGTTTGATACTGGAAAAGCCCGAACAAGAGCGAGCATTTTTTGGTCGTAGGCGTTGCGTCGCGCCGGTAGAGATTCCAGAGCAACGACTGGCTGGTCGCGCCGGTCTTGCCGTTTTTTTCCGAGCGCCACAGCGACCAGAACGGCGAGTAAGTTTTTTGGATGCCGTTGTTCGTCGGAAGGATTGGCTCCCAAAGCGCGAGGATTTGCAGGCGCTGGTTACCGTTCGCGTCGTGCCGGTAAGTGAAAAACGGCCAACACTCAGTGCGGTGAAGCGCAGTGCCGGCGTCGAGATTTCGTTCAATTAAATCCGAAAAGAGATAAAAACCGACGCGGCGGCGTTCGCGATGGAGCGGCGGCGCGTAAACCGAATTGTATTTGTATAAAGGCCAGAGGTAAAAATTGTTCGTGAAGGTGGCATTGTGTGCGTGGCCGAAGAGCGGCCAGACGCGATTCATCGTCTTGCCTTCGCCGCGAGCAAAGGCGAGCAGCGGCCCGCAAAGATCCTGTTCGTGGTATCTCTTTTCCCGGTCGTTTGTGAACGTGAAGAAAGGCCATAGATACGTGGACGAATCGCGCACAGGCGAGCGTTCGAGATTGTAGAGCGGCAGCAGAGCGTTGAGGGTTTTCGAGTTCGTTGTCCCGAGATCCAACGCCTCGCGAAAAAAAATGGGCCAAAGCAGAAAAAACTTTTTGTGACCGCCCACGATTTCAACTTCATCCAGGCTGTTCGTCCGGGTCGTGACCTCTTTGTGTTCGTTGCCGACCAGTGGCCAGAGTTGCCAGCCGGTAAGCAAGTTGCCGTGCCGGAGATGGAAGAACGGCATCAAATAGTTATCGGTAACGACATCTTTTTTTCGGCTTTGGAAGTAAATTGGAACGAGGACGAAGTTGATTTCGTCGCGAAACAAGTGGTTCTGGAGGTGACCATAAAACGGTAACAGCGCGGTGTAGTTTTGGCCGGGCTCGGTGGACCGCTGTTGGAAGTAGAACGGAAAAAGCGCAACACGGCGTTTTGCGTGTTCACTTTGAGTCTGGCCTCCGCTGAAATTCACGAGCTGAAGAAACTGTAAGCGATACTCAGTGCCAAATCTTCGGTAGCCGACGAGCGGATAGAGAAAGTCGAACTCGGCGGAGTCAAGGCCTCGATCCACGCGGTCGTGCATAAAAGGCGGCCAGGTTCGTTCGGCTGCATTGTTTTGGACTTCGCGGCTGAAGAGTGGGCCGAGGATTTCTGTTCGTCGGCCTGATTCGAGTGTAAGATCGAATTCGTGCGCGAGCGGCCCGAATTCGAGGCCGCACACCGCGTTTATTGCTGCGAAATTGAAGTACAACACAAGCAGACAGTTCACCCGAAGTCGGTTGAAGAAGCTCATCGCAATCGTGGAGAGTTGTCGTTTTCGCGGCTGAAATTGATTTTCACGCTATCGTTACCGAAAAGTTGATTTTCACCACAGCAATCCTTGTTTCGCCGATAAGATTAAGGTTTGACTTTGTTTTCACTTCGCTCTTTACTATCAACGTTGGTCGAGGTTTTTACCTCAGTTCCTCCCGACCCAGTGTCGATTGTGCATTGTCGCCACTGGGTTTCTTCTTTTGATCCTGACCTGCGGGCATTAGTAGTTTGATCAAAGCCGGCAAAAACGTCAGGCCCGCCGCCATGCAGGTCGCCGTGCCCACTGCCATAACGTAACCGAGACTCTCGATTCCTTGATGCTTGGCGAGGATTAAACTTCCAAACCCGGCGATCGTCGTCAACCCTGACACGAGCACTGCTTTGCCGGTGCTTTTGGCGAGGATGCCCGGGTTTCTTTCCTCCGCAAAGCGGTTCAAAATGTGAATGCCATTTGTCACGCCGATGCCAATGACGAGCGGTAGCGTCATAATGTTCGCTGGATTAAACAGAATTCCACTCCAACCCATGAACCCGACCATCCAAATAGCGCCGATGGCAACCGGCAGCAAGGCGAGCATCACGCTCGACAACGAACGAAAATGGATAAAAACCAAAACCACAATCGCTCCAAGCGCGTACCATGCGGCTTCGACGTAACTGTCCTTGAGCAACGTCGTGTATTCGAGGAGTTGAACCGGCGTGCCGGTGACGTTTGGATCGACACTGCGCAATTCCTTCACGAACTTCTCCTGCCGATCCCGCTGCCAGACATCTTCCTTGGGGAAAACTTGCAGGAGCAGTTTTCCGCTTTGGCCGATGAACCGATTGCGCAAAGCCGGGGGTAAATCCGCCGCCGTCAGGCCGGATCGATTATCTTGATTCTTGAGCGTCGCAAACGTTTCGCGAATATCGTCGAAGAGAGCACGCTGAAACGCCGCCAATTTCGCCGCGACCCTTGGTTCGTCCGCTGCGGCAAGTTTTTGCCGCAAGTCAACGAGCGCTTTGCGCAGCGACAGGAGTTGCTCTTCGAGTTTTACATCGCCTTCCTTGTGAACTTCGGCGAGCGCCAGACCAAGATAACCCTTGAGCGAAAAGAACACGCGGTCCAACTCCGGCACGCTGACTGGCTCGGCGTCCGGTTCGGCAAACTGGATCGCGGCCGCTTCGCTTTTGATCTCGCCAATCGTCGCGAGCTTCGCGGCGGGTTCGCCGGCGAGGAATTGCACCATCGACTTCACACTGGCCACGGTTGCCAGGTTGGTGATCCGCGTCTCCAGCGCGACCGCTTGGGGCAGCGAGTCGGCGATGATGGCGGCGAAGAGTACTGAATTCGATCCCGACTCGATCAATTTTTTCTCGAACACGACCGCCGGCAGGCCGCGCGATTGCATGTTCAGCAGATTGTAGTCGAAGGCAACTTTCGGAAATTTCACGAAGCTCAATGCGCACAACGTCAGCGTGACGCCGACGACCAGCGCGGGCCGCTCCAGCCAGAACCGCTCAATGCGCGCGCGGTGATCGACTTCCGGCGCCAATTGATGGTCCAGCACATTCTGTCGTCCCCGCAGCAACAGCACGGGCAGCATCGTCATCATCGGCACCAGGCAAATCACCATCCCGCCGCCGGAGATGATCCCCATCTCCTGAATGCCTTTGAAATTCGTGATCGACATTGCGAAAAACGCTCCTGCTGTCGTGAGGCAGCCCGTGAAAATTCCCTGGCCGGTGAAAACCATCGCCTTCTCCAGCGCCTCGCGCTCCGTGCGGCCGTGGCGCAATTCTTCTTCATAACGCGTGACCAGATGAACCCCGAAATCAATCGCCATCCCGATCAGCATCGGCGCGAACGTGATCGTCAAAATGTTCAAATGCCCGACCACCAACGTGGTGAAGCCCATCGTATAGCCGAGGCCGATGACGAGGCACAATGTCGCCTTCAACGGCCGGCCGGTCTCGTGGTAGCCGTATATGAAAATCAGCGCGCACAAAGTGAGCGATACAATCGTTGCGACCGTTGTGTCGCGTTGTGATTGGAGCATCTCGTCGTATTCGAGCACGGGTTCGCCGGTGATGCCGATGTTCACGCCGGGAACTTCCACCTGGATTTCGCGCGCCAGCTCACGCAGCCGTTCCAAAGCGGGCGCGTTCAAGTCTTCCCGCAACGCATGCGCCGACACCAAATAGATCCGGCCACCGGCGAATGTGATGTAAATCTTCTGTTCAGCTTCCTGGCCCTGGCCGAACAACGCCCCCAAGCCCGGCGACGGCGGCGTGCCTGGTCGGCCAAGGCAATCCGCCGCTTCGCGCACGATGCGTTCGAGGGCCGGCAACGCCTTCACGAGCGAATCGTTGTCGGCGTTCTGCTCGCGACTCGCCGTGCGAAACCGGTCGTTCACCATCTGGAAAAACGAAACCAGGTTGGTCGCGCGCGCGAAGTTCTGGATGAACGGGCGGTATTCCTTGAGCGTGTCCCGCAGTCCGCCGAGGTCTTCGTCGTCCAAAAACAGGAGCGCCTTCGAGCCGAGCATTTTCAAATCGTTGCGATAAAAAATCTCCGTGAAGAGGTTGGTTTCCGTTTCAAGCCGCTTGCCGAGTCTTTCCACGAACTGCCGGTTTTTGTCGCTGTTCTCGCTTTCGACGATGACGACCAAATCGTCCTGGCCGGGGAACTCTTTTTTGAATTGGAGAAAATTCTGGTGGTACTTCTTGTTCGCCCCGACGAGGTCGTTGCGACTGGTGTTGAACTCAAGCTTCCGCACCGTGAACACGCCGCACGTCGCGAACAGCAAGATCTGCGGCCACAGAAACCAGCGCGGATGCTCGTACACCGCATCGGCGAGACGATGCAGGCAGCGAACGACCAATGACTCGGATTGCGAGGACATCACTTGGACGGACGGCGATGGGCTACGGGCTGCTCATTCCGCGATCTCGGCATTCGAGTAAATCTCCTTCACGTCATCATGATCTTCGAGTAGTTCGATCAATTTCATGACGCTCGCGGCGGTCGCGCCAGTCAGCGGCACCGTCAACGTCGGCAGCGACGTCACCTGCGCCGACGCGGGCTTGATTCCTTTCGCTTCGAGTTGCTTGTGGACGCCTTCAAAGTGAGCGGGGTCGGTCAGGATTTCATAACCCTCCGGCTCGGCTTTGAAATCTTCCGCGCCGGCTTCGAGCGCGATCTCCATCACCTGATCTTCGGCGGCAGCTTCGCGGGGGATAATGAGCTGGCCTTTGCGCTGGAACAGCCGTGAAACCGAGCCAGCGGTTGCGATTGTGCCGCCGTTCTTGGTCATCAAGCTCCGAATCTCCGCCGCCGTGCGATTGCGATTGTCCGTGCTCAACTCGATGAGCATCGCCACTCCGTTCGGCCCATAAACTTCGTAGGTCAAATCCTCGTACGTGACACTGTCTTCGCCGCCCGTGCCGCGCTTGATCGCCCGGTCAATATTGTCGTTGGGCATGTTGGCGGCGCGCGATTTCAGCAGCGCCATGCGCAGCCGCGGGTTCATCGCCGGATCGCCGCCCGCGATCTTCGCCGCGATGGCAATTTCTTTGGCGATCTTCGCGAAAATCTTCCCGCGCTTGGCGTCAATCGCGCCTTTGAAATGCTTAACCTTCGCCCATCTGCTGTGTCCGGCCATAAATTCTAAATGCGACTGTTTTGCTTCGGAATCATTCGCTGTTCGAGAAATTAGGAGATCACGAACGCAGGAAAAGAAAATTCCTTCTTTGATCAGACGGGGGTCGGCTGGAGTCGTTACTCACTTCGCGTACAAAATCGGCAAGTTTGCTTCGTCAAGCACAACTCGATAAGCGCAATAGGGGTGACCGTTCCAAGGTGCCGACTCCAACCATTCGAGCCGCAGGATGCGTTCGCCCCCGATGTGCTGGGCCTCTTTTGGCAAATCGCTGCGCCGGAGACGATCCAATTCCCAAACTTGGCCCCACCGCGCGGCGAGCAGGAACGCCTCTTTTTCTTCCGCCACAGTTCGGGCCGACTCGACGCGCCAGATCAGGTAGTGAAACTTGATCGGTTCGTACACGAATCCGAAGGCAAGGATGCAAACGGCTGGCGCGAAAATCAGCACGAACAAACCGTGGAGAATCCTTTCTCGGAAGCTCAACCGGAGAAAGCGACTTCTCCATCTGAGAATCATCTTTGGTGGGAGATTCAATTTTGCGGTTCCACGAATACCGCCGTCCCGTAACAGAGCACTTCGGTCACGCCGGCGGCAATTTCGGTCGCGTCGTAGCGCACGCCGATGAGCGCGTTGGCACCGAGTTGGGCGGCGTGTTCGAGCATCTTGCTGAAGGCGTCGCCGCGCGCCCGGTCGCACAGTTCCGTGTAGATGGAAATGTTGCCGCCGAAGATCGTCTGGATGCTCGCGCCGATGTTGCCAACAATCGAACGCGACCTCACGATGATGCCGCGCACAACGCCGAAAGATTTGGTGACGCGATAGCCGGGCAAATCGAACGTCGTCGTAGTCAAAGGATGGGTGTGATTCATAACTTGCGCTTGATTCAACACGAGCCAGCCACGCCGCAGAAGCATAAAAACGGACCGGAAAGTTAACGCGGCTCCGCGCTGGTCAGTCCGTGAGCGCGGACAGATCGCGTGTAAACGCGGTGACGCGCACCGATGGCCCGCTCGACTGCGCGGCGTCGCGCGCAAGCAAGGCGTCCAGCGCTTCCGGCGATTGGCCGGCCGCACGACGGTAAGCGAGCAACGTCGTGGGTGAATCCACTCTCGCGACGTTGATGACTGAAGGAATCGCGTGAATTGGGAGCGGCGACGCGACTTCGACACGCGGGCGTGGAAGATTCACTAGCACGATGAAAATGACGATCGCCGCGCCGAGGGGAAGCGCGATTCGCCAGCGCCAGGCGGTGAGCCACGTCCGAATCGGTGAGTCGCGATGACTCGTAGAAACCGGCTCGCTGGCTTCAATTCGTCGAACGAGGCGTTGGTGAAAATCGCTGGAGACTTCGACGCGCGGCGCATTTTCCGCAATCGCCGAATGTTCGCGGCAAATCTCCGACAGCTCGCGCAAATACTCCCGGCAGCCGGAACAAGCTGCGACGTGGGATTGCAGCGCGTCGCGTTCGAGTTCACTCAAAACGCCTGCCGCGAGCAGCGTGAGGTTCTGTTGGTGTTGCGGGCAAGCTTTCATAAATGAGTTTCGTTTTCGCGGAAATGTTCAGTGAGCGTTTTCATCTTCCGCAGTTTTTCCAACCCGTGAAACAGCCGCGACTTCACGGTGCCGACGGAACAATCCAGCGCCGTCGCGATGCCGTCGAGTGATTCTTCCACGTAGAACCGCAGAAACACCACCTCGCGATGCTTCTCCGGCAACGCGTCGAGACAGCGGCGCAAAAACGCGTCACGCTCGGACGACGCCATCGCCGTCGCCGGACACGCCGCACCATCGGGCACTTGGCTCAAAGTGTCATTGCTGCTCGACCATTCGTCGTTCGCGAACCAGCGCATCCACGATTGCTTTGCGCGCAACCGGCGTTTGTGTTGGCGAATCAAGATCGCGCAGAGCCAAGTGAAAAACCGGCAGCGGCCGTTGAAGCGCGCGAGGCTCTGCCAGGCGGCGACCAATGTGTCTTGCGCGAGATCTTCCGCCGTCGCGATCTCACCGCAAAGCACGAGCGCCTGCCGGAGCAAGCGCGCTTCATGGATACGACACAGTTCGCCGAACGCCGCGCTGTCGCCGCGCTGAGCGGAACCCAGCAACGCAGGCAATTCAACCTCGGCGACCGGCGTCAGCGTTGGATTTGATTCGGACAAGTTCTTAAACAATTTCAGAGCGAGCGGTGAAGCTCGCCCTGGGTTGAGACTGAGAGTGGCGCGATGGTCTCAAGCACGATGCGTTCAATTACTGGTGATCGGCTTTCCGGCCGAAGGGCCGACCACGGTGAAGGGTGGCCCGCTTTTTTCCACGAAGATAATCACTTCGGCTGGTTCTTCGGGATAGCTCGACTTGAGTTCAAAACCGCGATCCACATTTTGAAAAACAAATCGCCGGTAGTTGAACGGGCCGGAGCCAAATGGATCGCGCACACTCTTCAAACCCGCTTCACCATTCAGGCGAAACTGGACGGCGGCGCGCAGCATTTCCAGCCGCGCTTGATACCTGAACTCCTTGTTGCGCGCCTTTCCAAGCGCGGGAAAAAGCTCTTTGGCCAAGACGTTATTAGAATTTTGGATCTTGTCGAAAAAGGCCGTGTTCGCCGGCCCGAAGCGATCGTACGGCAGGGTCGCGACGGCTTGCATCTCATTGTAGAGCGGCCCCAACGCCGCCACGAGCGCGAGCATTCCGTCGCTGGTGCCACCGGCAGCTTGAATGAACTGATCGGCTCGCTCGTAATTCTTTTCCCGGTTGCTTTCGTCAACGAGCGTGGCCGCGAGCAGTTCGCGAATGTTGCTTACGACTTTCGCTTCGTCACCACGGTGAGCCGCCTGAAATTCTTCGATCTTCCTTTGATACCAGGTCATAAAAAACCGCTCGCCCATTCCGATGCACTGGCTGATCGTATTGCCGGTCGGACTGGCATCAATCCCGTCCATGAGCTTTTTCAACGCCTCGGGGCTGAACGCGTAGAAATTCTCCGCCACGGTGTAATCGACGATGTGATCGATGGCGATTTGCACCAGCGTCGAGATGAGGGTTCCGTCCGCGCTGGCCTGGCGGCCGAGCGCAAGCGCGCCCAAGAGATCCTGAACCGCCTCGTCTTCTTTTCCGCTTTCGAGAAAAAATCGCGCGCGAAACTGGGCGGCTTGCGCCACTGCTTTGGCTTTGGCCAGGTGCGGCAGGAGCATCTCGGGGCCATCCGCGAAATCGACTCCCCAATCGGCACGCTGTTTGAGATCCGCCGCGCGCCGCACCAGCCGGAAGACCGTGTCATAACGCACAGCCAAGGCTCCGTACTTTTCATTCACGCGCGAAGTCTGTCGGTTCTCGAATAGTTTCTGTTCTTCCGCTGAACGCTCCGGCAACAGGCTGAAGGCCTGCATGTAGATGAGCGCGGGATTGACATCCGTTCGATACGGACTCGCCGCTTGGAGTGTGGCGCTCGTGGCCAGCAGGCCGGCGAGCAAAAGAACTGACTTAATTGTTTTCATAAAACGCTTGATGTTGATTTGACCGTTCACACCCGTTAATCGCATGAGCGGGCAGAAAGGTTCATTTTATCTTGAACTCCTGTTTCGAGTTGGGAACGCCGAACATCGGTCGGCTCGAATTTGCGACACTAACCCGAAAATTTCGTTGAAAAAGTCGCAACGGTGTTCTCGACCCAATGTCTATTGGGTTGAAATGAATGCGAAACACACCGCTGCGACGGGCACAGTTTGCAACTCGGAACTCTTCGAGTTTCCAGCCGTAAAAAAGCGTTC
>JACPZS010000197.1 GCA_016195385.1 Verrucomicrobiota bacterium
AATGAATCCGTCGAAATCAAGTCGGAGACCGAAGGCATCGTGCAGGAGGTTTTGTTCAACGAAGGCGAGCGCGTTGAGAAAGGCCATTTGCTTTTGCGCCTGGACGAAAGCAAATGGTCGGCGGCGGTTTCCGAAGCCGAGGCGAATTTCAAACTCAGCCAGGCGAACTTCGATCGCGCGCAGCAGTTGTTGAAGGACAAATTGATTTCGCAACAGGAGTTCGATCAAGCGGCGGCGATCTTCGAAGTCAATCGCTCTTCGCTCGAACTCAAGAAACGCAACCTCAAGGACGCGCGGGTAATCGCGCCGTTTACAGGCATGACCGGCTCGCGCAGCGTGAGCCCCGGCCAGGTCATCAGTCGCAACTCCACGCTGACGTGGTTGATCGATCTGGATCAAGTGAAGGTTGAATTGAACGTCCCGGAACGCTTCTTGAGCCAGGTTAAAATTGGCCAGTCCATTGAATTCGACGTGGCGGCGTACGCCGGGCAGAAATTCAAAGGCGAAGTATATTTCATCGCGCCGCAGGTCGATCTCGTTTACCGCACCGCGCTCGTCAAGGCGCTCATCAAGAACCGCGAACACCTGCTCAAACCGGGCATGTTTGCGAATCTGGAATTGACGCTGAAGGTTCGTGACGAAGCGGTCGTGATTCCGGAGGTCGCCATTTTGAACAACGGCGATACGACCTACGTTTATCTCGTCAACTCGGACCAAGCCGCGCAAATGCAGGTGATCAAAGTGGGGCAACGCCTTTCGCGGTGGGCGGAAATCACGGACGGCTTGCGCGGCGGCGAGCAAGTCATCGTCGAAGGACACCAAAAAATTGCGCCGGGCATCAAAGTAAAACCGGCTGGCCCGGAAGCCAGTGCGGTGTACCTCAACTAGCGAGAAATTATGTTTCTGCCGCGCATCAGCATTCAACGCCCCGTGCTCGCTTCGATGATGAGCCTGGCGCTCATTCTGTTCGGCTTGATCGGTTTGACGCGCCTGCCTGTGCGCGAATTGCCGGACATCGATCCCCCCATCGTCAGCGTCAACACGGTTTATCCCGGAGCCAACGCACAAGTTGTGGAGACCGAAGTGACGGAGCGGCTCGAAGAGGCCATCAACAACATCGAAGGCATCAAGCGGCTCACCAGCCAGAGCCGCGAGCAGGTCAGCAACGTCACCATTGAATTCGAACTGTCGCGCAACATCGATCTCGCCGCGCAGGACGTGCGCGACCGCGTCTCGCGCATCCGCGGCCGGCTGCCGCAAGTCATCAAGGAACCGATCGTCGCCAAGCAGGACAGTGACGCGCAGGCCGTCATTTGGGCTTCGGTGATCAGCGACCGCTACACGCCGCTGGAACTCACGACGCTCGCCGAAAAACAAATCAAAAACCGGCTGCAGACTGTCAAAGGCGTTTCTTCGATCATTATCGGCGGCGAAAAACGTTTTGCGATGCGCCTTTGGCTGGACTCCGAAAAAATGGCGGCGCGTCATGTGACCGTGCTCGACGTGGCGCAATCGTTACGCCAGCAAAACGTTGAACTGCCCAGCGGCCGCGTGGAAAACAAAGACCGCGAAATGACCATTGAAACGCGCGGCGAGTTGAAAACGGCGGCGGAGTTTAATGAACTCGTCCTCAAAAACGACGGCGTAAAAATCGTTCGCTTGCGCGACATCGGCATCGCGAAAGAAGGCGTGGAAAACGAACGCACCGTGGCGCGGGCCAACGGCAAACCGTGCGTCTTTCTCGGCATCGTCAAACAATCCAAAGCCAACACGGTCGAAGTCGCGCACGGCATTAAAAAAGAATTGAAGGATTTGCAGCCGACGCTGCCCGTCGGTGTCGAAACTTTTGTTGGCTATGATGAATCGATTTACGTAGAGAAAGCGATTGAAGAAGTCTGGAGCACGCTCGGCGTGGCGTTCCTGCTGGTCGTGCTGGTGATTTTTCTTTTTCTGCGCAACGTGCGCTCGACGATCATTCCGGCGGTGGCGATTCCCGTTTCCATTGTCGGCACGTTCGCGATTCTTTACCTGCTCGGCTACTCGATCAACATCCTCACGATGCTGGCGTTCGTGCTTGCGATTGGCGTGGTCGTCGATGACGCCATTGTTGTGCTGGAAAACATTTACCGGCACATCGAATTGGGCACGCCGCCGATGCAAGCGGCGTTCAAGGCGATGGAGGAAATTTCGTTTGCGATCATCGCCATCACGGTTTCGCTCGTCGCGGTCTTTCTGCCGCTCGCTTTTCAAAAGAGCGCGACCGGCCAGCTCTTCACCGAGTTTGCGGTGGCGGTGGCAGGTTCCGTCATCATCTCAGCGTTCGTCGCGTTGTCGTTGTCGCCGATGATGTCCGCGCGGATTTTGAAGCCGGTTCACACGCTCAAGCACGGGCCGGTGTTTCTGGCGTTCGAGCGCGGCTTCGAGGCGATGAACCGCGTTTATCGTGGCATGTTGACCTGGTCGCTCCGTCACCGTGTGATCATGGTGCTGATCACTTTGGGGACACTGGCGTTGATGGTTGTTTCTTACTTGGCGCTCGAAAAAGAATTTCTGCCGGACGAAGACAAAGGCCGTGTGTTTTGTTTCGTAGTCTGCCCCGAAGGCGCGACGAGCGAATACACCGACCGCATGTTGCACAAGATGGAAAAGCTCGTGGCCGCGACTCCTGAAGTACAGTCCTACGCGGCGATTGTCGCGCCCGGAATGCAGGGACCCGGCCAGGCGAATCAAGGCATCATGTTCATCACGCTCAAGGACGAGCGCAAACGCAATGTGCAACAAATCGTCAACGACCCCGGCGGGTTGCGTTCGCAGTTCATGGGTCAGGTCGAAGGCGCGATGGCGATGCCGAATTTGCCCAAAGCCATCGGCCGCAGTTTTGGCGCGCCGTTTGAACTGATTTTGCAGAACCAAGATCTCGACGCGTTGAACAAAACCGCGAACGACATTGCCAACAAACTGCGCAAGGCTGGCTTCATGCAGACGGTCCGCTCCTCGTTTGAAGTCAACAAAGCTGAACTGCGCGTCAATATCGACCGCAATCGCGCTGCCTCGTTGGGCGTTTCGATCGAGGACATTTCACGCACGCTGCAAATTCTTTTCGGCGGATTGGATCTCAGCCGCATCAAGCTGGGCGGAAAAGAGTACGACGTCATCGCGCAATTGCAGCGCGAGTCGCGCCTGACGCCGCGCGATCTTGACCGCCTTTACGTGCGCAGCGCGACGGGCGAATTGATCCAGTTGAGCAGCATCGTGAGCCACCAAGCCGGAGCCGCGCCCAACACCATCGAACACTACTCGCGATTGCGCAGCGCGACCGTGAGCGGCACGCCCGCTGGCATTCCGATGGGCACGGCGATGGAGCGAACGGAGGAAATTCTGCGCACGGAATTGCCGCCGGGCTTCACTTACTCTTGGGGCGGGGAGGCGCGCGATCTTCAAGATGCCGGGCGGGAAATCTGGTGGGTGCTGGCGCTGGCGATCATTGTGGTTTACATGACGCTTGCATCGCAGTTCGAAAGCTTGATCCATCCGTTCACCGTCATGCTGGCGCTGCCGCTGGCGTGGGTCGGTGCGTTCGGCCTGCTCTGGCTGCTGCATTTCCTGGGCGCGATCGGTGTCATCCCGGTGCTGCCGGCGATGAACCTCAACCTGTTCAGTCAAATTGGCCTTGTCTTGCTCGTCGGCCTGGTCACAAAAAATTCCATTCTGCTGGTCGAATACGCGAACCAGCAGTGCGCTAAAGGTGCCAGTGCGCGCGACGCCATGATCGAAGCAGGCGTCGTGCGTTTGCGGCCGATCTTGATGACAGCGTTCTCCACCATCGCGGGAATCCTTCCCATCGCGATTGGCTTCGGTGCGGGCGCGGAAAGCCGCCGGCCAATGGGCGTCGCCGTCGTCGGAGGAATGCTGACGAGCACGTTCCTCACACTCGTGATCATTCCAGTCGTTTACACGCTGTTGAGCGATCTCGCCGCGAAATTTCAGCGTAAGCCCGCGGCGGCTCCAATTGAGGAACTAAAAGCGCCCGTGGCTTCTCATTAGCAAATCACCGAGCCGGCGCGCTTGACGCAGATTCTTTGAAGGAATTTAATCCGCTCAAGTCCAACACCAAAACTAAACTTATGAACCATCAGTCCTCTCCCTCGCCGAACGAAACCTCGCGCCGTGAATTTCTCCGCACCAGCACCGTTGCCGCGCTCGGCGGCGCGATGGCGGCCAACCTCGCCTTTCCCTACGTCTCTTCCGGTGCCGGCGCCGAGACGATCAAAGTCGGCTTGATCGGCTGCGGCGGACGCGGCACGGGTGCAGCGAGCCAGGCGTTGGGCGCGGATAAAAACGTCGCGCTCACGGCGATGGGCGACACCTTCCCCGAGCAGTTGCAACGCGCCCATGACGCGTTGAGCAAACAGGCGGGCGCCAAAGTGACAGTCGCGCCAGATCAGCGCTTCGTTGGCCTCGACGCCTACGAGAAAGTTCTGAACAGCGGGGTCGATGTCGTCGTCCTGGCGACGCCGCCGGGCTTTCGGCCGCAACATCTCAAAGCCGCAATTGACGCCGGGAAGCATGTCTTTTGCGAAAAGCCGATGGCGACGGATTCGTTCGGCGTTCGCTCAGTTTTGGAATCCGTCGAGAAGGCGAAGCAAAAGAAACTCGCGCTCGTGGCGGGGTTTTGCTGGCGTTACGATTACGCTCGTCGCGAATTCTTCAAGCGCATCCACGACGGCGCGATTGGCGACATCAAGGCGGTTTACGCCACTTACTACACCGGGCCGGTCAAACCCATGCCGCCCGCGAACAAACGTCCGGCGGGTATGAGCGACGTCGAATGGCAGGTGCGCAATTGGTATAATTTTGTCTGGCTTTGCGGTGATGGCCTCGTCGAGCAATGCGTCCATAGCATCGACAAGGTCGCCTGGGCAATGCGCGACGTGCCGCCGCTCAAAGCCGTGGCCGTCGGCGGACGCCAGACGCCGAACGGCGAAGGCAACATTTACGATCACATTGCCGTCAATTACGAATATGCCAACGGCGTGCGCGCGTTTGTCGGCCAGCGGCAGATCAGCGGCTGTTACAGTCAGACCGCGGATTATTTGATGGGCACGAAAGGCAACGGCACCATCGGCGCGAGCCGCAGTCCCAAAGTCGCCGTCGAGATCACCGGGGAAAACACCTGGCAGCAAGGCCCGGCGGCGACGGACATGTATCAAGTCGAGCACAACGAACTCTTCGCGTCGATTCGCGCGGGCAAGCCGATCAACGACGGCATTCGCATGAGCTACAGCACGCTCATGGCGATCATGGGCCGCATGGCCGCCTACACGGGCCAGGAAATCACATGGGAACAAGCGCTCAACTCCGAAGACCGCCTCGTGCCCGAAAATTTGAAATGGGACATGTCGCTGCCCATCGCGCCAATGGCCATTCCGGGAAAGACGAAAATGGCGTAGCTCAACTTTGGAAAGACCATCGTCAACTCGTGCGAACAAAAGAATTGTCTGCTTCTTTGATTGCTGGCTTCGCACTGACGCTCTGCGGCTGCGGCGAAACCAGATGGGAAGAACACGCGATTGACGGACCGTGGGTGGCTCCCGGTGTTCACGCGCGGGAATCCATGCGCACGCGTTTGTTTTTTTACGCTCCGCTTCCCGAGCATGTGATCTTCTGGACGAATGCGAAAGGTCGGCGCGTCGAGACTTACAACATTGTCGATGCATCGGTTCGTTATCTTGAGGAGCTTGGGTACTTTGACCGCTGGCCAAAGGCAGGTCTTAATATGAATGGCTACGACAGCCGCGTGGCTCCATTTACTTTTCATATTGTTGCGATTGAGCCGACCGTTATCGTGATGACTCCTCAGGCTTTTCGCAGCAAACAGGATGTACTTTCGTATTTGAGAAGTGGAAGCAGAACAACGGGGGCAGCGGCTGGACGAAATACATGATCAATGACATCGAGTATGGCACGTCGATTCCATACCACGCTGAAATTCTATGGTTCTCACCCGATCTTCGAGTGCCGCCGACACGACTTGCTCAACGCAGCAATGGCGAACAAGAAATTTTCCACCAGAGTTTCAAGCTTGTAGCAACCAAAGAGGGAGATGTATGGAAGACGAAGCGCGAGTGACCGTGGTGTTTTCTGAGAAATTGGAGCACGAACGCCTCGCCCCGCCTTCATGACGACGGTTAATCCCTCAGACGCCCGACCAGCCGTGGCTCCAAATGATCTTGCGGATGATCTCCCGCCGGCGTTCAACCGAAACCAATCCGCGGCGACTGCGCAAATCCTCGCGTGGCACCGAATAAATCAGGTCGCAACGGCAGAGGGTCTTCCAGTCGAGGCCATCGGCCGAGTTCAGCACAACTTCATGCGGTGCGGCAGACGCGCCACTCCGCAAAGTGGCGCACAACAACACCTCGATGACCTGCTTGCGCTCAACGCGCTGCGGATGGGAGATGATGACCGCCGGATGCTCGCCAGCGCCCGGGAAGGCGTAGGTCCAGACTTCCCAGGCTTTCATGATTCACTCGGGCTTGACCCGGCCCGCCGCCGCGCGCTCGACCCGTTCCCACGCCGCGTTGCGCCGGTAAACCTGGCGCGCTTCCGCCGGGGTGATTGGCGGCGGATGGAGATAATCCTCCTCCTCCCGTTGCAGCCGCCGAAGCGCCGCGCGCACCACCTCGCTTTGATTGTTGAACCGCCCCGAGCGAACCATCCGTTCGATGAAGCCGGTTTGATCTTTCGCCAATGCAAAGGCCATGCGCACAGCTTGGCCATTAGTTGGCTAAACGCAACCGAAAAACGAGACGCTTCACGGGCCGCAATCATTCTCTCAGTCCTTAACCTCGCCAAACTCCGTCCTGACGCGCCGTTCGCGACGTTGGAATCGGCAGGCTATTTAGAAACGATGCCGTGCGTCCCGATGGAAACCGACCCCACTACGTCCCGGTCGATCACAAACAGCACGCGGTATTTCTCGGTCACCCAGAGATCGAACACTTGCTGCCCACGCCAGAGCATTCCCTCCAACTTGTGCAGGTGCAGCGATGGATGACGCCAGTTCCGGCTGAAGAGTTGGAACTTGGCCCGCACCGTCTGACGCAATTCCGCAGGCAGGAGTTTGAACTCTTGCTTGAAACGAACGGTTCGGCGAAAAGTCACAGGTCGTCCGTCATTTCCTTCATCGTCCCATATTCCTTGGGTTCGATGGCATCGGTCGGGCGCTCCTTGCAGTCAGCCAAATCTTTCGCCGTTGGCTTCGGCGCGGGCACGCTCGCGGCGAAGAGGACAGGATCCAATGGCACCACCTCTTCAACCGACGGCTTTTGCTCTTTAAATTTCATGCGCCGCAAGTTATTCCTTCGGAGTTGTCGTGACAATCGGGATTGCATTGAACTTTTCCAGATCGTGGTCGCAACTGTCTCATGAAACAAACCGGTGCATAACCACACATCGTTCAGTAAAACCTATATTATGAAAACCCAACCACTTACTCGCCGTTCCTTCCTTAAATCCAGCGCGATGACCTTCGCCGCCGCGTCGATCGCTCCCGCATTTCTCAACCGCGCATCAGCCGCGACCGCCAGCAAGCAGCGCGACATCAAGAAAGCAATCATGTACGCCACCGTCGGCGTCAAAGGCTCCGTGCTCGAAAAATTCCACGCCGTCAAGGACGCCGGTTTCGGCGGCATCGAGCCGATGGGCGGCATGGATCAAAAGGAAGTCCTGGAAGCCTTCGCCGCGACCGGACTCAAGGCCGCCAGCGTTTGCTGCCACAGTCATTGGGACAAGCCGCTATCGTCCGCTGATCCCGCCACGCGCCAGATTGGTTTGGACGGACTGAAGCAATCGTTGCGAGACGCCAAGGCGTACGGCGCGACGTCCGTGTTGCTTGTGCCGGGTGTGGCGCGCGGCGGCGTGAGTTACGACGAATGTTTTCAACGGTCCATCGTGGAAATCAAAAAAGCGATTCCGCTGGCGGCGGAACTCGGTGTGAAGATCGCCATCGAAAACGTGTGGAACGATTTCGTCACCACACCGCAGCAGGCGGACGCGTATCTCAAAGCCATCGACAGTCCGCAGGTGGGCTGGCACTTCGACATCGGTAATGTCGGCCGCTACAGTCCGGCCGAGCAGTGGATTCCGATCATCGGCAAACGCATTCTCAAGCTGCACATCAAGGAATTCGACACGCGCAAGATGACGAAGGAAAAACCGGGCAGTGGTTTCGATGCGAAATTCCTCGAAGGCACAAACGACTGGCCGGCGATCATGAAGGCGCTCGACGCCATCGGCTACGCCGGCTGGGGCATCGCGGAACAGGGCGGTGGCGGCACGCCCGAGGGCTTGAAAGATTTGGCCGAGCGCATGGATCGCATTTTCGCGAGCTGAGTTTCAACGAGCGTCGAGGATTTCCGGGCGAATGTGCTGGGCGCTTACGCCGCGCGATTCGACCGTGCTCACTTCTCGTCGGCCATGCGGTCCTTCGCCCAATCGATGTCCCGCTTGTCCGCTTCCGTGTCGGCTTTCAGCGTGCCGGCATGTCGGTCTTTGAATGCGACGGAGGTCCATTCGGACGAGCGCATTTTGCCAAGCCATCGCTTGATCTCGGAATGACCATCCAGGAAGGCAAAGCCGCAGGCGCCGTTATGCAAGGTGGAGGCAATGTCGGTCCACGCGTACGCCCCGCCCCAATCTCTGCCCACCACGATATACCAGCCGTCGTTGATGGAATCGGGGTGTTCATCCAGCAGCACAAAGACTCTCGATGCCCCTTTGGTCTTCACGTCAGTGGTTTTTTGAAAGGGCAGCCAGCGATTGAAGCTGGACGGGTCTTGATTCGCCACCGGGTATCCAGAGAAGGCGTTCATGGAAATGCTGCGCACGCGTTCCGTCCAGCCCTTCTTGCGCTGGGCGCTGCTCACGAACTTGTCGGCGGGACATTTGTAAAGGTTCCTGGCTTTCCCAAAGTAAGCCGCCAACGGCGCCTGCTTGTCATTGAGCAGAACGGTAAGATTCGTATTGTCGGAGGAGGTGCCCCAATCGAGCCAGCTCGTCCCAATCCACTCCTGCGCATTGACCACGCGATCGTTGTTGTCGTGGGCGTACATGAGGTAGGCCAGCATCACCTGGCGTGTATTGTTCATGCACTGGATGCCTTGAGCCTTCGCCTTCGCTTTGGCCAAAGCCGGCAGAAGCATGCTCGCCAGGATTGCGATGATCGCGATCACCACCAACAATTCGATCAGCGTGAAGCCGCCGCGAACGCGTGCGCTTAAGCCACTGCCGGAGCTGGAGAATTGCTTTTTCGTGTTCATGCCAACAACCTATGCCTTGCCCCATGCGTGTCAAAACGAAAAGGAACCGTCCCCCACCTGCCACAACACATCGTCCGCTGCCACACGCCGACGGTCGTTGGTTCCACCATTCTGGATCTTGATTACCGCGCTGCGATTCATGCCCGCGGGCGGCACAGTTTGATTGGCTTCCTCTTCGCGTGGACGAAGGAGCCTCAGTCTTTTTTCTCCGACTTTTCTTCGATGACAGGCTGCTTCGCACGTTGAATCGCGGCAACGCGTTCCATGATCTTGCTGACTGATGGCGCGTCCGTGTGGATCGCATAGTCAATCGTTGCCGACCAACTCGCACCCGGCGCGAGTTTCGGCACACGACCAAGCTTGCGTTCGATGCGGCGGTTGTTCGGGAAATTCGTGCCAGGTTCAAGGCCGGTCACATAGCCCTCGCCTTCGCTTGCGGTGTTTTTCCAGAGCGTCACATAAGGAAGCTCCTTCACTGAAAAGCTCATCGAGACGGCTCGGTCACGGGCTTTATTTGCCAGTACAATGACGGTGCGGCCTTGCGCATCGGCGAGCGGGTGGAGGCAGTACACCTGCTCGATGAAGCCCGCTTTTGGCGCGGCGTAGATTGCGTAGTCCTTCACCGATTTTGCGGCGTGGTCATTGAACGGAATCACGCGCGACACCGGCGCAAGAAACGTCGCGCCCGCTTCGAGCAGCGGCGAACTGTAGTTCGCGTGATAAAGCATCTCGAACTCCTGCTCCGGCGCACCGCGATTCGTGATCGTGTCGGCGATGCGGAACTCGCTACTGCCTGGCTCGGTCGAAATTTCCGTCCACAACTCCAGCTTCGGCCCGTAAAACATCCGCTCGTCCACGCGCCCGCGCACGCTGATACGATATGGCGGCTCGCGGTCCACAACCACTTCAACTTCGCTCGCGGGGATGTTCGCGATCTTGCCGTGGAGCGTGAGTTCCATCGTCGCTTCGTCGCCGACGTTGTTGATGAATTTGTCGGTGCCGGGATGACCGTTGCTTTCGAGACCACAACGCACCATCCACTCGTTGAACCCTTCGAGCCAGCCAAGTCCACCGCGACTCTGGAGATTGATGTGGCGCGGATGGACAACTTCCTTCACCGGCGAATGCCAGCCGAGCCGCACATCGCCGAGCTTCGCTTCCAATACGCCCATGCCGCGCGTTGGCACAACGGTGAACTGGAGCTTGCCGTTATCCACGACGACTAACTCGACGCCCTCCTGCTTGCCGCCGTGCAACGTGATTTTGCGCACGGACCACTTCGGACTTTGGGGTGTGATCTTTTTACCGGAAATTTCCAGCGCACCCACGCGCAAGTTTTTCTCCACGCTGATGAGCGACGCGCGAAACGGCTCGGCATTGGCCGCAGCCAAACTCACGGCGGCAACTGCGCTCAGATTGACGATTGTCTTCATAAATTACCTCCAGTGCAAAACGGCCCAATCATTTCAAACTCGCGTCCTTTTCCCCGTCCGCCTTCCGGTAAAGCTTGGTCGGGATGAGCATTTGCGGCGGGAGCGTCTCGCCTTTGGAATGCGCGATGATGGCACGGACGATTTCCACGCCCATCTTGTCCGGAAACTGGATCGGGTCGGCGTAAATTTTTCCGTCCTTGATCGCTTGCTTGCCTTCGGGTTGGCCGTCGAACCCGATGAGGATGATTTGCTGCGTCTTGCCCGCCTTCTCCAACGCCGCGCGCGCGCCAAGCGCCGCCGGATCGTTGATGGCAAAGATGCCGCGCAAATCCGCGTGTGCCTGGAGCGCGTCCTCAGCGGCCTTGTAACCGATGTCTTTCGCGCCGCCGCTTTCCAATTCGGTCACGATGTCGATCTTCGCCTTCGCTGTGGCGTTGTGGGCATCGATGACTTCGCGGAATCCTTTCACGCGCAGCAAACACGACTCGGCTTGTTTGAAATGCAGCACCGCGATTTTTCCGCCCGCTTCACCGAGCGCCTCGATCATCGCGTGGCCGGCTTCCTTGCCGCCGCCAAAATTATCCGTGGCCACTTGCGTGACGATTTTTACGCCCGGCTCGTTGCACGGAATATCCACGGTGAAAACCGGAATGCCGGCGGCGTTCGCTTCCTGGATGACGGGAATGATGGACTTCGAATCGCACGGGCTGAGCACGATGGCCGCGACTTTCTTCACAATGAAATCCTTGATCTGGTTGCCCTGCTTGGCGACGTCCTTGTCACCACTGACCACAAT
>JACPZS010000205.1 GCA_016195385.1 Verrucomicrobiota bacterium
GCCTATGCGGTGTCGGATCTCTCCTTGAAAGATGTGGCGGCTTGGGCCGTGACCCAGGGGGCTGCGGAGATTACCGGTCCGGGTTTGTTTTATCGGCTGCGGGAATCGGAGGGGTGGCTGGCTGCGTTGCTGGCGCAAACGCTGCAGGAGCAAGTAAGGGCGGCACCCAAGGGATTAAGTCTGTGCGCAGTGGATGCGACGGTGATTAACGGCCCTGGGGCTGCGGGAGCGGAATGGCGGGTCCATGTGCGGATTGATCCCGAGCGGGGAACTTTTCGATCCGTGGAGTTGACCGATGATCGCGGCGGCGAAGGTTACGGACGGCATCCTGTGGCAGCGGGCGAGGTGTTGCTCGGGGATCGGGCGTATGCGACGGCGCGAGGAATACACCGGTGGCGCAAGCGCGCGGGTATGTGCTGGCGCGGCTCAATCCCCACACCCTGCGTGTTTGCGGAAAAGACCGGCAGATCATCAAACTGCTTGGTCGCGTGCGGCGGGTGCCGAGAGTGGGGGCAATGGATTTTGGTATAATTATTCCAATCCCCCACGGCCAGCGTTCCAAGACGAGCCACAAGCCTTGGCCTCTCAAAAAGGCCATTGCCTGGATCCCGGCGCGAGCGGTGGCTGGCCGCACCCGAACCGGCGAAGTGATTTGGGTGGTCACGACCTTGGACTGTACCCAGGCGTCCGCGCTGCAAATTCTCGAACTGTACCGGGTGCGTTGGCAAATCGAGCTGCTGTTCAAACGGCTCAAATCTTTGCTGCACCTCGATGCGCTGCCTTCGCGCCAGGGGCCGACGGCAAAAAGTTGGATGCTGGCGCGGCTCCTGGCTGCCTCGCTCGCGCAGAAATTGGTGACGCCCGCCGGGCCACTTTCCCCCTGGGGATATGAACTCCAACCAGTCTGGTTGCACTCATAGTGCGTGGTCGCGCTTCCGGATGAGTCTTTGGGGAATGCGGGTCGCCATTCTTGGTCAGGGCGTGTGGCACCTGATTAACAGTGAAAAGCAGATGCGGCGTCTTCAAAATACGCCAAGAAAACGAAAACTCAAATCGGTTCCAGAATGGCTTTTTAAGTGATCCTTATTTTAACGCCTATGCGGGGTCCGGGGCAGCGCCCCGCGTCGCGCAGCGACTTTCCCCTTGCGCGCAGCGCCAATCAGAATCAGCGCCGCCGGGTGCGTGCGCTCGGCGAGCACGTTCCCGGCGCGTCATTACGAATCACGCTCGCGAGTGGTTGCGCAACGTGTGCGCGCTTGAGTTTCTCAGCGTCGTGTTAAAACGCGGTTCTCGTAAAATGGTGTTCGGTTGGTCGGCGTGGCAGGTTTTGTTTGGCGGTGGTTTTACGCTGGCCCCGGCACTTCGCGGATTTGGCACAAAGTCCGCCGAGGTGCCGGGCGCCAGCGCCGGGGGCGGGAATCAGCGACGATGACGCTCAGGCCGTTGGGCGCGTCCGCCGTGCGGTGGGTCCGACCCAAGCGCCCAACGGCCCTGGGCATCATGGTCGCGCCGCCCAACGGCTGAAATTCGCTTGGGCTTCGCGTTGAAGTGGAATTGCCGTCTGATCGATCTTCGATTGTTCCTCCTGCCACGCTGCCCGTACAAGAAAAAGTCGGCGAGCGTTTTACGTGCTCGCCGAGCTTGCGTTACTCGGTCGCCTCGGGCGGCGGTGTCTGGCGGGCGATCCAGGCGTGGGCCAGTTCCACCGCGTGCGTCACCAGCGGCAGTTCCTCGCGGCCAAACTTGTCCGAGCGCTTCCACTCGTCGCCGGCCTTGTAGTTGCGATTCACCGTGATCGTATGCCACGGGCGCTCGCTGTTGTGGTTTTCAAAGATCGCGGCCTGGACGGTACCCAGCCGGATCGCATGTATCGGTTGATTCTTCATAGTTTTTTCCGGTTCGCAAAAGGGGTCATTCCCTTTCTTCACCAGAACCAGAAAGGGACTGGCCCCTGGAACCGGGAAAGGGGCGGGCGCGCGGATCAGGCCGGTTGGCGGGACGTGAAGCGCCGCAGTGACAGGGCCACCCCGGTGCCGCACCGCCCTGGCGCGAGGCTGCCGCCCCGCCACCCGGCCCCGCCGCCCGCACCGTTGAAGAACCAACCGGACACACCGCCCGGCGCACCCAGCCGCTGTGAGAAAACCTCCGCGCGCCCGTTGGCTGCGTCGCCGCAACTCCAAGCTGACAAGGGAAGCGCTGCGTTTGGCCGCCCACTCCTGCCGTTGGTGGCCGCCGTGGTCCCTGGCCCGCGCCGCCCGCCTCACACCGCTGCCCGACGCCAACACCTTCGCGAGCACCCACCTCGCCGACGCCCCTTCCGGGCAGCGCTTCGAAACGGTTCACAATCGAAACAAATCATCTCCAAATTTTGCTCGGCCTGAATTCAGGCAAGTGATGCGAAGTGATTCTTCCGAGAGATTATTTGCGCCGGGTAAAGGCTTGTCATGTAGCTACAATAGGGCTACACTCGCCGCATGATGAAAACCGCCACCATTCGCGCGCGCGTCGAACCCAGCTTGAAAAGCGAGGTCGATGACATTCTTGCCCACCTCGGCCTGACGGCTTCCGAGACGATTCATCTGCTTTACCGGCAAATCAAGTTGCAGCGCGGCCTGCCCTTTGACGTGCGGATTCCGAACGAACTCACCGCCCGGACGCTGCGCGCCAGCCAGGAAGGTCGCCAGGTCAAACGGTTCGGCAGCAAGCAGGAACTCTACGCTGATTTGGGGTTGTGAGAACCTTCAGTCGCACGGGGCAGTTCAAGAAGGATGTCAAACGCGCCGGGAAGCGTGGCCAAGATCTGGCGAAACTCAAAAAGTTGATCGAACTCTTGATCGAGGGCGGTTCGTTGCCGCCGGAATATCGCGACCATCCGCTGCGCGGCGATTTTGCCGGCAGCCGCGACTGTCACATCGCGCCGGATTGGCTTTTGATTTACACACTCACCGACGAGGGGACGCATGTTCGCTTCGAGCGCACCGGCACGCACAGCGACTTGTTTCGCTGATCGGCTTTCCATACAAAAGTGGGGCAAAATGACGAATCGTGCGGGATCGAAGGAGTCAAAGCTGTGCCACTATTTGTGCCACTTTCACGGTTTTCTCGAAGCACTCGGAAAACATTGGAGAAAGTCGATTGTAGCCAATAAATACAGGCGTTGTGTGAGTGTTTGAGCAAGGTAAAGAAATCTCAAAAAATGGCGAGAAGTTGAAACCTGAATCTAGCGCGTCTGCCAATTCCGCCACGCGGGCAACCGATTTGAAAAGCCATTTGCGGATGAACCAGCAATTCAACACCGCTCGCCGCGCGCGGTCCAACTCCGGCGCCTGAGTTATCGAACTGCTCACGCCAACGCCTCAATGGCCAAACTCAATCTTAGCCAGCGTCTTCATCCACAACGGAGCGCAAGCTAACAATAGATCCACGACGCGCGCAAGCGTCCAATTCACGGGCAGGGGCTTCAGGATGGACTTCCACTCCCGGAAACATCTTGTCGTGAGTCAACTCGCGGGTCCGCAAGCAGCGCGACAATCCTGTTGGTTTCGCCGTCACAACTTGGTAAATTTCCGGCACCACAATTACCTGAAACACGATAGATTTTATGACCGCGATTGAGACAGCAAGATTGACGAAGCAACTGCGAGTGTCAGGTCTGATGGTCGCGATGGCTGCCACGCTGTTGGCGGGCCACGCGAATTGCCTGGCCGTCGCCGAGAGCAAAACGGCCATTGAGTTCAACCGCGACATCCGGCCCATTTTCTCCGACAACTGCTACGCCTGCCATGGCCCGGACAAAAACAAACGCAAAGCCGGGCTTCGTTTTGACGTGGAGGAAATCGCGAAAGGCAAGCTCGATTCCGGCGATTTCGCCGTCGTTCCCGGCGACACAGCGAAGAGCAAACTTCTCAAACTCATCACGCCGACTGACGAAGATGATCGGATGCCACCACCGAAGACCGGAAAAAGTCTTACCGCAGCGCAAGTCGATCTGCTGCGCCGATGGATTGAGCAAGGCGCGGTGTGGCAAGGTCACTGGGCTTACCTCCCACCGAAACGCCCGGTAATCCCGCCCGTAAAGCAGAAGGACTGGCCGCGCAATGAAATGGATTCTTTTCTGCTCGCGCGGATCGAGCGCGACGGGCTGAGTCCATCCGCGGAGACCGACCGCCGCACGTTGATTCGCCGCCTCAGCCTCGATCTCCTCGGCCTTCCACCGAAGCCGGAAGACGTAGAGTCGTTCGTCAAGAGCCGCGACCCGCGCGCGTACGGTAAACTCGTGGATCGGCTGCTCGCCTCACCGCATTTCGGCGAACGGCTCGCGATTCAGTGGCTTGATCTGGTTCGTTACGCCGACACCGTCGGTTTTCACGGCGACATGGACTACAGCGTGTGGCCGTTCCGTGATTACGTGATCAACGCGTTCAATTCCAATCTGCCGTTCGATCAATTCACGCGCGAACAACTCGCCGGGGATTTGCTGCCACGCGCGACGCCGCAGCAGAAAATTGCGTCCGGCTACAATCGCCTCAACCGCGTCAGCACCGAAGGCGGCGTGCAGGACAAGGAGTATCTCGCCAAGTACGCCGCCGACCGCGTGCGCACAACTTCGACTGTCTGGATGGGCGCGACGATGGCGTGCTGCGAATGTCACGACCACAAGTTTGACCCGTATTCGACGAAAGATTTTTACAGCTTCGCCGCCTTCTTCGCCGATTTGACGGAGAAAGGATTTTACGCTGACGGTTTTGGCAAAGGCGACTGGGGGCCGCGCATGGCCGTGCCAAATGCCGCGCAAGAGAGGCGAATCAATGCGCTCGATCTCCGCATCGGCGAACTGCAAAACGAAATGGAAGCCATCACGGACAAGCAACTCGCGTCGAGCCGCGAGCGCTGGCAAGCTGCGGTGTTGGAAGCGGAGAAAGCAGGCCGCCTGGACTGGACCAATCAAATGCCACTGCGTGCCGAGTCCTCCGACGGAGCGACGCTGGAAATTCAAACCAACACTTCCATCATCGCAACTGGCAAAGTTCCCAAAAGCGCCACTTACACGGTGACGATTCCGGCGAATTTGGATCGCATCACGGCACTGCGGCTGGAGACATCGACGGACGAACTGTTTCCCGGCAACAGCATCACGCCATTCGGCACAACGTTCGTCCTTTCCGAATTTGAAGTGTCGATGGCGCGTGGGAAGGACGCGAAGCCGCGTGCCGTAAAAATCGCGCGCGCGGTCGCGGACTCGGCGTATCCGGGCTTTCCCGTCCAGGCGCTTCTCGACGGAAAAGTGGAAACCGGTTGGGCGTTCGGGGATCGTCCGCCCACGGACCACCGCGCGGCTTTCATTTTTGCTGAAGCAATTTCCGGCGGGCCGGATGTGACGTTCACCGTGCGCCTGAAGCACGACCCGGCGTATCCGCGTCAACTCGTCGGCAAGTTCCGGCTGTCGCTCACTTCTTTTGATTACGTGGCGCCGCAGAAATCCAACATGCCGGAAGATGTGTTCAAGGCGTTGCATCTCGCCGCCGCCGAGCGCAAGGAGGAACACACCAATGCCGTCGTTAAATTCTACCGCAGCGTCGCGCCGGAACTAGAGCCACTTGCCCGCAAACTCAGTTCACTTCTGGCCGAACGGGATCTCATCACTGGTCGTTTGCCGACGATGCTCGTCTCGCTCAAAACGGAACCTCGTACGATGCGCGTGTTACCGCGCGGCAATTGGATGGATGACTCCGGCACGGAGGTGCAACCCGCCGTGCCGCATTTTCTCCGGCAACCCGAAACCGGCAACCAGCGCCCAACGCGCCTTGACTTGGCCAATTGGATTGTGTCGCCTGAAAATCCGCTCACCGCGCGCGTCTTCGTAAACCGGCTCTGGCGTTTGTTCTTCGGCACCGGACTCTCCCGCACGCTGGATGACCTCGGCTCGCAAGGCGAATGGCCGACGCATCCGGAGTTGCTGGATTGGCTGGCGAGCGAGTTCATGCAGCCGACAACTGCGGCGAACGTGCATCCGTGGGATGTCAAACATATCGTCCGCCTCATTGTCACGTCGCACACGTATCAACAAACCTCGATAAGTAATCCAACTCTCGACGAGCGCGATCCGTTTAATCGGTTGCTCGCGCGTCAGACACGCTTCCGGCTAGACGCCGAACTCGTGCGCGACAACGCGCTCGCCGTCAGCGGTCTGCTCGTCGAAAAGCTCGGCGGCCCGAGCGCTCATCCCTATCAGCCGGAAGGCTACTACGCGGCGCTGAATTTCCCGCGCCGTGAATACGCGCCGGACACCGGCGACAATCTTTATCGCCGCGGACTGTACACACATTGGCAGCGGACGTTCCTGCATCCGAGCCTGCTCGCCTTCGACGCACCGTCGCGCGAGGAATGCACTGTCAACCGCGTGAACTCGAACACGCCGTTGCAAGCGCTCGTGCTCTTGAACGATCCGATTTACGTCGAAGCCGCGCGGGTGTTCGCTGAAAATATCCTCCGCAAAAGCGGACGCGACTTTGACCAGCGGTTGAAGTGGGCTTACGAACGCGCGCTGGCCCGTGCGCCCTCGGCACAGGAAACGCGCTTATTGTCCGAGTTGCATGGCAAACAACTCACGCACTTTCAATCAAAGCAAAGCGACGCGCTGGCACTCATCAGCACCGGCGAAAAACCAGTGGCCCGCGATCTCAACGCGCCCGAACTGGCCGCGTGGACCTCCGTCGCCCGCGCAATCCTGAATCTGCACGAAACAATTTCCAGGAACTAAAAGGCAAAAAAATTGAAGGCAAGAAGATGAATAGACTGAGAAAAGATATACTGAGGACTTCAGCCGCTTCGCGGAACTCGCCGTGCGGTAGGACTCTCCGGCCTAATCTTCATTTTCAGGCCAATCTTTTTGCCTTCAATCTTCTTGCCTCTTCCCATGCCGATTGAGTGCAAAATGCAGTTGTTACCGTTGACGGACGCCGAATTTCGGCGGCTGGATTACCGTGTCACGGAACAAGTCTTTGCCTCGCACAACGAGTTGGGCCGTTTCTGCGACGAGGTGATTTACAAGAACGACATTGCCCGCCGCCTTCAGCACTGCGATCTCGGCGACGTCTTGCGGGAAGTGCCGGCGGTAGTGACTCACGATGAATTTCGCAAGACGTACTATCTCGATCTGGTGGTTGGCCCGGCGGTCATCTACGAGTTCAAGACCGCCACCGCGCTGACCAATGAGCACCAAGCGCAGCTTCTCAACTACGTCCTGCTGCTCGGTGGCCAGCGTGGCAAGCTGTTCAATCTTCGCCCACCTTCGGTGGAGCACTTTTTCATCAACACCAAGCTGACGCCGTTACGCCGCCGCGAGTTCACCATTGATTCCCGCCGGTGGCAGGAGTCGGATGAACGCAGCACCGCTCTCCACCGGCGATTGATTGCGCTGCTCAACGACTGGGGCGCCTTCCTGGAACTGAACCTCTACGAAGAAGCGCTGACATTTTTTCTCGGCGGCGAAGTGTTGATCAATCGGCCGGTCGAGATCAGCCAGGACGGAGTTGTTCTGGGCGAACAACGTTTGCGCCTGCTCACGCCTGACACGGCGTTTCGGCTCACCGCGCTGACACAAGACCAACCGCAATGCGAAGTCCACCTGCGCCGCTTTCTGGACCATACGAAACTGAAAGCGCTCCAGTGGATCAATTTCAATCACCACGAAATTGAACTGGTGACTCTGGCGAAGTAAAACCTCACTCAAAAACTTTCCGATGAAATGCGCCACCATCGCCGGAGTTCACCCGGAACTAAAAGGCAAAAAGATTAAAGGCAAGAAGATGAACGAAACGACGCGAATAAAAATTAATCGATTGATGACTATTCTGTCGCTGCGGGCATGCGGCTCTATTCACGGAATCTTCCTCTTCTTTCTCATCTTCTTGCCTTCAATCTTTTTGCTTATTCCGATGTCAATCGAGTGTCAAAGCCAGCTACTGCCGCTCACGGACGCCGAGTTTCGGCGGCTGGATTACCGCGTCACGGAGCGGTTATTTGTCCGGCACGAAACGAGCAGTCACTTTAGAGGTTGCTCACAAACTTTCAGTTGATGCAAATACGAGCGTTATTTCTGGTTGTGATTGCCATCACAGGGTTGGTGGTTCTGATCGTGGCCAATCATTCGGAGTCCTCGGACAAGGCAATCGAACGTCACCTAAGAAGTTGGCGCAAAGCCGAAGCAAGAGAGTCTCGCCTCTCTGGGTGGCCGCGCAAGGGGATTCAAGTTTCATTCGATGAGTGGCTTTCACGACACGCCGGCTTTAGTTTTAGGGACAGGGCACGACGAGATGCTGAACGCCACATTGAGGCTCTGCATCGGCTTGGCTATCTCGAAACCCAGACCTTCGACTGCCCAAGGCGTATCCAGAACCAAGCGGATTGGGACAAATTCATAGATGCGGCATTGTCTCTGACCAATAAACCTGCTTTCTTTTCTTGGGTTGAAGGAGGCGGTTCCTTTCCATCCGAAGTCTCGATTACTTTGCCAAAGCAGCTTGTCCCTCAACTTCGCAAACTCATCGAGGAATGGAACTCCCCGATGCCCGCAACAAATTCAGCCACGCCATGAAATACGCGATCCTCGCCGACATCCACGCGAATCTGCCCGCGTTGCAGGCAGTAATTCGCGACTCGGAGGCCGTCGGGTGCGAACGAGCGGTGTGTCTGGGGGATCTTGTCGGTTATGGACAGCGGCCGCGAGAATGCGTTGAGTTGATACGCAAGTGGGGCATTCCATGCGTCAAAGGGAATCACGACGAATACTGCTGTTCCGATCATTCAATACCTGCATTCAGTCCAAAGGTGGGCGAGCACATCATTTGGACACGTGAACAGCTCACCGATGACGACCGGAACTGGTTACGGGCGCTTCCGTATATTTTGAAGATCGACAACTTCACAATCGTTCACGGCAGCTTGGAAAATCCGGAACGCTGGGGATACGTCTTCGAGAAATTGTCGGCTGCTGCGAGCTTCTCTTACCAAAAGACTGATGTCTGCTTCTTCGGTCACACACACGTGCCGGTTGCCTTCGTGCGTGACACTATGGTGAGAGGTGGTACTTATTCCAAGTTTAGGGTGGAGCATGGCCAGAAATATTTTATCAACCCCGGAAGTGTCGGCCAGCCACGTGATGGGATTCGCAAATGGGCTTATGCCACCTACGATTTGGAGAAGAAAGAAGTCGAACTCCGCAGGCTTGATTTTGACCTTGGCGAAGATCACTCGCCACCCCTTGCCGGAATTCCGCAACGACCACGCTAATTCAAAACTGCTATGAACTATTTGGACAACTTTCGCCTTCACCAAACCCGCCGCACATTCCTGACGCGCAGCGCCGCCGGGCTCGGCACGCTCGCGCTTGGAACGTTGCTCAACCCACGACTTTTCGCCTCCGCGCCGGATGAGAAGTGGCGCGGAGTTGTTCAGCCCTTGCATCACAAACCGAAGTGCAAGCGCGTGATTTATCTGTATCAAGCCGGCGGGCCGTCGCATTTGGAGACGTTCGATTACAAGCCCAAGCTCGCGGAGATACACGGCAAGCCGATGCCGGAGTCGTTCACCAAGGGTCAACAGATCGCGCAGTTGCAGGGAGCGAAGTTGAATTGTTTCGGCCCGCAGCATGAGTTCAAAAAATTCGGCAAGTCCGGCCAGGAATTTTGCAGCTTGTTCCCGGCGCTCGGCGAAGTCGCGGACGACATGTGCATCGTGCGCTCGATGTTCACCGAGCAGATCAATCACGACCCGGCGCACACGTTGATGAACACCGGCTCGATCATCGCGGGCCGGCCCAGCATGGGTTCGTGGCTGCTCTACGGACTCGGCGCGGAGACAGATGATTTGCCGGGCTACGTCGTGCTCATGTCGTCGGGCAAGGGCGGCCAGATGCAGCCTATCGCCGCGCGGCAGTGGCACAGCGGCTTTCTGCCGAGCCGATTTCAGGGCGTGAAATTCCAATCGAAGGGCGATCCGGTGCTCTACATCAAAAACCCGCCCGGCGTGAGCGCCGATGCGCAGCGCGAAATCGTCGATGTGGTAAACAACTTGAATCGCCTCGAACACGACGCGATTCAGGACCCGGAAATTCTCACGCGTATCAATCAATACGAGATGGCGTTCAAGATGCAGGCGAGTGTGCCGGGTTTGATGGATGTCTCCGCCGAGCCGCAACACATCCTCGATCTCTACGGCGCGAAACCCGGTGACGGCAGTTTTGCGTCGAATTGTCTGCTTGCGCGACGGCTCGCCGAGCGGGGCGTGCGATTCATCCAGCTTTATCATCGCGACTGGGATCACCACGGCAACGTGAAAAAAGACGTGAAGATCAAAGCCGAGGAAGTGGATCGTCCGTCCGCCGCGCTCATCCAAGATTTGAAACAACGTGGGATGCTCGACGACACGCTCATCATTTGGGGCGGCGAGTTCGGCCGCACGCCCATGTCGCAGGGGGACGGCGACGGTCGCGGGCGCGATCATCACATCAAAGGATTTTCAATTTGGATGGCCGGCGGCGGGATCAAAGGCGGCGTTTCATACGGCGCGACGGATGAATTGGGTTACGCCGCCGTGGAGAATCCAGTTCACGTCAACGACCTCCATGCGACGATGCTCCATCTCTTCGGCATCGATCATCTCAAGCTCACTTATCGCTTTCAGGGCCGTGATTTCCGGCTGACGGATGTCGCTGGAAATGTGGTCAAAGAGATCCTGGCGAGCGCCTGAGCTTGAGGAGACACTTCGACTCCCCTGCCTGGTGACGTCTTCTTGGGGATGGCGCGCGGCTGTGTTGGAAACCAGCCGCCGCACGTCCGCACCTGCTGCGGCTCACAGAGCCGCGCTTGTATGTTGGCCTCGTCATCGATAAACGGTGACGCCTTGAGGACGCTTGAGGAGCGGGCGTCCGGCATATCCTAGCCGCGCTTGAGTCATCGAACTCCTGCGGAGATTGAGCCGGAC
>JACPZS010000210.1 GCA_016195385.1 Verrucomicrobiota bacterium
AGGCCGGACGAAAAAACCGGGTCCAAGAAACAAAAGGCATCCCCGACCAGGAGCAATCCTTCCGTCCCGCAGTGGCGCGAGTGAAAGGAGTATTCGCTCGTGACAAAATAGGGGCCGACCGGTTCACCCGCGGAAAGATGCTCCTTGATCCACACGTTTGCCTCCACCTCGCGATGAAAAATCATTTTCGGATCTTTCACGCCGCCGCGAGTCAGGTATTTGCCCTCGGCAACGACGCCGACGCTCACCATGTCGTTGTGTTGCGGGATGTGCCAGAACCAGCCTTTCTCCGGCACGAATGCGACCGTCGTCTGGCCTTCGTCGATGTCCGCTTCTCGTTTCGAGCCGCGATAATACGTCCAGACGGCCACTTTGTTCAGGTAAGGATCCTTGACGCGCCAGCCGTGGCGAACCGCGGAGAAAGATTCCCTGCCCGTGCAATCGAGGGTCATGGGCGCGCGATAGTCGGTCATCGCGCCGCTTTGGTTCTGCGCGCGCACACCGATGACGCGGCCGTTTTCTTTGAGCAATTCCTTGACGGTGACTTCCTCCAGCACGGTCGCCCCCTTCGCTCGTGCGTGGTCGAGCAACATCTGATCAAACTCGCTGCGCAACACTTGCCAGGTCTGGGCGACGGTGTCGCGGTCGTAGCGATTGAAAAAATAAAACGGCTGGCTGGCCTTGCCGTTGGGCGAGACGAACTGCACGCTGTACTTCTTCTGAAAACACGAGCGCTTCATCGCGGGGATAAGCCCCAGCCGTTCCAGTGGCTGGTATGTGAACGGGATCAACGATTCGCCGATGTGGTAGCGAGGAAACTTTTCGCGTTCGAGCACCAGCACTCGATGGCCCTGCCCTGCGAGCAGCGCGGCCGCCGTCGCGCCGGCCGGCCCGCCGCCAATGACGAGGATTTCATTGGAAGAATTCATACGTGTTCGTATTATTACGCGTTCACTAATAGCGGATTCATCGACCGGCGCAAGTGTTCTTTGCTTTTTCGTGAATCCGGCGCGGAAACCTCACTCGCGCTCGGGCATGGAAGAAACCCGAAGCGATCAAGAAGTCGCAGCCAAATCCGGGCGGGTCTGAGCAAATTTCACAAAGCGGGCACGCGCGGATTCTTTGAAACTGTTTGTCGGTTTGGCAGTCAATTGAATCACGCTGATATGGCACTGGATAACATCATGATTTTCGCACGCTCTTCACCGCGCAGAACGCTCGTCAACTTGCGGGTGAGTGCAAAATTGTTTTGCGTCGGCGCCGTAGCCGGGGCCGCAACCACAGGACAAGCTGCCGATGCGGGCGTGCGCTTCAGCCGCGACATCCAGCCGATCCTCGCGGAAAATTGTTTCGCCTGCCACGGGCCAGACACCAAGGCGCGCAAGGCCAACCTGCGTCTCGACACAAAGGACGGCATTTTCGCCAACACCCCCAAACACGGCCGCGTGGTCGTGCCGGGCAAACCCGATCAAAGTGAATTGTGGAAGCGCATTGTTACCACTGATCCGGACGAAGTGATGCCGCCGCCGGAATCACACAAGGAACTCAAGCCCGAGCAGAAGGAGAAATTCAAGCAATGGATCGGCGACGGCGCGCCGTGGCAGAGTCACTGGGCTTACGCCAAACCGGAACGACCGCCGTTGCCGGACGCGACCAAACTGAATCTGCACGACACTCATTTCAAAATTAGAAATCCCCTCGACGCGTTTGTCCTGGCCAGGCTCCAGTCCAAAGGGCTGACACCGAATCCCGAAGCCGACCGCCGCACGCTGGCGCGCCGACTCTCGCTCGATCTCACCGGCCTGTTGCCAAAACCGGAGACGGTCGCAGCATTCGTCAAAGATCGCTCCCCGAACTATTGCGAAAAATTCGTGAAAAAGCTGTTGGCCTCGCCGGCGTGGGGCGAGCATCGCGCGCGCTACTGGCTGGATGCCGCGCGCTACGCGGACACGCACGGGCTGCACTTCGACAACTACCGCGAGATGTGGCCTTATCGGGATTGGGTGATCAACGCCTTCAACCGCAACCTGCCGTTCAATCAGTTTACAATCGAACAATTCGCCGGGGACTTATTGCCGGAGCCAACCGACGATCAAATCGTTGCGACTGGATTCCAGCGCTGCAACATGACGACCAACGAGGGCGGCACCATCGAAGAGGAAAATCTCGCCAACTACGCGAACGATCGCGTGACGACGCTGGGATGGGTGTTCCTCGGAACCACCATCAACTGTTGCGCCTGCCACGACCACAAATTCGACCCGTTCACGCAAAAAGATTTTTACTCGCTGGCCGCCTTTTTCCGAAACACGACCCAAACTGGCTTCGACAAAAATATCCGCGAGAGCGATCTCTACCGCGTGGTGCCGCAAACGGCGGCGGAGAGCGCGCGCTGGCAAGCCTTGCCCGCGCAAATCGAAGCGGCGCGCCAAGCTCGCAATGCGCAGGCCGAGGCGGCCGGCGCGGCTTTCGACAACTGGCTCGCTGCGCCGATGGCCGCGACTTTGGGAAAAGACGTTCATCTGCCAGGCCAAGTCGTTTGCGTGCCTTTGAATGAAGGCGAGGGCACAAATCTTAGCGCGCGCGTCGATGGAAAATCCAAGCGGCTGGCCGGTCCGTTCGCGTTGACGTGGAGCACGAATCTCGGGCCATTTGGTCTCGCGCCCGTGTTCGCCGAGAAACAAAACGTCGTGATCGGCGACGTTGGCAATTTCGACACTGGCGAGCCGTTCTCGTTCGGCGCGTGGGTTTTTGTGCCCCTGGATTTCAAAGGCGAAGGCGCGGTGCTGGCGCGCATGGGCGGCGAGGAGCAACACCACCGGGGATGGGATTTGCTCGTGCGCGATGAGGAATTCGTCGTGCAGATGATTAACCGCTGGCCGAACATCGCGATGGAAGCGAAGTCCAAAGACAAGGCGCTCAAGCACGGTCAATGGCAGCATCTCTTTGTGACTTACGATGGCTCCGGACGCACCAAAGGACTCAAACTTTTTGCCGACGGCGTCGAGGTGGGCACCAACCGCGATCGCAACAGCCTCGAAGGCGGCATCCGCTCGCCGTTCCCGCTGCGCATCGGCAGCCGCGAGCAAGGCGCGCAACTCAAGAACGTCGCCGTGCAGGACGCGCGGATTTTTCGCGGCGCACTTTCGAGCGCGGAAGTGCGCGCGCTGGCTGCAGCTCCGCTACTGAAGAAATTGTTTGATGAAGTTTTGTCTGGCTCCACCAACACCGCGCCGCGCGATGCGTTGAAGGATTATTTCTTCGTGACGCAAGACCGAAACTGGCAGCAGGCGCAGGCAAAACTCGCCGCGCTTGAAAATGAACTGGCGGCGATTCGCGGACGCAGCCCAGTGACGCTTGTGCAACAGGAGAAAAAGGAGTCGGAACCGATGGCGCAGATTTTGTTTCGCGGCCAATACGACAAACCGAAGGACAAAGTCGGCGCAGCCACGCCCGCGGTTCTCCATCCGTTGTCCCCAAAGGCGGCCCAAAACCGCCTCGGTCTCGCGCAGTGGCTCGTGTCGCCCGAAAATCCGCTCACGGCGCGCGTGACGGTGAATCGTTTCTGGCAGGAGATTTTCGGGGTGGGGCTCGTGAAGTCGGCGGAAGATTTTGGCACGACGAGCGAACCGCCGGTGAACCAAGATTTGCTCGACTGGCTCGCGGTGGAATTTCAATCGAGCGGTTGGAACATCAAGCGGTTGTTTGAACTAATCGTAACTTCGTCCGCGTATCGCCAGAGCGCCGAGACGACGCCGGAGAAGTTGGAGAAAGATCCCCAGAACCGCCTCCTCAGCCGCGGGTCGCGCTTCCGGATGGACGCCGAAATGGTGCGCGACTGCGCGCTCGCGGCGAGCGGCTTGCTCGTGGAAAAAATTGGTGGACCGAGCGTGAAACCTTACCAGCCTGACGGAATCTGGGAAGCCGTGGCGATGCCCGAGAGCAACACGCGATACTACCAGCGCGATTCTGGGGAAGGGCTTTACCGCCGCTCGCTCACACGTTTTGGAAACGCGCCGCTCCGCCGGCGACGATGGACATCTTCAACGCGCCCAGCCTGGAAGTCTGCGCTGTGCGCCGCGAGCGCACAAACACGCCGCTCCAGGCCTTGGCGACTTTGAACGATCCACAGTTCGTCGAGGCCGCGCGCCGTCTCGCCGAACGCGCATTGACAAAGCGGCATGGTGGTGAGGACCAGGCGATTGATGAAATGGCATGGCGCATCCTCTCGCGTCCACTCGCGGCGAATGAGAAAGCCCTCGTGAAACAATCGCTCGCCGAAATGCGCGCCTTCTACGCGCAACAGCCTGACGCGGCGGCGAAACTGATTTCCGTGGGCGAATCCAAGCCGTCGGGAAAAGTTTCCCCAACGCAACTCGCCGCCCTGACGATGGTGGCCAACCAATTGATGAATCTGGATGAGGCGTTGAACAAGTAACTCCGCAAGACCATGAAACTCTTTGACGATTACTCCCGCTACGAAACCCGCCGGCAATTTTTCGCGCGCGGCAAAAACGCACTCGGTTACGCCGCGCTCGCCTCATTGCTCGGGCCGGCCAGGAAACTCTACGGCGAAGAGGCTGGTCAACCATCAGCCACGGGCAAACCAAATTCCCTGCTGCCGCACTTTCCCGCGAAAGTGAAAAACATCATTTATCTCCACATGGTCGGCGGGCCGTCGCAGATGGACCTTTACGACTACAAGCCAGTGATGGGTGAATGGTACGACAAGGACTTGCCCGATTCAGTGCGCATGGGCCAACGCCTTACGACCATGACTTCCGGCCAGAAGAGATTTCCCGTCGCGCCGTCCAAGTGGACGTTCAGTCCCGCCGGGAAATGCGGCTACATGATGAATGCCGAGTTGCTGCCGTTCACCGCGAAGTGCGCCGACGACATGGCGTTCATCCGTTCGATGCACACCGAGGCCATCAACCACGAGCCGGCGATTTGCGCGATGCAGACCGGTAGCATGGTCAGCGGCCGGCCGTGCATCGGCTCCTGGGTGAGCTACGGACTCGGCTCGCTCAATCAAAACCTGCCCACGTTTGTGGTGCTCGTCGCGGAGCCGACGAACAAGGAACAAATCCAGGCCATTAGCGCGCGCCTGTGGTCAAGCGGTTTCTTGAGCGGCGAATATGCCGGCGTTTCGTTCCGCAGCCAGGGCGACCCGATCCTCTTCATCAACAATCCGCCCGGTGTGACCGGCGAATTGCGCCGCCGCCAGCTTGACAGCTTGAACGCGCTCAACCAAATCAACTACCGCAAGGTCGGCGATCCGGAGACGCACACGCGCATCCAGCAATTTGAAATGGCGTTTCGGATGCAGACCAGCGTGCCGGAACTGACCAACTTCGCCAACGAATCCGAAGCCACCTTCAAACTCTACGGCGACGAAGCGAAAAAGCCCGGCACGTTTGCCGCGACCTGTTTGCTCGCGCGGAGGCTCGTCGAACGCGGCACGCGTTTCGTGCAAGTCTATCTCAACAATTGGGATCATCATTCAAACGTCACCGGCCGCCTCCCGATGCAATGCAAAGATATCGACCAGGCCACCTATGCGCTCTTCCAGGATCTCAAGGCGCGCGGCTTGTGGGACAGCACGCTGATTATTTGGGGCGGTGAGTTTGGCCGCACGATTTACAGCCAGGGCGGACTCTCGAAGGAAAATTATGGGCGCGATCATCACCCGCGCTGCTTCACCATGTGGCTTGCCGGCGGCGGCATCAAAGGCGGCACCGCCATCGGCCAGACGGACGACTTCAGTTACAACATCGTCGAGAACCCGGTTCACGTGCGTGACCTGCACGCCACCATTCTTCATCTGCTCGGCATCCGCCACAATCAGTTCACCGTAAAATGGCAGGGCGTGAACATGCGGCTCACTGGTGTCGATGCCGAGGCGCAAGTGGTGAAGGAAATTCTCGCCTGAATCTGAGTTCAACTGTCCGAACCGTCCGAACAAGCGGCCTTGCCTTGATTTTGTGGACACGCTTCGTGGGAAGAGGTCTTCTGCTTGCAATCACTCGCGGCGCAATTTCCGTGGCGACCGCGGCTTCAATTTGTTAGCGTCGCGCGACGTTATGGCCAATGACTCGCTCGCGAAGCTCAAGAAAATCCACGCCGATGCCCAGGTGGTGCTGACGGATCAGGAGGCGCAGGTTCGTGACGAAAATCAGCTTTCGCCGCTGCAAAAGTTTTTGCACTTCTGGCTGCTCGTCAGCCGTAGCTTTGTGCGCAATCGTTGCCCCGTGCGCGCCTCGGCACTGGCCTACGCGAGCCTGCTCGCGCTCGTGCCGATGCTCGCGGTCGTCGCCGGCATCTCCGCGACGTTCTTGAAAAAGGAGGGCGAAAAACCCATTGAAGCGTTCATCGAAAAATTCGTCGCGAGCGTGACGCCTGCCACGCGAGCCGACACGAACGCGCCTGCTCCCGGCGGTTCTGTTGATTCCAAAAGCACGGTGCCGGCGGACCCGCAGAACGCCACGACCCGCAAGCAAATCGTCCGGAGCATCAACGATTTCATCGGCAACGTCCGCAGCGGCGCACTGGGCGTGACCGGCATGATCGCGCTGGTGTTCATGGCGATCACGATGCTCGGCCGCGTGGAAGACACGTTCAACGACATCTGGGGCGTGACGCGCGGACGGAATTGGTACGCGCGCATCGTGCAATACTGGGCGGCACTGACGCTCGGACCGCTGCTGCTGATGGTGGCGCTCGCCCTGACCAGCGGGCCGCAATTGCAAACTGTGCAGGCGGTGCTGGCGGAATTGCCGCTGGGCTTGGGGCGGCTGGTCGAGTTCGCGATCAAATTCCTGCTGCCGTTTGTGATCTTGAGCGTCGCCTTCGCGCTGTTTTATGAACTGATGCCCAATACCAAAGTCCGCTGGGAAGCCGCGCTCGCCGGTGGAATCGTGGGCGGTTGTTTGTGGCAGCTCAATAATTTGATCAGCGTGCTCTATGTTTCGCGCGTCGTGACGAACAGCAAAATCTACGGCAGCCTCGGCATGGTGCCCGTGTTCATGATCGGACTTTATTTTTCATGGATGATCCTCCTGTTCGGCGCGCAGGTCGCCTACGCGTATCAGAACCGCCGCACGTATTTTCAGGAGCGCCAAGTCGAAGCCGTCCACCAGCTCGGCCGAGAATTTGTGGCGGTTCGCCTGATGACGCTCATCGCCCAAAGTTTTCAGCACGGCCAAAAGCCACCGACGGTCGCGGAATTGTCGCAGACACTTGCGGTGCCCAGCAAACTAGCGGGCCAACTGTTGCGTGTTCTCGTACAAGCCCGCTTGCTCGCGGAAACCACGAACAGCGACACGGGCTACACGCCGGCGCGTCCGCTCAATCAGATTACTTTCCACGACATCCTGCAGGCGCTGCGGGTCGGCCAGGGACAGGAACTGGCGACATTGGATGACGCAGCGCGCCAGGTGGTTCAAAGCGAGCTGGCGCGAATTCGATCGGCGGAAGAGGGCGCCGCCAAAACTGTCACCCTCGAAGCACTTCGCGCACGGTTGGACGACACGCCAGCTTCGGCGGTCCCAACCGATTCATAATTTTTTCCCACGCTCGGCACCGCGCGTGTTTCGTTCCCAAAAAACTCCTTCGGCATAGCCTTGAATGGATTTCTCGTTGTCGGCTAATGCTACACGCTGCGCCGCCAGACACGCGTATGTTTCGTCGGATTCGATCCCGCAAAAACGCCGGTTCAATTTTCGCGCCACGACAGCGCTGGTGCCGGAGCCAAGGAACGGATCGAAAATCAAATCGCCTTCGCGCGAACTGGCGAGCATCAGCTTGGCGATGAGTTTCTCCGGCTTCTGCGTGGGATGGTCAGTGTTTTCGGGCATCGACCAAAATGGCACCGTGATGTCCGTCCACAAATTCGATGGGTGCGTCAGCCGGAAATCGCCGTCCGTGGTTTCGTTCCAATCTTTCGGGCGGCCGTTCTCGGTGTACGGCGCAAGAACGCGGCGTTTCAACTTCACCGCCTCGACGTTGAAAAAATAATCGTTCGCAACGGTGCAGAACCAGATATCTTCGCTCGCATTTTTCCAATTCGCTTTCGCGCCCCGCCCTTTCTCGCGTTCCCATGTGATGCGATTGCGCACGATGACATGGCGGTCGAGCACGCGATGCAGCGCCGTCGAAGACTTCCAATCACCACAGACGTAAAGGCTCGCGTTGGGTTTGAGCAGCGGCAGCATTTGGACGAACCACGCCTCAAGCCAAGCCTCGTATTCGGTCAGTAACCGTTGGTGGAAGATTGCTTCGCCAAATTTTTTAGTGAGGTTGTACGGCGGATCGAGGATCAACAAATCAACGAATGCTTTGGGCAAGCGTGAACAAATCGCCAGCGCATCACCGCAAATGATGCGGTTCACCAAATCTTCCAGCTTTTCCGGTAACGGAGACCGAAGCAGTTTCGTGGCAAGGCGGGCGCGACCTTTCGCAGTGAGAACGAGTGTCCGGTTTTGCGGGGCGCGGGCTTTGGCGACAGCTTCCTTCGGCTTCAAAGTCGGCTCATTTCTTAACGGCGCGCACCAGCGAATCTAATAACTTCGTCCCGACTGCGGCGGGTTGTTCGGCGCACGAATTTTGGAAGGCGTTGTTGGCGGCGAGCGAATCGGCGGCAATGTTCACGGCGTTATGATTTTGCCACCGTTGAGTTCCTGGAGCGTGCCGGTGTTGGTGAAAGTTTTCGTGGTAACCCTCAACGTGGCATTCGTCGCGGTCGCGGCGAGCGTGCCGGCATTGTCCAATGCCCCTGGATTGACCGTCAGCGTTCCTCGTGCGACATCCACGGCGATCAATCCTTGGTTGATGAGTTTGCCTGCTCCCAGCACCTGACCGGTGCCGCGTATCACTGCTGCCGGGCCGAGCGTCCACGTCGTGTTGACGTCAACGACCAGGTAAGCGGGGCTGCCCGCGAAGAGGATGCTGCCGGTGGAAAAGCTCTGGTCACCCACAAAGGTGATGTTCCCACCGGTGTCCAACAGCACGCTGCCCGTGAGCGTCAGTCCGTTGCGGATGAACACCCGTCCCACGACGGCCAAGTCGCCCTGCAACGTGACTCCATCGAGTGTGTTGCCGTAGATGCCCACGGTGCTCAATTTGGCCCCGCCGCTGGTCGTCACTGCGCCGCCCAGGATCGTGCCGCCATTGATGATCCACGACCCGGTCGTGGCATTGAGCGCCAGCGTGTCGCCGGTGAGATTCAGCAGGCCGGACAAGTTCACCGTGCCATCCGTGCGCTTGAACGCGCCCAGTTGCGCCAACGTGAACGAGCCTCCCAGGTTCACCGTGGCTCCATCTGCGTTGATCGATCCGGTGTTCGTCCACGCATCCGTCAAGGTCAGCGCTCCCGCGCCTGTTGCGTTGATGACACCGGCGTTGTTCCAGGTCGTGGCTCTGATGCTCAAAGAAGCTCCGTTCTTGCACTCGCTCGTGCCCAGGTTGGTGAACCTGCCTGTGTCAATGGCAAGCGTGCCACGCGTCACGTCCGCCGAAATCAAGCCCTGGTTGATCAGCGTGCCACTTCCGAGCACTTGGCCGGTCCTGCCCCGCACCACCACGGCCGGCCCCAAGGTCAGCGTCGTGTTGACGTCAACGACTACATAGCCAATCGAAGTAGTCCCGGAAAAGACAATCGTGCCAGTCGCCAGCGCTTGGTCGCCGACGAAAGTGATGTTTCCACCGTTGTCCAGCAGCACGCTGCCGACGAGCTTCAGTCCGTTGCGGATGAACACGCGGGCGATGCCACTCGTCACGTCCAAATCGCCGTTCAAGGTAACGCCATCGAGCGTGCTGCCAGGATTTGCAATGCAAACCAACTTCGCGCCGTTGCCTGCCGTTACCGTCGTGCCGAGGAGCGACGCGGTGTTCAGAGTCATGTCCTTGTTGATCTGAATCCCGCCGGGCACTTGCCAGGCATCGCCGTTGAGAACCAGCCGTTCGTTGGCGAGCAGGCTTTTGATTTGAACGGTTGTGTTCTTTCGCACGTAAGTGACGGTCACGTCTTCCGGGACGACGTCAATGACGACGTTATCGTTTGGGCCGGGAACAGCGCCGGTGCTCCAGTTCAGCGGATCACTCCATACACCATCCGTGGTTCTGATCCAGAAGACGGCGTCGGCGACGCGGAATTGCCAGGTGTAATCGGATGCCAGGTGATTTCCAGCGAGGTCCGCCACCGCCGTGGTGAGAACGGCGCGATAAAGACCATCGGGCAGCGGCGACGCAAAATTCAAAGCAGCGGACTTGAGATCCGCTTCGTAAGAAGCGCTGCCGCCAATGACGGGCGCGTCATCCGCCGTGTCGAACAGGCCATCCGCGCCGGCGGAAATGAGTTTGAAAGAGGCAGCGTTCAACGTGGCGGAGTCCATCTGCCCATCGAAATACGCCGTGATGGTTTGCACCGACTTTGCGCCGATCAGCGGCGACCGCTGCGTGATGCGCGGCGGAGTTGTGTCCGGCACCAACGTGACGATTGTTTCGTCAGTCCAAGTGAAATTGCCGCCGGTGTCCACGGCGCGAGCGCGCAAGCGAAATGAATTTTTGTTCGCGGCATAGCGGGACGTCACAAAACGAAACTCGAAGGGAAACACGGTCGCGGTGAAAGCCTTCGTGCCTTCGAGGTGAAATTCCACGTTGCGCACTTGCACGTCGTCGCCCACCTGCGCGGTCACGCGGACCTCCTTTCCTTCCTCGACGCCATTGATCGGAAAACTCATGGCCAGTGCAATGGTTGGCGGCACGCC
>JACPZS010000008.1 GCA_016195385.1 Verrucomicrobiota bacterium
CCCGGCGAGCTTCACGGTGGCGGCGGGCGGCGTGCCCGCGCCAACGTTTCAATGGCGCAAGAACGGGGTGAACCTCGCGGGGGCGACGGGGGCGACCTACACGATTGCGAGCGCGGGCGCGGCGGACGCGGGGAGCTACGATTGCGTGGCGAGCAACAGCGCGGGCAGCGCGACGAGCAGCGCGGCGGTGTTGAGCGTGAACAGCGCGCCGGTGTTCACGACGCAACCGGCGGGGGCGACGATCAATCCCGGCAACCCGGCGAGCTTCACGGTGGCGGCGGGCGGCGTGCCCGCGCCAACGTTTCAATGGCGCAAGAACGGGGTGAACCTCGCGGGGGCGACGGGGGCGACCTACACGATTGCGAGCGCGGGCGCGGCGGACGCGGGGAGCTACGACCTACACGATTGCGAGCGCGGGCGCGGCGGACGCGGGGAGCTACGACTGCGTGGCGAGCAACAGCGCGGGCAGCGCGACGAGCAGCGCGGCGGTGTTGAGCGTGAACGCTCAAATCGTGGCACCATCCATCAGCACTCAACCGCAGGGAGTAACCGTCACGGAAGGAACCGACGTGATTTTGAGTGTCACCGTCATTGGAAGCGCACCCCTCGTCTATCAGTGGTGGGTAAATTCCACACTGCTCGCCAGCCAGACAAGTTCGCAACTCACGCTGAACAACGTGACGACGAACCAAACCGGCAATTACTATGTGCAGGTCACCAATGCGGCCGGCGGCGCCAAAAGCTCCATCGCCCTCGTTACCGTAACCTCGGCGCCGGCGCTTCCTCCTTCGCCTGCCGTGCTGGCGCCTACCGTGCAAAACGGGGAGTTGGTGCTGCGCTTCACTGCGGCGATTGGCAAACCGCACGCGCTGGAATGTACTGATGATTTGCTAACTGCCAAATGGATTGTGCTGACTAATTTTCCGCCCGCCGCTTCCACGAATCTCGTCGCTTACGATTCGCTGACGAACGGGCCGCAGCGATTTTACCGTGTGCTCACGGGGCCGTGATCAGGCTATTGCGAGTTTTGGGAAAAATTTCTCCGCTGTGCCGCACGTGGCCTGGCTCAACTCCTCAATTGTGCAGCCTTTGACCTGCGCGACAACTTCGGAAATTTCCTTCACGTAAGCTGGCTCGCAGCGTTTGCCGCGATACGGCACCGGCGCGAGATACGGGCAGTCAGTTTCCAGCATGAAGTGATCGAGTGGCGTGGCCGCGATGGTGGCGCGAACTTCGTCGCCGTTTTTGAAGGTGGCGATGCCGGTGAAGCTCACGAGTGATCCGAGCGCGAGCACGCGTTGCATCACCGCGGCGCTTTCGACGAAACAATGAAACACACCGCGCACGCGACTGGCAAACGGTTCGAACTGCGCGAGCAAATCAGGGAAGGAATCGCCGCGCTGATGGATGACGCAGTTTAGTCCGCATTCGGCCGCGACCTCCAATTGTTGCTGGAAAATGGCCGCCTGCTTCAGTTGGTAGCGCGTGTCGTCGGCCGCCGTGCCGCCGGCGTGCCGGCTGGGGAGGCGATAATAGTCGAGGCCGGTTTCTCCGATGGCGACGACCTTGGGGTGCCGCGCGAGTTCGCGCAGCGCCGGGCGCAAATCCTCCGGCGCTTCGAGCGCGTTGGCGGGATGCCAGCCGGCAACGGCAAAAATCATGGCGTGCTTTTCGGCGAGCGAGATTGCGCGGCGGCTGCTTTCCAAATCCGTGCCAATGCCAATGATTTGGCGGATGCCGGCCGCTTGCGCGCGGGCGAGCACTTCCGAAAAATCGGCGGCGAAATCGGGATAATCCAAATGCGCGTGCGTATCGTAAAAGATTGGTGGGCTATCTTGGGGCTGATGCAGCGGTTTGGCAGGCATGGAAGAAAAGTTTTTGAGACGAGATATTCAACGAACTAAAAAGCGCTTCGGAGAAAGGGAAAACTCACGACGCGAGCAGTAGCTCCGGTTTAGATGTTCGTGCTCCGATGGTGGCCTTCAAGCACGCCGCGTACGATTTGCAGGAGCGCTTTGGGTCGGAATGGCTTGCTAAGAAAATCGTCCGGCCGGATATCGCTTTCTTCCCAGATCTCCTGCCCCACGCTGCCGCTGTAGAGAATCGTTTTCAGTCGCGGATGAATTCGTTTGCACTGTTCGATCAATTCTAGGCCGGACATCTCACCCATTACGTAGTCCGTAAACACCAGGTCGGGTTTTGGCTCCGCGGCGATGAAGGCCTCCAGCGCGGATTGTGGATTGTCGAACAACCGAACCCGATACGATTCCTGGCTCAACACGGTCTCAACTACCTCCGCCACCATGAGTTCGTCGTCCACGACGTAAATCAACCATTCCGAGTTTCCCGGAACTCTGTCCTTTGCCTGCCCGCTCTTCGCAATTCTCTTCGCACTCATAATCACGCTCGCCGATCACACCCTAGCCTTGGCTGCTCATAATCCGCAAAACAATTTGGAAGAGTGGCGGGCTGAGGTGATTCTGCAAGTTTCCAGACTGGGAAATTTTAGGCGCGCAAACACCACACCCTTCGTGTTGATGCCTTTGATCAGTTGACAACATTCCGAGGCTCACCGCGGAGGAACGCCGCCACATTCGCGACGGCGGTTTGCATGAGCCGCGCCCGCGCGGCACGCGTTGCCCACGCAATGTGTGGCGTCACGAGACAATTCTTGGCGGCAAATAGCGGATGCTCTAGTGGCGGCGGCTCGACTGCCAGCACATCCAACGCCGCGCCAGCGAGTCGGCCCGAGTTCAAAGCCGACGCCAGCGCGCTTTCGTCCACCAATGGGCCGCGGCTTGTGTTGATCAAAAATGCGCCTGGCTTCAACCACGCCAGCCGCTCGGCGTTGAGCAGGTGTTTCGTGTCTGGCGTTAGCGGACAATGCAGGCTGACAACATCGCTTTCGGCGAGGAGGGTTTTGAGATCCACGAATCGACCGTGTGTCAACGGCGCGCGTGCCGTCGTCCGATTGTGTGCCAACACGTTCATGCCGAAGGCCACCGCGAGGTCGGCTACGGCGCGTCCGATGCGCCCGAAACCAACGATGCCGAGCGTCAAGCCATCCAGCTCGATCAACGGATAATCCCAGTAGCAAAAATCCGGACTCCGCGCCCAGCGGCCTTCGCGCACCGTTTGCGCGTGATGACCGACGTGTTGCGTGAGTTCCAGCAAAAGCGCGAAAGTCATCTGCGCGACGGACCGCGTGCCGTAGGTCGGCACGTTCGCGACGGGAATGTTGCGCTCACGCGCCGCCGCAACGTCCACGATGTTGTAGCCCGTGGCGAGCACGCCGATGTATTTCAGCCGGGGCAATTGTTCGAGCTGCGCGCGGCTGACGACCGTTTTGTTGGTGAGCGCGATGTCGGCGTTCGTGGCGCGCGGCACGACTTCGGCGGGTGCGGAACGATCGTGGATTTCGCAAGCGCCCAGCGCACGCAGGGCGTCCCACGAAAGATCACCCGGATTTAGCGTGAAGCCATCCAACACGACAATGTGCATGGCGAGATGATTGCCATGAAGTTTGCCGCGAGAGAACTCCGATTTTTATCGCCCGGCGCGAGGCGGAACAACCGCCGGCAAATCAGCGCGGTTCTGGTTGAATATTCAGCAGTCCAGCGTCTTCCAGCCGGCGGATTTCATCCGTGTAACCTTGGCGGAAGGTGGGGTACTTGAACTGGTAGCCCAGCTCCATTTTGAGTTTGCGATTCAAAACCTTCTTATTCGTCAGCCCGCGCTTGCGTTGGGCATCCTCAGCGTCGGTTGCAAACGGCGGCATCCACTTGCCGAGCGTCTCGGCGAGCCAGCGGAAGAAATGCAACTGCGTCACTGGCTCATCATCCACAGCGTTGTAAACCTCGCCGGCGCGTCCATTTTTGAGCGCGGCGAGGATGACGCCCACCAGATCGTCGCGATGGATCATGTTGATGATGCGCTCGCCCTTGCCCGTGATGCGCGCTTCGTCCCGCAGATATTGTTGAAACAAGTGGCCGCGCTCCTCGCCGTAAATTCCCGCGACCCGCAAAACGACAGCGAGCAGCCGCTTTTGTGCGGCGGCATCAAGCAGCAGTTTTTCCGTCTCCACCAGGATTTTGCTCGTGTCGCTGGCTGGCTCGGTCGGACTCGTCTCCTTCACGGCCGCGCCGTCAATCTGGCCGTAAACGCTCGTGCTGCCCGTGTAAACGAGCTTCTTCGGCGGACACGCGGCGAGCCATTCGATCAAGTGGCGCGTGCCTTCCAAATAAACTTCCCGATACTCTTCAACGCCGCCTTTAGTGGACGATACGCAGTTCACCACCCAGTCAAATGGCGTAGGCAGACGCGCAAGGTCGGCGGGTTTGGTGATGTCAGCAGCGAACGGCTGGATGCCGGCTGCGGCGAGTTGGTCCGCGCCCGCGCACGAGCGCCGGACTCCGAAAACTTCGTGGCCCGCGCGAACCAGCGTTGCCCCCAGCGGCAAACCAACATAGCCACAGCCGATAATCAAAACTCGCATTGGCCGCAGTCTAGGTGGCTCAAGTCGCGCACGTCACCAGCAAAGAATCCTGGTTTCGCGGGCGGCGCGAAAAAAACAAACGTCCATGCTCGCTGGAAGTTTGGCCGGGCTTAAGTTTTAGAACCAGACTTGTTGGCGAAGCGCGGTTAAATATTTCCGTACGCCGTTTCGACGACTTTTCGGAAGGTGTTTTCCTGGCCGATGCGGATGATTCCCATTTCCCGGCGGGCGTTGTCCTCGGAATCGCTGGCGTGGGCGGCATTGATCATCACGCTGGAACCAAACTCGCGCCGGATCGAGCCGGGCGGAGCTTTGTTGGGATCGGTCGGGCCGAGCACGTCGCGAATTTTGCGCACAGCATCCACGCCCTCGTAAACCAAAGCGATGCACTTCTCGGTGCCGGGCTGGGATTTCGTGCCGGCTTCGCATTCACCCGGCGCTCGGCCGGACATGAAACGGATGATGTTCTCGAACTGATTGTCGCCGGCGGGTGGCCCGAGCAAATCGGCGATCTTTTTTTCAAGGTCAGGCGCGATTTTGAACCCAAGTTCCTTCTCCAGCGCCGTCCGCGCCGTGCCGGAAATGATCGCGCCGTAACGCGCACGCAAGACTTCGCGCACGGGGCCATAAAAATCCTCGGCCTCGGCCACGCTCATGTGCAGCACTTTGATCGCGATGATGTACAGGCCCGTGCGCGAGAAGAAATCGATCACGTTGCCGGGCCGGCCGGTGGGGAAGCGGAAGTTGTCCGGCTTGATGAGCACCAAAGTTTGCTCGGCACGCTGCCCGGACGGATAAGCGAGCATGTCTTTGAGCAGGCCACCTTCGCTGTCCGAGTAGTGCGCCCAGATTTTCAACTTCGTCTCTGCCTCGATGGCATTGGGCGGCGCCAGCACCGCCGGCTCGAAGTAGCGCACTTGGTTGTTGTCATCGAGAATGAAGTCGCCGTAGGTGTCGCGGATGGTTTCTCCGCCGCGGCGCCCCGCGCTGATGTTACCAACGACCGAGCGCACTTTGCGGACGGCTTCATCGCCGCGAAACAGCAGCATCATCACGCGCCGGCGGACACCGGTTTTGGGATCCGGTGAAAAATTTTGCAGTATGTAATCGCGAATCAATTCCTGAATGCGCCGATCTTGAGGGTCATCGGCCGAGACAATGTTCTCGGAATACTTCTCAACTAATTCGCGGCTCGGGGCGAACATCCGGGCCGCCGCCAGTTCGAGTCCCGTGCGGGTGATCAGGCGCGTCAAAATCCCGCCGGTCCGGGATTTGTGCAGCGAATACGGCGTGATAATGGCGTAGGCAAGTTCCTGGGGCATGGCAAAAAATCAGGCGCTGGCAGCGGGCGGGGTGGTCGGCGTGGACGCCGGCGGCGGGGTTGCCTTGCCGCCAAGGATCTTAAACATCACCACGCCACACGTCGGGCATTTGCCCTTGATGGCCTTTCGCCCGTTCTTCATGACTTCTTCCACCCCGTCGGTGATTTCTTTCTTTGCTTTGCATTTGACGCAATATCCTTCGGCCATAACGAGCTCCTGACTAAATCGGCTTACCGGTTGTCGTGTAAGGAAGGCGAGCTTACGAGCGACTCACAACGAGCGTCAACGGCAAAACCAACGCCCTTCCGAGCAGCCCAAACATCACTCGACAACCAAAAATCTCCCGGCCTAGACTGCGACCGATGTCATCAGCCCATTGTCCATTGATCATCGCCGGCCGGGAATTTCGCTCCCGCCTTATCCTCGGCACCGGGAAATTTTCCTCGCCCGAAGCCATGCGCGACGCCTTGGCGGCAAGCGGCACGGAACTGGTGACAGTGGCGCTGCGCCGCGCCGATTTGAGCGGTCAAAAAGATCCCTTCGCCAACATTCTCGAGTTCATCGACCCGCAAAAGTATTTGCTCCTCCCCAACACCAGCGGTGCGATGAATGCCAAGGAAGCCGTCCGTCTCGCGCGCCTTGCCGCCGCCGCCGGTCTGCCCAAATGGGTCAAACTCGAAATCCATCCCGACCCGCGCTACTTGCTGCCGGATCCCGTCGAAACCTTCGCGGCGGCCGAAGTGCTGGTCAAAGAGGGCTTCACGGTGTTGCCGTACATCAATGCCGATCCCGTTTTGGCCAAGCGGCTCCAGGAAATTGGTGTGGCGACGGTCATGCCGCTCGGCTCGCCCATCGGCTCCAATCGCGGTGTCGAAACCCGCGCGCAAATCCGCATCATCATCGAGCAGGCAACCGTGCCGGTCGTCGTGGACGCCGGCTTGGGTGCGCCCAGCCACGCCGCCGAAGCGATGGAACTCGGTGCTGACGCTGTGCTCGTGAACACCGCCATCGCCGTCGCCGCCGATCCGAACCGGATGGCCGTCGCGTTCAAGCAGGCCGTGGAAGCGGGCCGAACCGCGTATGAAATCGGCTTGGCGTCGCAACTTCAAACCGCCAGCGCGACCAGTCCGTTGACGGCTTTCCTCGATTCGTGAAATGAAACCGCTCTCGCTCGCTCGTGTCCAGCAACTGCTAGCCGCCGCACATCAGACGCGCCTGCTCGTCGTTGGCGACGTGATGCTCGACCAGTTCATCTGGGGCCACGTCACGCGGATTTCGCCGGAGGCACCGGTGCCGGTCGTTGAATTTGAGCGCGAGAGTTTCATGCCCGGCGGCGCGGCGAATGTCGCCCGCAACTTGACCGCGCTCGGCGCGGCGACGGAACTGCTCGGCAGCGTCGGCAACGACCACGCGGCGGAGAATTTGCAGCGCCTGCTGCAAGCGCAACGCGTGGGTTGCGGCGGCTTGTTGCTGCAAGCTGATCGGATGACAAGCCTCAAGACCCGCATCATCGCTCATCAGCAGCAAATCGTCCGCATGGATCGCGAGACGCGCGCCGAGCTTGACGGCGAGTCCACGCAGCGGCTCATCGACACCATCGAGCGCGAGTCGGAGCACGCGGACGCCATCATCATTGGCGATTACGGCAAAGGCGTGATCACGCAAACTCTCCTCGACGAACTGAAACCGCTCTGCCGCGCGCGCGGCATTTGGTTGAGCCTTGATCCGAAGCCAGTGCATCATTTGAAACTGGCGGGACTGTCGCTCATCACCCCCAACCGCAAGGAGGCGTTTGAACTCGCCGGACTCGCCGATGGCACGCGCGGCGTTGCCCCACTCCAGGACAAGCTTCTGTTGCACGTCGCGGAAAAGATTTTGCAGGAATTGAAACCCGCGCTTCTTCTCATCACGCTGGGCGACCAGGGCATGTTGCTTTGCCAGCGTGGGCACGAACCGTTTCACATCCCCACCGTGGCGCAGGAGGTTTTCGACGTGTCCGGCGCGGGCGACACCGTCATCGCGTCGTTCACGCTGGCGATTGCGGCGGGTGCCTCGCCCGTCGAGGCCGCGATTTTTTCCAACCACGCGGCGGGCGTCGTCGTCGGCAAAGTCGGCACGGCAACGGTCACGCCCGAGGAATTGCTTGCCAGCTTCAAACGCGACCTCGCGGCGAAATGAAAAAAGTAAAAGAAAAAAGGCAAAAAGGAAACGCGTGCGCACTAGATTTTTTCCGTATTTCGCGTTCTGCGTTCCGCGTTTTCTTATGACCCGCGCTGTCTTTCTCGATCGCGACGGCACGCTCAATGTGGACAAAAACTACCTGAGCGATCCGGCGAAACTCGAGTTGTTCCCTGGCACCGGCAAAGCGTTGAAGCGTCTGCAGGACGCGGGCTTCAAGCTGTTCATAGTCACCAACCAATCCGGAATCGGTCGCGGTTATTACACGCTCGACGACATGCACCGCGTCAACGAACGCCTGCTGGCCGAATTGGCGCGCGACGGCGTGCGAATTGAAAAGATTTATTTCTCACCCGAAGCGCCGGAGGAGCCGAGCCGCGGACGCAAGCCTTCGCCGCAATTTCTTTTCGACGCGCGCGACGAATTCGGGCTGGACCTTTCACGCAGCTACATGGTCGGCGACAAATTGCTCGACCTCGAACCGGCTACGGCGCGGAGGTGGAGCGCACGCAGAAGGACGCCTTGCGCAACGCTTTGGTCGTCGATAATCTCGCGCTCGTAGCTGAAATGATTCTGCGTGACTCAAACAGCGATTAACCAACGCAAATTAAATTGAAAGGTTCTCCATGAAAATTCTCATCCGCATCGTTGCCGTCGTTGCAGTGCTGGCCATCGTCGGCCTGGTGGTCTTGTATTTTTCCCTTGGCGGCATTGTAAAGAAAGGCGTCGAAAGCGTCGGGCCGATGGTGACCAAGGTGGACGTGAAACTGGGCGGCGCGAACATCTCGCCGTTTTCGGGCAACGGCCAACTGAGCGGCCTCGTCGTCGGCAACCCGGAAGGATTCAAGACGCCGTCCGCGATCAAAGTGGGCGAAGTCAGCGTGGGCGTGAAGCCCGGCTCGCTGTTTGCGGACAAAGTGGTGGTCACTTCCGTGCGTGTAATCAATCCGGAAATCACTTTTGAAGGGAGCCTCAAGGGCAGCAACCTCTCGAAGATATTGGACAACGTGAACGCCGCCGCCGGGAGCGCTGGCGGTGGCGGCGGCTCCAACGGTCCGGGCAAGAAACTTCAAGTGGACGAGTTTGTCATCAGCGGCGCGAAGGTGAATCTCAGCGCGACGTTGCTGGGCGGTAAATCCATTACCGTGCCGCTACCCGACATCCGCCTGACCGATCTGGGCAAGGACGCGAACGGCATCACGGCGGGCGAACTCACGCAGCGAGTGATGAAAGCGTTGATGCAGGAAGTCACTCAAGCGGCCGGCAGCGCGATCACGAGCCTCGGCAAAGGCGCCACCGACGCCGTCAAAGACCTCGGCGGGAAAGGCACGGACGGCGTCAAGAAAGCCGCTGAAGGCGTGAAGAGCTTGTTCAAGAAATAACGGCGATTGAACGATGGCTTGCGGGGAGACGACTCGCGTGACATTCTCATGCCATGCAAACGGTTGAATTGGCGGAAGCTCAGGCACGACTGAAAGAATTGGTTGAATCGCTGGCTCCCGGAGAAGAAATAGTGATTGAAAAAAATCACCACCCCGTGGCCCGGCTTTTGCCGACCAGTTCACGCCAACCCCGCCCCCTGAGCGAATTCGCTGGCAAGTATCAGCCATTGCCTCAAGCCGAACAGGACGACCTGAAACTCCACGACCGCGACTGGTGTGATCGGAAACCATGAAGACCGTCTTCGTGGACACCTCGGGTTTCTACGCCTGCCTTGACCGCACCGATCCTTTTCATCCCCAAGCCCTGGCTGCCTTCGAGCGCGCTGAACAAGAAGGCTGGACGCTCATCACGACGAACTACGTCACGCACGAGACGTGGGCGCTGGTGCAACGGCGACTGGGTTGGGAAGCGGTGAAGGCGTTTCTGAACGATCTGCTCCCTCGTTGCTCGATTCAGTGGGTGGATGAAAATATGTATCAAGCGGTAGCAGCACGCTGCCAACGGGCGCGCGAACGTCGATTCAGCCTGACCGATGCCATCAGCTTGGAATGGATGGCCCGCCGGCAAATCACCTAGGCGATTGTCCAGGATGAACACTTCACACGGGCGAGCATTACTCAGCCGTGAGGTTCGACTTTTTGGTTTGTTTCACCACGACGCGGGAGATCACCGCCGTCGGACGGGTTGGCGAAATTCAGAGTAGCGTGACGGCGGGAAATGCACGGACGGCGTCAAGAAAGCCGCTGAAGGCGTGAAGAGCTTGTTCAAGAAATAACGCGGGCAGCGCACCGATTGAACGGCTGCTAGGTCTCATCCGGTGTCAATGTTGATGGAGCGAGCGGAACACCAATCACCTTACTCAAGAGTTGAGCAAAGAGTCTGGATTCTTTTTCCTGCGTGCCGCTCCAATCTGTCAGATATTCTTCCCAATACCACCAATCTGGGAGAGGGCCGTCATTGGTGAAAGTGCCGTCGCCAAGGAATTTGAACAATGAGACCTCTTCGCGATTCACCAGAAGGACACCGACAATAAACAAGTCAGTGCTGTCATGTGTGCTCGTGAAAGACGCGCTCAGAGCAATATCTTCGTAGCCGTAAGTAACGGCCGCAATATGTCGAAATTCAATGCTGCGGCTCTTGAAAAAGAACCAGCACAACCGTCGCTCGATTGTTACGCTCTGAGCCGAGCGATCCACCGTCACACGACGCAGGAACAAGCCAAGCGAAAGGAAACGGACGAGCCAGGAGGTCGAAGCTGACAGAGTGTCCTGAGTAGCTTCGATGCGAGGGCAAAAGGAAAGTAGTGATGACTCGAATGCCACAGCTTGCAATTTTAAGTGCTCAAGTTGAGCGCTGGCTTACGAGCAGGCAGCTACAAGCCGGGCGCATATTGGACGCTGAAGACACCGTTGAAATCGCCGCCGCCGCGATCCGTCGGCTCGACGATGATTCCGGCGTGACCTTTCTGCCACTGTTGCGGGAAGCCCGTGCCCCGAAACGGTTGCGGTGCCCAAAAGCGTCCGCCTGGGAAATTTTCAAATTCAGTTACCGTAAAGTCGATGGCATTCACTACGCCAAGTTTTCCGGTGGCCACAAGCACCTCATTGACGAAAATGGAAACTCCTCCTGCCGACGAGACCGTGGTTTTGAAATGATATTTCTTTGCATTCTTGAGCGGGAAAAAAGTGTTGTAATCCGCCAAGCGCGTGAGTGTCGCGAAATTCCCGCCGCCATATCCCACTTCGAGCCAGCGTTCGGGCGCATCCAATCCGACTGAATCATGCTTAATCGAAATAATGCACTGCCCGGATTTGTAGGGATGGACTGCTTGAAAGCCGGAACTGGGATCATTCCCCTCATAATCGAGTTCCCAGGTAGATCCGAAAGCGTCAAACGAAGAGTCGGAAGAAATCAGCATGCCTCCACCGTAAGGCCGCCCGCTGCTGGGCGGCGGATCGAATCTAATGGCCAGCCGGTTAAGGTTTTTCGTCGCACCTTCGGTTAAAGCGTCAGCCAAGGATGAGGTGCTGGCGGTTCGGATGCGATAAAAAGTCGGACTGCCTGCGACGGCAACACTTGTCTTCGTCACGGTGGCACTCAACAGTAACGATTGACCATTGAGCGTGGATTGCCACGGGCCGGTGATCGCCGAGGCCCACTGGAGGCAAATGGCATTCGTCGGATTTGCGCCCGACCAGGTGATCTCCCCACTGCGCGTGAACGAATTGATTTTGAGTTGCCCCAGAGCGCAATGGCCGTGGAGCAGCAACGACAGGATGGCGCAGGTGCCAGTTTTGGTCAGAATGTTCCGTTGCATATTTCGTGTGCTCCGAATTGGAATAAAAAACTCAGCCGGCAAGTTAGCCGCGCATTTGCGGTTCTGTTTTCGCTTTACCGGCATCGAATCGCATCCTTCGGCGGTTTTATCGTTGTTGCGCAAAGAGAACTCCTTTCCGCGCAAGGTGTCGAGTTTTCTTGCATCTTCGGCGTCCAGACGATCACGACAACTCAAGCGCGGCGTCGCGTCCGCGCGGAACTGTGCCGAGGTGTTCTTGAAGGAATCCGCGTAGAAAACGGCTCAGTTCCTGATTCTGCGCGGCGCTGAGTTTGACCGGCAGGAGCGCCGGCCAATCGTCGCTCAGAAATTTTTCCAGGAGCCGTCGCGCGCCGGGAGTGAGTTTGCTGGCCGTGAAATCCGGTTTCAACCCCAGCTCGGCGAGCAGTTTGATTTCGAAGGCGAAGACCGTTCGCGCCAGCGGCGGTGGCAACGGCAGATGGCGCAGAAAATTTTCCAGCAGTTGAAAAATTTCTTTCAGCGGTGTGTCGCATTCCGTGGTCTGCTCGATAAGCGCGACGGAATACGCGGCTTGCTGGAGCAGGCTGAGATCGGTGCGCAGCGCGGGATGTGTCTCGCGCAGGACGACTTCGCGCAGAGTGTGCAACTCCGAGCGGCGGCTGCGCACAAAACTCAAATCCGCCACGTAGAAAAGATCAAGTTTGCCCTGGAACGGCGACTTGGGCCGCCGCGCGCCTTTGGCCACGGTCGCGAGCCGGCCGAAATCCCGCGTGAGCCAGTGGACGATCAGGCTCGTCTCGGTGAGCGGACGCGTCCGCAGGATGAGGCCGGTGGTGCGTTCGTCCACAAAACTAGCGCGACGGCGCGGACGCGTCCGCCGGCCGGCACGAGGATGATGAAACCGGACGTGGGATTGGGCGTGGTCGGGATGAAGACGCCGACGACTTTTTCACCCAGGCGGGCCGAGGCTTCCGCATGTTCTTCGCTGGTGACGAAGCCGACGGAAAACTTCCCGGCGCAGGGATATTCGACCAGCACGACCTGTTTGAACGCCGTTTTGTTACTCGACGTGAAGGCTTCGTTGATTTGCTTAAGCGCGCCGTAAATTTTGTTCAGCAGCGGAATGCGCAGCAGCGTTTCATCCACGACCTGAATCAGCTTTTTGCCGAGATAATTGCGCGTGAGCCGTCCGATGACGCTGATGAGCAGCACCGCCACCACCAACGCCACGAGGCTCCAATACCAGCGCATCGGCCCGTTGCCGGCGTTGGTGTGCGTTAACGTGTGCGGCAAAAAAACCAGCAGCATGTCGGTGATGTTGGAGACGGTGCCAAAGAGCCAGACGAGCACGGCGATGGAAATCACCGCCGGCAGCACGACCGCCAGGCCGGTGAAGAAGTTGGCCTGCCAGCGGGCCCAATTGCTTTTCATGCGCGCAGTCTAAAATCGCGCGCTCACTCACTCAAGGCAAAGCGCACGCGGACTTGCGAGGCTGGTTCCTCAACACATGAGTTTCCGTTTGTGTCGCAAGCGAGCGACTGATGCAGCATACGGAGCAAGCCCGGCGATTCTGGATGGCTTCCGCGCCACCGAAGCCGCGAAGGCGCTGCGACGGAAGTGATGAAGCGGTTGTACGGTGGCAGATTTCTTATCGCCGTGGCGTCCGGCTGATGGCATCGTCGTCAGCACTAATATGAAATTCACACGCTCCATTTTACTGACAGTTGCCCTTGGCACATTCCTACTTCCCGTCGCCGGCGTTGAACTTGAATTCGATCTGCAACGGCGAAATCCCGACACGGGTGATGTGCTCGTAACCAAGGAGCGGGTGGCAAGCTCTAAAATCGGCGTCGTCGTGGTGGACATGTGGAATTACCACTGGTGCAAAACTTCGACGATGCGGGTCGCCGCGCTCGTGCCGCGCATGAAGAAAGTCCTGCAAGCCGCGCACGACATGGAGATGACAATTTTTTGGTGCCCGTCGGACGTGGCGGACAATTACGTCGGCACAATTCAACACGAGGCCGCAGCCAACGCGCCACGCGTGCCGCTGCCGGCGCTCAAGGAAATCAAATGTCCCGCCGCGCCCGACGGCGGCGGTTGCACGTGCGGCAAGGAGCGTTGCCCCGGCAATTACGGCTGGGACGGCATGCACCCGGATTTGCAAATGTTCCCGGACGATTTCATGCCGAACGATCTGGAGACGCTTTATTCGCTCTGCCGCCAGCGCGGTCTGTCTCATCTGATTTACCTCGGCGTTCATACGCAGGTTTGCCTGCTCGGCAAGTCCATCGGCCTGCGCAATCTCAGCAGCGCGGGTTTCCAGTGCATCCTCGCGCGCGATTTGACGGACGCCCACGGCAAATACGATCCCGAACGCGGTTTGACGCCGGATGAATTCACGGCGGACGTCGTGGCGCATTTTGAAAAATTTCTCGCGCCCACGATCAATTTCGCCGCCGAGTTGAAAAAAGCCGGCCAGTGGAACGACGACTGGATCGTGGATCCCGTTCGCCTCGCGCCGTGGGGCACGCCGGCACGGCCGCATTTGTTCGAAGAGGAAGTCATCGTGACGTTGACCGCGCCGTGGCAATCGCACGCCACGATTTTTTACACGCTGGACGGCAGCGAACCGAGCACTCGTTCACCCCGTTACTCGACGCCGTTGCGTTTTTCGGAGACGACACGCGTTCGCGCCATCGCGTTTGAGGACGGCAAACAAGTTTGCCTGCCCTCCGAAGGATTTTTCGCGCGACTGCCGGCAATGCCCCCAAAGCCTAACGTGCAGCTTTCGGATCTCACGCCACTACGCGCGGTCGGGCCGGGCCATTCGCTCGCCTCAACGGAGCATCGTTTCTCGCCGGTGTCGAGCCCGCCGCAAAGAGACCGAAGCAATCGCGGCGCGTCACTTCGTTTGCGCGGAAAAGAGTACGCGAAGGGCATGGGCGTCCACGCGCCGAACCAGTTGGTCTATGAACTCAAGCCGGAGTACGATCGCTTCGTCGCGCTGGCGGGCGTGGATGAACATATTCTCGAAGTGAGCAATGGTTCAAACCTCGCGATGCACCCGAGTGTCGCGTTCAAGATTTTCATCGACGGCAAACCGGCGGCGGAAAGTCCCGTGATGCGCATCGCCGAGCAGCCGTGGCGATTCGACGTAAAAATACCGGCGGCCAGCAAACGCATCAGCGTCATCGCGACGGATGGTGGCAACGGCAACAAAGAGGATCTGGCGAACTGGGTCGAGGCCGGCTTTGTGTTGAAGCATTGATTCTCGCCAACGGTGCGCACGCGCGACTACAACGCACCGTGCGATTTCACAAACCAGATTCCTTGTGCATTTAGCCCGACTACGACTGCGCGATTTCCGAAATTACGCGCGACTCGACGCTGAATTCGATCCGGGTTTTCACCTCATTCTCGGCGACAACGCGCAGGGCAAGACGAACATTCTCGAAGCGATTTATCTGCTCGCCACGTTGCGTTCGTTTCGCGGCGTCGGGGGCGCGCAGATGATTCGCCACGAACAAAAGGGCTACTTCGTCGGTGGCCACGTGGTGGGGCAGGGGAGCCATGAACTCAAACTCTACTGGTCGTTGCGTGAGCGGAAACTCAGCGTCGATGCGCAACCGGTGCGCCGGCTGGCCGACTACCTTGGGCTGTGCCGCGCCGTCGTGATGTGTACGGAAGATTTGCAGTTGATCAAAGGCTCCGCGCGCATCCGGCGGCGTTTCCTGGACTTGCTGCTTGCGCACACGCATCCGACCTACCTGCCGCTGCTCCAGCGCTACATGAAGGCGCTGCGCGCGCGCAACGCGTTGCTCAAGCAATCCGGCTCCGACCCGGTGGCGTTGGAAAGTTTTTCACACGAACTGATCGCGGCGGGTGCGGAGTTGATCCGGCTGCGCCGCGAATTACTGCCTCGTTTTTCGCCGCTGGTTCGCATGGCGTACCAGCACATTGCCGAAGCAGCGGAAGAAGTCCGCTTGGAATATGCGCCGAGTGTGAAAAATGATTTCGCCGTTGAACTCGCGCAATCGCGCGGCCGCGAGCGCGTGTATCGCTCGACGCTTGTCGGCCCGCATCGCGACGAATTGCAACTGTGGCTGGCGGATCGGCCGGCGGCGCAATTTGCGAGCGAAGGCCAGAAGCGCACGCTGGCCATCGCGCTCAAGATGGCGCAGGCCGAATACTTCAGCGGCATCCACGGCTCGCCGCCGATTCTGCTCATCGACGACGTGATGGGCGAACTCGACGCGCGCCGCCGCAGCGGATTTATTCCGCTGCTGGAGCGGGCGCATCAAGCGCGCGGGCAGGTGTTCATGACCTGCACCGAGGAGAATTGGCCGCGCGAACTCGGCCGCGAAGTGCAACGCTGGGAAGTCAGCGCCGGCAAGCTGAAGCAATTACTGGCTTGAAGCGCACTCAGCGAGCGCGTTTCCAAGCTGCTTCGGAAAAAGTATCACTTTCGATTGCGCGCAGATTTTTGAACCGCGCGGATAAAAAATCCGCGCTCCCAGTGCTGCGGTTCCACGCCAAGGAATCGCTCATGGCAACTCAGTTCGTCGCTGGCGAAACTCCTGGACTCAATTTAGAGTGGCGGCGAAATGGAAACCAACGCGACCGTGATCACTGCGCGTTCACAGCGCCAGGCAATGGATTGGAGCCTCGTGCTCGCCAGCCAGGGCATCGAGACGACGATTGATCTCGCGCCCGAAAGCGGCGGCTGGATTTTGTTGATTGGCGCGCACGATGCGCCACGAGCTTTCGCGGCGCTGCGCCAGTACCGTTTGGAAAATCGCGGCTGGACCTGGCAACAGCCGCTCAGTTGGTCGGGATTGACGTTCCATTGGGGCGCGGCGATTTGGGCGTTCTCACTCGCACTGATTTTTTCTTTCGACGCAGGGCAGGGGAGCGGGTTGCGTTCAAGCGGAGCGATGGACAGTGTCGCGGTGCGCGCCGGGCAATGGTGGCGGCTGTTGACGGCCGTGAGTTTGCATTCGGATCTTGGCCACTTGGCTGCCAATCTGACATTCGGTTTTCTGCTGCTGGGTTTGGCGATGGCGCGCTACGGCGCGGGCTTGGCGCTGCTCGCCGCATTTCTCGCCGGCGGCTTGGGCAATGTGTTCGGCTTGATTTTCAACGCCGGGCCGTATCGTGGCGTCGGCGCGAGCGGCATGGTGATGGGCGCGCTGGGTTTGATGACGGTGCAATCGCTGGCTTTGTGGCAGGCGCATCCGCGCGCGGGCCGGCTGATCGTCAGCGGTTTGTTCGGAGGCACGTTGTTGTTCGTCTTGCTCGGCCTCGATCCCAAGAGCGACGTCGTCGCGCATTTGGGAGGCTTTGTCGGTGGATTGCTATTTGGAGGAATTCTCGCGTGGCTCCCAGCGAAACGGATCCACACGCTGCGAGTTAATTTGGCTGCGAGTCTTCTCCTGCTGGGCTTGTTTTTCGGAACGTGGTGGCTGGCGCTGCGCTAACCGCGTTCATTTTGAAAATGCTCGCGAGTCCGGTCGTGCGCGAGATGCGCGGCCTCCGTCGATTTCGCCTCGGAAAAATCCGGCGGAGTGAACGTCGTCTCCAGTTCGAGCGTGCGGCCTTCGCGTCCGGCTTGTTGCGCTTTCAGCATGATTTCCAAAACGTGCAGCGCGTGTTCCGGCGTCACGAGTGGTCGCTGCCGTGCGTGGACGCACTCGACTAGATGGCGCAGGCCGTCGGCCCACGGCCAGTCCGGCGTGGTCTCTTTGAACACCTGCCACGCGCCGGCGGAATTTTGCCAGAGTTCGTAGCCGTCGGGATCCCAGTCGTCACCGAGCATCTGAATCGTTCCGGTGGTGCCGTAAATTTCGAGCGCGGGATTGCGATACGCCTGCAGCGTGAAGCCACTCGTCACGACGCCGAATGCTGCGTCGCCGAAATCGAGCAACACTTGCGCGTTGTCCTCGGCGTCGACTTGGATTTTGCGCCCGTTGATTTCGCGTTCGGGAATCGCGACACCGGTCATCGCCGTCACGCGCTTTGCGGGGCCGATCAAGCCGGTCAAACTCGTGAGGCAATACACGCCGAGGTCGAACAAACACCCGCCGCCCGGTTGGTAAAACCATTCGCTCCACCACGGCCCCGACCAGCCGTAACGCGCGCGAGCTGAACATGGTTTCCCAATGTCGCCGCTGCGAATGCGCCGCGCGATGGTTTGAAACGTCGGACTCAGAACGGTGAACGGCGCGCAAACGAGCAGACCACGACTGCGCCGCGCAACTTCGACAATTTCCTTCGCATCGGCGAGCGACGTGGCGAGTGGCTTTTCGAGCAGGACGTGTTTGCCGGCGTTGAGTGCGGCTTTCGTCAATGCCGCGTGGGTCGGCATCGAAGTGAGGATGTTGACAAGATCGATGCTCGGATCATCGAGCACGTCGCGCGTCTCGGTGGTGAAGCGCGGCACGCCCATCGTTAGGGCGCGTTCGCGCTGCGCTTCACGGCCGCAGCCGACGACGAGTTCTGCCAGGTCGCGGCGCTGGAGTTTCTCGCACTGCGGCACGTAGGCTTCGAGCACGTTGCCGCAGCCGATGATGCCGATGCGCAGCGGAGCGCGCGCGCTCACAACAACTCCTTCACCCGCACGTTGCGATGCCGCACGGCCTGCTTGTACGGATAATTTTGCAAGCCGATGTAGCCGGCGAGCGGACGCTTTTGATCGTCGGTCCACGTGTTCACGAGCTGGCCGTTGATCCGCAGCGAGTAATTCGGCCCGATGCAAATCAACTCGTAGTTGTTCCACTCACCATATTTTTTTACCGGCACTGCGACCGGGCCGTGGAACGGATAAAACGCGCCGGTGCCATCCTTCAAATTTTTCTCCGCCGGATTGCCGATTTCGAACTCATGCCCCTGGCGCACAGCGATCCACGGATCGTTCGCGGGATTCGGGAAGCGCACGAAAACGCCGGAGTCCGAGTCCGGCCCTTCCTGCATCCATTCGCCGCGCATGACGAAGTTCGTGAACACGCGGTTGGTGTACCACCACAAGCCCATGCCGCCGTTGCCGGTAGCGACGCCATTTGCCAAAGTGAAATTCCCCGGCCCGCACTGCGTCCAGCCGTCATTCACTGTGTTGCCGAACAACGAAACGAAACCCGTTTCATCCGCTGGCTCGGCGGGAACATGTTTCAAAAGCGCGGCGGGAATCTCGGAAATCGGTTTCGCCTCGGCCTTGCGGAAAAAAAGTTCCGCGCCTTCGGATTGGAGTTGGATTTTCCCGTGCGTCAATCGCTGCTCGATTCCGTTTTCTTTATAGCGCGGATTTGTCAGCACGAGCACGACTTCACCGTTGAGCAAATGGATGCCGACGTTGCCCCACGCGATCACTTCGCAGACGTTCCAGTCCCGCGGCTTCTCCGGATCGAGCAGCGAGGTCACGCCTTCGCCGGTGGTGACGCGCGGCGTGCCGGGTTCCCAAATGAAGCACTTCTCGCCCGGCCCTTCGCCGCGATACGGCACGCGCGGATCGTTTTCGAGCGTGACGCGACGGCCTTCGATGTCGATGTAGGTGCCCGCGACGCTCCACCATTGGCCGACGCCTTTTTCCATGATGTTGCATTCGACCGAGCGCATCCATGCGTAACTCCCCGCGCCGTGCTCGCCGATGCACCAGTAGAGCAGGCCGGAGTCGCGGTAGTGTTTCGGCTCGTTGCGTGGCGGCCATTTTTTCTCGCCCCACTTGTATTCGACTCGGAAGTGAGCATTGCCAAATTCTTCCTTGGACGTCACCGCGCCGAATCCCTGACCCGAAACGTGGATCGCCGGCGAGCCAGACTTGTCGTCCACGGTGAAAACGCCGAGCGGATCGTTGTTCAAACCGAGCGCGGGTTCTTTGGACGTGGCTTTGTCGGAGTAACCGCCGCTCTTTGGACCGAGCCATTTGTCCCAGCCGGAAAGATCTTTGCCGTTGAAGAGCTGGTGCCATTGCGGGTCGTTCGGTGTGGCGGCGAAAAGCGTTGGGACGCTGAGTGAAAACAGTAACACAAGTGCAGCGAACAGGCGCAACCAACTTGCCGCACAATCGCCGTGCTTGAAAGTGGCGATGCCACTCGTTACTGGCCGAATTTGTTCGTCCGCACTCGTCGTGTAGTAAATTCCAAAGCAGTTGAACTCACCAACGTAAAGACGGTTCGTAGCAGCATTCTGGTTAGGTGGCGTAGTCACTTGCCTTTCTCTTTCTGAGTGTCGGGGGTGCTCATCATCTTTCGTAGCTCGGATGTCGGAATCGGCGTCAGCACTCCGTTCGTGCTTACGAACGCGTCCAAAACATTATCATCCTTGTCAGCGAGAACCACCTCACTGAGAACATTGCTTCGATACTCGAAATTCACATCAAAGCCGTTTTGGGTCGCGACGAGTAAGTATCCAGTTCCCGGCGCAGTGAGATGATCAGCTGCAAGCTTGCCATCATGATAAAAACGGTAAAGACGACTCTTGAGCACTCCATTTGTCGTGGTCGTGCTGCGTAACAAGTTCGTCTTACCAGCTCGCGTGAAAAACTCCTTGGTAATTACTGCGCCAGACTGCGCATTGGTTTTCACGGTAGTGGTAATGCCGATGTCGTCCGCTGCAAAGAGACACATAACCGAGAACAAGAAAGCAATGATGGTTTTCATAGTAAAACGCCGCGTGAAAGACATTCGACCGCAATTTGCGGCCAAACCTGTTCACGAAACTGGCAAGCGTTGGGTTCAGCATGAAGCGAGTTTAAGCGTGGTGAGTCGAGTGTCGAGACGGATTTGCCCACAGTACTCTTCATGGGCGCAACTCAGCTTTTTGCAGCGGTGTCGCCGATTCTCATTAGCACCCAGCTTTAGCTGGGTGAAACATGCGGCCAATGTACGCAACCGCTTCAGCGGTTTCCCGGCCCGTCAAACCGCTCAAGCGGTTCAGCTGTTCTGGCGCTCTCGATCACCCAGCTAAAGCTGGGTGCTAATGAGAGTCCTCTTGTCGAGTTGCAAGAAAGTGAGGCGAGCCTATTCCCAATCGCGCAGCTTCGCGCTTCCCTCGCGGGGCGGCTTGCGATTATCTTCGTCGCATGATTATTGCGCCGTCATTGCTCGCCGCGAACTTCAGTCGCTTCGCTCACGAAGTGGAGCGCGTGCAGCGCGCGGGCGCGGAGTGGCTCCATCTGGACATCATGGACGGCCATTTCGTGCCGAACATTTCGTTTGGCCCGGAAGTCGTGCGCGTGCTGCGGCCGCAGACCAAAATTTTCTTCGACACGCATCTCATGTGCTCGAAGCCGGAGGTTTTGATCGAGACGTTTGCCAAGTTCGGTTCGGATCAAATCACCGTGCATGTGGAGCTGGGCGAGCGCGTGCTGCCGTTGCTCTGGAAGATCAAGTCGCTGGGTAAAAAAGTCGGGCTGGCGGTGAACCCGCCGACGGCGATTTCGCAGGCCGAGCCATACTTGAAGCAAATCGACCTGCTATTGATCATGACGGTGAATCCGGGTTTCGGCGGGCAGCCGTTCATCGCGGAGACGCTGCCCAAGATGCAGCAAGCGGCGGCGTGGCGGCGCGAGCGGGGTTTGGAGTATCGCATTGAGGTCGATGGCGGCATCAACTTCGCGACGGCGGCGGATTGCGCCCGCGCGGGAGCGGACACGTTCGTCAGCGGCACGGCGCTCTTCGGCAAGAAACAAATGGGCGCGGCGTTGCGAAAGATGCAGGCCATCGTCGAAGCCGCCAAACCTGCGGAGTGAATCCGAATTGCGAAATTGAAACTGCCGCAAAGAACACAAAGAACGCAGAGAGAGCGGAGGAGTAATAACGACGAACAACGGAAAAGAATCTGACCGTCGTTGTAACTTGAAGATCGGCCCGCCTTTCTTTATGCACTATGTGTTCTCTCGTGGCCAATTTCGGTTTTGGAGATTTAATCTCCGGAAAAGATTTCGCGGCGAAGTGCGTGACCTTCGCTTGCTTGCGCGGTCAGAAGCTAACAGCAAAGCCCTTTGGACGGAAACAGCCTTGATCGATCGGCGGTTTTGGCTGCGTGACGAAGCGTGCTTGTGTAATAATTCAATTCAATGAGTCACATCGGTGACATCCTCATCGTCGGCCTGAAGTGGCTGGTCATTTTCGCGCTCATCGGCTGGGTCGGCTGGCGCGCGCTGAAGAACACGGAGGATGATCGACTAATCAGCAAATGGATCATCACGGCGGCGGTGCTGCCGGTCGCAGTGTGGATAATGATTTCGACCGGGCCGTTTTTCGGCGTGCCGATGGCGGCGGCGTGCGGAGTGATTTTGGGAGTGATGTGGGCGCCGAATGTCGGTGGAATTCTGGCCATTCCCTTCACGAGCCTGTTCGATGGCGGTGGCACTGAAATCGAACCCGCGCCGTTTTACTCCATCGCGGAAGCACGGCGCAAACAGGGGCGCTACGCCGAGGCGTTAGCGGAGGTGGAACAACAACTGGTAAAATTTCCGAACGACTTTCAAGGCTGGCTGCTGCTGGCGCAAATTCAGGCGGAAGATTTGAAAGACATTGCGGCGGCGCAAACGACCATCGAAAAGCTCGTGAATCAAGGCGGACACGCGCCCAAAAATGTGGCGCACGCGCTCAATCGTCTGGCGGACTGGCAGTTGAAGTTTGGCGTGGATTTGGCAACGGTGCGCGAAACCTTCGAGCAGATTCGCGAACGGTTTCCCGATACCGAACTAGCGCAGATGGCGGCTCAACGGATTGCTCATCTGTGCGGCCCGGACAGTGTGGCGCAACCACGCGAAGCCCGGCTCATTCCGGTGCCGCATCTTGGTGAAAATGTGGGGTTGCGGGCGGACTTCAAAGGCTTGGAGTTGCCCGGGGTTGATCACGATTCCGTGGCGGCAAAGCTGGTGAAGCATCTTGCCGCGCATCCGCTCGACTACGAGGCGCGCGAACAACTGGCGCGGCTTTACGTCGAGCATTTTGCCCGGCTCGATCTTGCGACCGATCAACTGGAGCAAATGATCAATCATCCCCACCAGCCGGAAAAGCAGATCGTTCACTGGCTGAATCTGCTGGCGGACTGGCAAATTCGTTTTGCGCAGGATGTGAATGCTGCCCGTTGCGCACTGGAGCGAATTGTTGAACGTTTTCCGGAACATGCGGCGGCGGAAATCGCGCGGAACCGATTGCGCGTGCTCGGTCTTGAAATCAAAGGCCAGCAAAAAAGCCAAGCGGTGAAGCTTGGCTCGTACGAGCAGAACTTGGGGTTGAAAAAAGGCTGGCTTGCGAAAGATCCGCCTACTTGAGCTGCAGCGCGATGCGTTTCTCGACTTCATGCGCGAGGTCGATGTCCGAGCCGCCGTTCTTGGTGCGCACCTGGACAATCACCCGCGTGACATTCGCCTCGGTTTCTTCCAGCTTCACCCAAATTGATCGCGTATCGACGCGCGCTTCGAGCACTTTCGTCACGACGTCATCCCCCCGCAACGTGCCCAAATCTTCAAGCACTTTGCGTGCGGCGACCTGGACTTGCGCCACCGGGCGCTCATAGCGGCCTTCGATCGTATCCTTCTTAAACGGAACCCCGGCATGATGCCGACCCTCCGGGCTCGTGTAGCAAGCGGTCGCAAGAAGAACCAGACCCATTGCCGATGCCAGCGCGAAAATTTTTTGTTTCATGGCGGACATGCAATCAGAAACCGCGCACCCGTCAAGCCCGAACCCGAAGTGTGCCAGGTCCAACGGAAGAATTTCACCTGAATTCTGTTTGACTCGTTTTTATTATCGTTTACAAAGTGCGGCCTGCTTTCCGGGACGGCGGCAGCGCGGCAGCGGATACGGAAGCTGGAACGGATCGAAGACCGGGGAAGTTCCTGTTGTATTGATAGATTTGTTGCGCTCGTGGTCTTGTAGTGAGCGCGCAAAAATATCCAGACTTATCCGTGCCATTAACGGAATGTAAATCGTTCCCCAGTGAGCAAACTTTGCTTGCAGATGAAGCAACCGATGGTTACAGATTTCTTAGCGGTGAGCAGTATTTCTAATTTGTTTTGAATTGTTTGATGGCTTTTTCTAATTTTCGATTTTTGAGTTCGCGCCTCGTGAGGCAGTCAATTTCACTTTTGTGGACTCGTTGTCGATATGGCCATTTCCGGTAACAACTTTAGGGTTTCACCGGATCGGTTGAGACAATCTGCCTGGGTAACCGAAGGCAGAATTCCTTAAAACGTAATGTCCGACACATTTCCAAAATGGACCAATAAGCTGCCGGCCAAAGTGATGGTCGGCGCGATTTTGGTGGGCACCGCCCTGACCGGCGGCTTCTGGTATTACTTCACGCCGAAGTATGTGCGTGTCGGTTATCAGCCGATTCAGCCCGTCGCTTTTTCGCACGCGATTCATGCGGACCAACTCGGAGTGGATTGCCGCTATTGTCACAACGGCGTCGAGAAATCCTGGTTTTCCAACATCCCGGCGGCGTCCACGTGCATGAACTGTCATGCGCAGGTGCTCGCCACGGATCCGAAGCTGGCCCTTGTTCGTGAGAGCTTCAAGACGGGCAAGCCGATTCCTTGGGTGCAGATTCATAAAGTCCCTGACTACGTTTTTTTTAATCATTCCGTTCACGTGAATCGCGGCGTCAGTTGCGTCCATTGCCACGGGCCGGTGAACAAGATGGATGAGATTTATCATGCGAAGCCGCTGGGCATGACTTTTTGCCTCGAATGCCATCGCGACCCCGGCAAAAATTTGCGGCCGCTCGATAAAATTACGGATCTCGATTGGAGCTACAGCCAGGACGCGGTCAAAGCGGCCACGATGGCGAAGTCAGCCGGAGAAAAATACGTGCATGACATGAAGGTCAACGCTTCGCAAAACTGCTCCGCCTGTCACCGATGAAAACGATTCCTCCACCTTGTCCCGAGCCGGAAAACGGCGTGCAGTACTGGCGCAGCCTGGATCAACTCGCCGGCACGCCCGCGTTTCAGTCGTGGGCAGAACGCGAATTCCCCGCCGGCGCGAGCGAATTGCGCGATGACGTGACACGCCGCGATTTCGTGCGGCTCATGTCCGCTTCGTTCTTGCTGGCCGGTTTTGGTCTGACCGGTTGCCGTCGGCCCGAGGAAAAAATTTATCCGTTCTCCAAAATGCCGGAGAATTACGTGCATGGTGTGCCGCAATACTACGCGACGGCCATGCCGACGCGCGGCAGTGCCATTCCGCTCGTCGCGAAGTGGAACGACGGCCGTCCGACCAAGGTCGAGGGCAACGCGCAACATCCCGACAGCAACGGCGGCACGGATCTTTTCGCGCAAGCGTCCATCCTGAATCTCTACGATCCGGATCGCGCGCAACGCTTCACCAAGGGCGGAAACACTGTTTCGTCCGCGCAGGCGTTGGATTTCCTCGCGACGCTTTCCAAGCAATTCTCGGCGAACAATGGCGAAGGCCTTTGCTTTCTGATGGAGCGCAGCAGTTCGCCTTCGCGCGTGCGGCTGCAAAACTTGGCCAGCGCCAAGTTCCCACGAGCGCGCTGGTTCATCTACGAGCCAATCGATCTGAGTGTCGATCGCGCCGCGGCCAATATTGCCTTTACGGCCTCCGGCCTCGCCGCCGGAAACCAACTCACGCCTTATTACCGTTACGATCAAGCCAAAGTAATTTTGTCACTCGACTGCGATTTTATTGGCGGCGAGGAAGATTGCTACCGGCGCATTCGCGGCTTCGCCAAAGGCCGCAAGATCGCCAAAGCCGGCGACAAGATGAACCGCCTCTACGCGGTCGAGGCATTGATGTCGCAGACCGGCGCGAACGCCGATCATCGCTTGCGCGTTCCGGCGAGCGCCGTCAGCCAAGTCGGCGCGCAAATTGCCGCAGAGATTTTCAAGCAGACCGGCAACAACGAAATGGCTTCGGCCGTCGCCAAACTCGCGCAAGGCAACGCGGCGAATGCGAAATGGATCGCCGAGTGCGCGAAGGATTTGCTCGCGAACAAAGGCGCGGCGCTTGTCGTTGCTGGCCATCGGCAACCGGCCGCAGTGCATCTGCTCGCGAACGCCCTGAACGCCGCATTGGGCAGCGTTGGTTCGACGGTTTTGCTTCATTCGATTCCTGCTCCGGCGTCGGGCACGTTGACCGAATTGACCCAGGCGCTCACCGCGAAACAAGTTGATACGCTCGTTGTCTTTGGCGGCAATCCGGCCTACAATGCGCCGGCTGATCTGAACTGGGCCGCAACGCAGCGGCAGGCCAAAACGATTGTGCGGCTTGGCTACTACGAGGATGAAACATTCGCGACCTGCGACTGGCATTTGCCGGCGGCGCACTACCTTGAATCTTGGGGCGACGCGCGCACGGCAGACGGCACGCTTGTGCCGATTCAGCCGTTGCTCGAACCGCTCTTCGGCGGCGTGACTGAAATTGAAGTCCTCGCGCGCATCGGCGGGTTGGACAAAGCACGATCCTACGACATCGTTCGCGAAACTTTCCAAGGCTATGTCAGCGGCGACGTGGAAGGCAGTTGGAAGAAATTCCTGCACGACGGTTTTCTCGCCGGTAGCGCGGCGAAAGCGGTCGATGCCAAATTTGATTTTGCCAAAGCCGCGCAAGTTATCGCGACCGCAACCCCGTCCTCGGCTCCGTCGAAGGACAAGCTCGAAGTTGTTTTCCATCGTGACTACAGCGTCGATGACGGCCGCTTCACGAACAATGGCTGGCTTCAAGAGTTGCCTGATCCGATCACCAAATTCACTTGGGACAACGCTGTCCTCATCAGCCGCAAGACGGCGGTGGATCTCGGACTCGTCAACACGGATGTCGTCGAGATCGAAGTCGGCGGTCGCAAAATTCAAGGGCCGGTTTGGATTCAGCCCGGCCAGGCGGATTACACGCTCGGACTCGCTCTCGGTTACGGACGCGACAAAGCGGGCCGCATCGGAAATTTTAAAGGCGGCAAAGTCGGCTTCAACGCGTATCCGCTCCGCACGAGCGCCGCGCTTCATGCTGCAGCAGGCGCGAAGGTCACGAAGACTGGCGCGCGTTACGAATTCTCCTGCACGCAAGATCACTGGTCGATGGAAGGCCGGCCAATCGTGCGCGAAGCCAATCTCGATCAGTTCAACAAACTGCCGGGCTTCGCCAAGAACATGGACCTGGACGCGCACGCGCCGAACGCCGGCCCCATTTACCAGCATCCCTACGATTCGCACCCCGAACTGAAGAGCAATATTCATCAGTGGGGCATGTCGATTGACTTGAATTCGTGCGTCGGTTGTTCGGCGTGCGTCATCGCGTGCCAGAGCGAGAATAACATTCCCATCGTCGGCAAGGAGCAGGTCGGCAAAGGCCGCGAGATGCACTGGATGCGCATCGATCGTTATTTCAGCGGCTCCGTGGCCAAACAAGTCGGCCGCGTTTCGACGGCGGACGACACGGTGCAGACGACGCAGGAATGGATCGATGAGCCGCAGGTCATCAATCAGCCGATGCTTTGCCAGCATTGCGAAAGCGCGCCGTGCGAAAGCGTCTGCCCCGTGAACGCCACCGTCCACGACGAGGAAGGCGTCAACGTGATGGCGTACAATCGTTGTGTCGGCACGCGGTATTGCTCGAACAACTGCGCGTGGAAAGTTCGCCGCTTCAACTTTTTCGATTACAACAAGCGACCGATCGAGAGTCTTTACCAAGGGCCGCTTGCGACGCGTCCGCAGGACGAATTCGAGTTGGCCAAACTCGTCAAGAACCCCGACGTGACGGTTCGTATGCGCGGCGTCATGGAGAAATGCACGTTCTGCATTCAGCGCGTTGAGTCGGCCAAGATCGCGCAAAAGGTTAAGGCGAAAATGTCCGGCGACGTCGAAGTGCCGGACGGCACGATCAAGACCGCGTGCGAGCAGGTTTGCCCGGCCGAGGCGATTGTGTTCGGAAATATTTTGGATCCCAACAGCCGCGTCAATCAGTTGAAGAAACAGGAGCGCAATTACGCCGTGCTCGGTTTCCTCGACACCAAACCACGTACGACTTATCTGGCGCGCGTCCGCAATCCGAATCCCGAGATGCCAGATTTCAAGGAGCACCCGCTCCCGTATAGCCTTGAAGAATATTCTTCGAAAAATGGAAATCCCCTGGAAAGCCATCATGGCGGCCACGCAACTGAGCACGCCCCGGCCAACGGCGAGAAAGGAGCGCACTAATGGCCTCGAACGGTCACGGTGACGAACCTCCAATCCAACCGAATCCGCCGCCTTCGGAACTGGAGCGCGAGCCGCTCGTTTTGAAACAGCGTTCGCTGGCGTGGCTCTCGGATCAAATCGCCGGCATCGTCGAAGGCAAAACTCCGAAGTGGTGGTGGCCGGCGTTCATCGTCGCGACGCTGGTCATGTTGATGATGTTTTACATGATCGGCTACCTGTTTTCGACGGGCGTCGGCGTGTGGGGCTTGAACCAGCCCGTCGGCTGGGCGTGGGACATCACGAACTTCGTCTTTTGGATCGGCATCGGCCACGCCGGCACGCTGATCTCCGCCATTCTCTTTTTGTTGCGCCAGAAATGGCGCACGTCGATCAACCGCGCTGCCGAAGCGATGACTCTTTTCGCCGTCGCCTGCGCCGGCATTTTCCCGCTGATTCACGTCGGGCGCATCTGGTATGCGCTCTGGTGGCTGCCGCCGATTCCCAACTCGTACAGCATCTGGCCTCAGTTTCGTTCGCCGCTTTTGTGGGACGTGTTCGCCGTCTCGACCTACGGGACCGTCTCGTTGCTGTTTTGGTACACGGGACTGATTCCAGACCTCGCGACGCTGCGTGATCGCGCAAAGACAAAAATTCGCCGGTTTGCTTACGGCTTATTCGCGCTCGGTTGGACTGGCTCCAATCGTCATTGGAGCAATTACGAAAAAGCCTATCTGCTCCTCGCCGGTCTCTCGACGCCGCTGGTTCTCTCCGTTCACTCGATCGTTTCATTCGACTTCGCCGTGTCGCAGGTTCCCGGCTGGCACACGACGATCTTCCCGCCGTATTTCGTCGCGGGTGCGATTTTTTCCGGCTTCGGGATGGTGCTCACGTTGATGATTCCGCTGCGCTCGCTTTGCAAACTCGAGGACGTGATCACCGAGCGGCACGTCGAATTGATGTGCAAAGTCATTTTGGGGACCGGCTCCATCGTAGGTTACGCCTACGGCATGGAATTTTTCATCGCGTGGTATGGCGGCAATCCCTACGAACTCTTCGCCTTCAAGAACCGCGCGTTCGGCCCTTACTGGTGGGCCTACTGGACCATGATCTCGTGCAACGTCATTTCGCCGCATCTATTCTGGAAACGCTCGTTCCGACGCAACATGATTTTCGTCTGGATCGTTTCGATCTTCGTGAACATCGGCATGTGGTTCGAGCGCTTCGTGATCATCGTGACTTCGTTGCACCGTGATTACATGCCGTCGAACTGGGGTTACTTTAAGCCGACCTACGTGGATGTTTGCACGTTCGTCGGGAGCTTCGGTCTGTTCTGTTTTCTCTTCCTTCTGTTCATGCGGTTCCTGCCGGTGATCGCCATTTCCGAAGTGAAGGGCGTCACGCCGCAGGCTGATCCGCATCATCCGCTTGGCGGCGCGAAAGGAGGGCATCACTGATGAATTCGACGGCTCAACCTTACGCCATCATGGCGGAGTTCGACACGCCGGCAGACGCCATGCACGCGGCGGAGCAAATCCGCGACGCGGGCTTTCGCCGCTGGGACGTTCACACGCCGTATCCCGTCCACGGCATGGACGCCGCGATGGGATTGAAAAATTCCAAAGTCGGCTACTTCACATTCCTCGGCGGCTTGATCGGCTATACCTCCGGCATGTTGATGATTTGGTTCATGAACATGTACGATTACGCCATCGTGGTCGGCGGCAAACCGCTGTTTAATCCGCTCTTTTCGTTTCCAGTCTCGTACGAATGCACGATTCTGCTCGCGTCCTTCGCCTCGCTCGGGGGGATGCTGTTCCTCAACGGACTGCCGAAGCATTACCATCCTTTGTTGAAAAATCCCCGCTTCAAAGCCGGCGCGTCGCACGACAAGTTCCTCATCGCCATCGAGTGCGCCGACCCGCGCTACTCGCCCACCGAAACCCGCAAGCTGCTCGAAGCCGCCGGCAGCAAGCACATCGAAATGGTGGAGGACTGATATGCGTTACTTCCTCCTCATCTTCGTGCTTGCCATCGCTACCGTGTTGGGAACGGCCGGTTATCGCGGCACGCTGACACGCAAGTCGCCCCTCGAATTGTTCCCGGACATGAAGCGCCAGGCCAAGCTTCGTCCGCAGTCCGAGACGCATAATCTTTTCTGGGAAGATAATCGTGGCTCGCGTTTGCCGATTAGCGGCACTGTCTCTCGCAATTCTCCCTACGAAGACACGCCGCTGAACACGGGCCGGATCACCGGCACAACAAATTTTGTCGAACTCAACCCGTTGCCGGTCACGCGCGAACTGCTCGAGCGCGGACGCGAGCGTTTTCAAATCAGTTGCTCCCCTTGCCACGGCGCGCAGGGCGACGGCAAAGGCATCACGACGCAATACGGCATGGCGGGCGTCGTGGCTGATCTGCACGACGCGAAGACGAAGAAAATTGTGCAGCAGCCGGACGGCGAGATTTTCAACACCATCAGCAACGGCAAGAACACAATGGGTGCCTACGCTCCGAACATCGCCATTGAGGATCGCTGGGCGATCGTTGCCTATGTCCGGGCGTTGCAATTAAGCCGCCTCGCCAACGTCGATGAAATTCCTGCCGACAAACGCGCGGCTTTGAAGAAATAGCCTATGAAGTTGCTTTTCCCCATCGCACGCAAATTCCTCGCCGTCGTAATCATGGCGGTCAGCTTCACGGCGCTGGCTTTGAGCCTGACGTCAAACGTCTTCGCGGCCGAGTCGCACGCAGAACCTGCCGCCCAAGCCACATCGGCCGCGGTGGATCATGGCGCGTCGGCAACGCACGACGAAGTTCCGGTTTCAGCGGTCAAGCAATTCGCTTATTCGTATCTCGTCGCGTTCATGTTCTTTCTCAGCCTCGTGCTGGGATCGTTGTTTCTGGTCATCATACATCACTTGTTTGATTCCAACTGGTCGGTGCCGATTCGTCGGTTTCTCGAACACATCGCCTGCCTGTCGTTTCCCTGGATGGCCATTCTGTTTGTACCGATCGCCGTCCTCGCCAAAACAATTTACCCGTGGATGAGCCTCGATCCGGCGGAGGACCACGCGCTGCACGCGAAGGCCGCGCTGTTCAACATGCCGGCGTTCTATGTCGTATCGAGCGTGCTGTTCCTGCTGTGGGGCTGGCTTTCGCACGGACTTCGCCGAGAATCCCTGGCGCAGGACAAGACCGGTGCCGCCTCGCACACCAAAGCCATGCGCCGCTACGCGGCCGGGGGGATTTTCATCTTCGCCTTTTCGATGACGCTCGCGGCCATCTATTGGGTCAAGGCGCTCGAACATCAGTGGTTCTCGACGATGTATGGTGTTTACTACTTCGCCGGCAGCGTTTGGACCACGCTCGCGACGGCCTACGTGATCACTTACTGGCTCAAGCAGACCGGCCCGTTGCGTGACGTCGCGCGCGAACGGCAGTTCCACGACATCGGCGTGCTGCTCTTGGCGTTCACGGTCTTCTACGCCTACATCCACTTCTCGCAATACTTCCTGATCTGGAACGCTGCCGTGCCCGAAGAAACATTCTGGTACGTGAAGCGCGAAAAAGGTTCGTGGTGGGGCATCGGCTTGGTAATCGTGTTCGGCCATTTCCTCGTGCCGTTTCTGTCGCTGCTGCGCATCGACGCGAAGAAAAACATTTCGCTCATGGCTCCTATCGCCATCTGGGCGTGGCTCATGCACTACTGCGACATGCAATTTAACATCATGCCGGTGATTCATCCGAACGGTGTGGCGATTGGCATCTTCGACGTGCTCTGCTTCGCCGGCATTGGTTGGCTGCTGTTTACGTTGTTCAAAAATAGTTTTGCGGCTCATCCGCCGTATCCGCAGAAGGATCCGCGCTGGGCGGAGACGCTGGGTGTTTATGTGCCCGCGACTGGCGCGCATGCCGCATCGCATGGAGGTGGCAAATGAAGAATTTCGTTTCACATCATTCAACTGACGGAGGTTTGCGATGAACGCTCAACCAGAGAAAAGTTGCCGCACTTTTTTTTATGCCGTGGCCGTGCTGGGTACCTTCTTACTCATGTACGGTATGGTGAAAGTCGTCATCCGCTACACGAAACCGCAGGACACGCGCGAAGCTCGCGCCACTGAACGTCGCAAAAATCTCGCGGATTTGCGCGCGGCGAATGCCGACGCGCTCAACAACTACGCCTGGGTTGATCAAGGCAAAGGCATCGTGCGCCTGCCGGTGGATCGTGCGCTCGAACTCGCCGAGCAGAAGTGGAAAAATCCAGCCGAAGCTCGCGTGGATTTGATCAAACGGGCGGAGAAAGCCGCCGCGCCGCCGCCGGAGAAAAAAAGTGAATTCGAGTGAGCTGTCGCGAATGTTGACTTTGCGTCGCGACCCATTTTTGTCATGCCGAGTCCATCCATGAGCGTCCCCAGCCAGCCTTCGCTCAGTGCCGACGATGCTGTCTCGCCGTCGCAGATCGACGCGTCGTGTCGCCTGGCGGTGCTCGGGCTTTTCGTTGGCGCAGCCCTGTGGCTGGCCATTGGCACCGCGCTTTGGCTGGTGGCTTCGCTGAAACTGATCGGGCCGGATTTCCTCTCCCACTGCCCGTGCCTCACTTACGGTCGCGTCAAGCCAGCGGCGACGAACGCTTTCATCTACGGCTTCGCGTCGCAGGCCGCGCTCGGCGTGGCGCTCTGGCAACTCTGCCGGTTGGGACGCGTGCTGTTGACGCACACGGTCGTCTGGGTCATCGGTTCCAAGTTTTGGAACCTCGGCGTGGCGCTCGCCGTGTTTGGCATTCTCGCCGGCGACACGACGGGCATCGAAGGCTTCGAGGCACCGCGTTATGCGAGTCCAGTTCTGTTCGTCGCCTATTCCGTAATGGCGGTTTGCGCGTTGCTCACATTCCGCGAGCGGCGCGAACCCACACTTTACGTGTCGCAATGGTATTTGCTGGCCGCGTTATTTTCTTTCCCGTGGCTCTACTCCACGGCGGCGGCGTTGTTGGTTTTCGCACCCGTGCGTGGCGTGCTGCAAGTCGTCATCAGCGGCTGGTTCGCCAACGGATTGAAAACGCTGTGGCTCACGCCACTGTGCCTCGCTTCGGTTTTTTACTTCCTGCCGAAATTGACGGAGCGGCCGCTTCACAGCCGAGCGCTCGCGGCGTACGGATTTTGGCTGCTTGCCATCTTCGGCGGCTGGGGCGGCATCGCGGTCGGGCTGCCGGTGCCGCGCTGGATTCCGGCGGTGAGCACCACGGCGGCGGGCTTGATGCTCATCCCCGTGCTGGCGGTTGCGGTCAACTGCTGGCTCACGATTGAAGGCAACTGGCGGAAGCTGCTCGCATCGCCCGCGCTCCGCTTCATTGCGTTCGGTCTCGTTTGCTACATTGTCACCGGCGTGATGAGCGCGCTGGGCGCGTCGCATCGCCTCAGTTCAATTCGCCGCCTGACTTCCTACACCGAAGCGCACCAGATGCTTTTCCTTTTCGGCTTCGTCGCGATGACGCTGGCTGGCGCGATTTACTACATTGTTCCGCGCCTGACGCAGCAGGAATGGGCCAGGCCAACTTTCGTTAATTTTCATTTCGGAGTCGCGGCGGCGGGCGTGTTGCTCTGCATCGTCACCTTTTTGCCGGCCAGCTTGAAACAAGGCTTCGGCATGGCCGACGCGGGCAAACTTTTCCCCGAAATTCTCAACTCAATTCTCCCGTTTATCCGTGTTGGCACATTCGGCGTCATCCTGATCGCGGCGGGAAACGTGGCCTTTGTCGTCAATTTGATTTGGACGTGCGCGCGCTTCCTCGCGGCGAACTGTCCCTGTCAAGAATGGCTGGCTGTTTCCGTCAAGCCCGCCACCGCAGGAGCCGCGCGATGAACCACGGCCCGCTCATCTTTCTCGGCTTGCTGTTCACGATGGCGTCGTCGTGGTGCGGCCTCGTGCTCGCGCCGCAGTTGCAGCTTGGCAATCAGCAGCCAGTCGCCAAGGGCAGCACGTCGTATCCGCCAAATCGTCCGGGCCTTGCCAACCAAGGCCGCGAAATTTATCGCGCGAACGGCTGCTTCTATTGTCACTCGCAACAAGTGGGGCCGAGAGATTCGAGTAGCGACATCACGCGCGGCTGGGGCAAACGTCACAGCGTCGCGCAAGATTACATCAATGATTTGCCGGTAATGCTCGGCAGCCGCCGCCTCGGGCCGGACTTGATGAACGTCGGCGTGCGCCGGGCCGAAGACGAAACCGGCACGAACCTCGTCTGGCATTTGCAGCATCTTTACAATCCGCAAATCACTTCGCCTGGTTCGATCATGCCGTCGTATCCGTATCTTTTTGAAAAGCGCCAGTTGTCGCGCGGCCAAGCGCACACGGCGGAGGCGCTGCCGTTGAGCGGACGATTCGCGCCGCCCGAAGGAATCGAAATCGTGCCCAAGCCTGAAGCTTTCGCGCTCGTTCACTATCTCTTTAGTTTGCAGTCCGCCGAGGTCGCGCTGTTTGAAGCGCCGCTCCCCGTTCCGCCCCCTCCAGTTGGAGACACGAACGCCGCGCCGGCGGGTGCGACCAATTCTGCCGCGAAATGAAACCGGATCCGAAAAAGCCGCAGACCTACGAATTGAAAGATGGCGAACCGTCGGCCGGTTTCGCGACGGTTCCAATCTGGCTTGTGGTGGCATTCGGCTTGGCGGCGTACTGGGGTGGACTCCACATCGACAAGCACGGCGGAGAATTCGATCCTGTCGTCTATGAGCCGTACCTGACGCTGAAAGAAGTGAAGCAAGCCAATCCGAAAAATGAAGGTCCCGATCCAGCGCTTGGCAAAGAGGTTTACGGAAGGACATGCATCGGTTGCCACCAACCAACCGGTATTGGCGTGCCTGGCTTAAATCCATCGCTCGTCAACTCCGAATGGGTGCTTGCTAAAGATCCGAACCGCATCATCCGTGCAGTGCTTGATGGCTTTACTGGTCCCGTCACCGTTATGGGGCAGCCGTTCAACAGCACGATGGTGGCTTGGCGTCCGATTCTGAAAGACGATGACATCGCCGCCGTCCTGACTTACGTCCGCCAAGAGTGGGGCAATAAAGCTCCCGCAGTGTCAGTACAACAGGTCAAAGCGTTGCGAGAGAAGACCGCTGACCACGATGGCACGCCGTACAAAGCGGAAGAACTTTTGCAGATTCAGGAAGGTCAATAGTTCTCCGGCGGTCGCCAGAGTTCGATTTCTTCAATGGTCGTTTCGTCATTGCGGCTTGCCTTGCCTGCATTCGCGCGGCTAGATCCCCGCAAGCACATTCACAATATGAAAATCTCCTTCGCAATCATCCGCCGAGTCGCGATCCTTTCGCTGGCGTCGCTCGCTTTCACTCACTCCATCGATCAGTCCTCTGGCGCGTCCAGCCCGCTCACGCCGGGCGTCCGCGGACTGGCCACGCGCGCGCCGAAGAACATGAAAATCGACGGCGATCTTTCCGAATTCAAAGGCGCGTTCTGCACACCGGTCGAATACTACAACTCCGATTTACGCAATCGCGCCGCGCAGTTTTTCTACATGTGGGATGAGACGGCGTTTTACGCGGGCCTGCGAACACTCGACGAAAAGCCCGCGAACTTCGCGCCCGATGATCGCCTCTGGGAAGGTGACGGCGTGGAGTGGTATTTCGACGCGCGCCGCAACGCGAATTTTCGCAATCAAGCCTGGGACACCAACGCGTCGCCGGGCGCGGTTCACTGTTACTGGGTCGGATTGAAGGGCACGAATGTGCAAGGCCGCTTCTGCCTGCGCCCCGGCTACCTCAACGCGATTAAAAAGACCGGCATCGAAGTCGCCGCGCGGCGCACCAAGGTCGGCATGGAGGTCGAGTTCAAACTGCCGTGGGCGAATTTTCCGGAGTTCAAACCCGTGCTCAACGAAGTCATCGCGCTCGACGCCGAGCTGTGTTATGGCGACGGCGATTCCGATCCGAAGAAATGGCGCGTGGCCCGCTCATTTGCGTATGGCAGCCCGCTTTCGGTGCAGCAACCCGCCAGTCTCGGCAAGGTGCAGTTGGTTGATCGACTCGAACCCGCTTACTGGCCGGTGTGTGGCGCGGTGATGATGCCGCTGCGCTGTGACACGGCGTGGACGCAGAACTCCAAACCGCAAGTCACCGGCTATCTTGCGTTGCCGCCCGATCAATCGGATCAAGTCGGCAAAGTGGTGTTTCGCCTGCTCGGTCTCGACGGCAAAACGCTCGGAGATTATCCGAGTCAAATTGAAACATTTGAACCTGTCGGAAATTTCCAGCGCGCCAAAGCGCAATGGCCCGCCGACCTCGCGACGCCCGGCGCGCATCATCTGCTGGGGATTGTTTATGACAAAGCGGGCAAGGAATTGACGCGTATCGCGCCGCGTCTGGTCAGCGTGGGGATGAATCCGGGTTACTGATATTGAAAGTATTCAGCACGCCGACGAATTACGCGGCGAAAATCATTTCGACTGCCTCGGATAGCCAGGCATGACTCCGAGAAACCGGAATGAGGTAGCGCAGCGGGGATTGAATTGCGTCGCCGGGGCTGCCAGAGTGAAGGCGCAATTGATTGAAGTATGATGCCTTCGGAGCTCGCTGAATTATTGGCCCGCCGTCGCGCCGGCTGGACCTTGCCGCAAGCCTTCTTCAACGACCCCGCGATTTATCGACGCGATCTCGAGCGGGTCTGGCGCACGGGATGGCTGTTTGCCGGGCACGCCTGCGAGATACGCCAGCCAGGCGACTTTTTTCTCGTGGAGATTGATGCCGATTCAGTGATTGTCGTGCGCGGTGACGATGGCGCTGTTCACGCGCTGCATAATGTCTGCCGGCATCGCGGTTCGATCATTTGCACCGAGCCGGCTGGCCACGTGAACAAGTTGGTTTGTCCTTATCATCAGTGGGCCTACGATTTGGACGGCCGACTCGTCGCGTGGCGCGGAATGCAACCGGAGTTGCGCAAGGAAGATTTCAGCTTGCACCGCGTTCACGTCCGCGAAGTTGCCGGACTCATCTTCATCAACCTCGCGCGTTCGCCCCTGCCATTCGCCGCTGCCGAGGAATGCCTCGCGCCGCTCTTCCGGCCACAAGGTTTGGAGCGCGCGAAAATCGCCAAAACGGTTGATTATCTCGTCAAGGCCAACTGGAAAATCGTGTGGGAAAATAATCGCGAGTGTTTTCACTGCAATGTCAATCATCCGCAATACACCAAAGCCAACTTCGACCACTACAATGCCGACGACACGGCCCCGCGTATTCGCGACGAAATGGCCGCCGCTGCCGCGCACGTCGAGACAAAGTGGGCTGCCGCCGGCATTCCGACGCACAAGCAGACGGGTATGACGAAGTTTCCCGATGCCGAACGCGGTATTTGGTTCAGTGCCAATCGCACGCCGCTCGTGGCCGGCTGGGTTAGCGAGTCCATGGACGGGCGACAAGTCGCGCCCTTGATGGGCGACTATCGCGACCCGGACGTCGGCACGCTGCGCGCGCGCGCTTTGCCGAACTTTTGGAACCACTCCAGTTGCGATCACAGCGTGAGCACGCGCCTCCTGCCCGCCGGGCCGCAACTCACGGCCATCCGCGTGTGGTGGCTCGTGGACGAGCACGCCGTGGAAGGCCGCGATTACGATCTCTCTCGCCTGCTGCCCTTCTGGCAACTCACTAGCGAACAAGACTGGCTCATTTGCGAACGTCAGCAACGGGGAATCAATTCCAGCGCCTACGAATCAGGGCCTTATTCCACGTTCAAGGAGTACAACGTAGAAGGGTTCGTGCGGTGGTATCTCGACATGCTGGCGCGCGAAAGCTAACTCGAATTGTGAATTTGAATAGCCGCGAAAGAACACAAAGAGCGCAGAGAGAAGAGCGGAGGAGTGATGACAGCGGGAAAAAATGTGGCCGCCATTTTACTTTCAAGATCAGCCCGCCTTTCTTTGTGCCCTGTGTGTTCTCTCGTGCCAACTTCAGTTTTCGGGTTAATCCCGAAAAGCTAAGTTGAGTGGGTAGGATTGATCAAATTCTGCATGGGGCACAGGCGACTTGGTCTTCGGGCGGGACCAACTTCGGCGAGATCGAGTTTCGCCAGCCCAAGACCGCGTCCAGCAGCGGTTTGTGTTTGGCC
>JACPZS010000211.1 GCA_016195385.1 Verrucomicrobiota bacterium
AAGCCGGGGAATATTCTGGTCTCCCAACTCTCGCCTCCTGACGCGCAACCAACTGCGAAGCTCACCGACTTTGGCATCGGTCAGGTGGTCTCGCAGGAGGCGCTGGCGGGCGTTACCAAATCTGATTTCACGCGCACCATTCTGGCCGGGACATCCTCGTCGAAAACCGGCACGCAACTGTACCTGGCGCCGGAACTTGTCGCCGGCAAGGCCGCATCGCCGCAGACGGACCTCTACTCGCTTGGAGTGGTGCTCTATCAATTATTGGTCAGCGACCTGACTCGGCCGCTGGCGACCGATTGGGCGCGCGAGGTGACGCATCCGCTGCTGCGTGACGACCTGACGAAATGTTTCGCAGGAAATCCAGACGAACGCTTCGCCGGGGCGGGCCTGCTGGCGAGCCAGCTTCGCTCCCTGCCGGAGCGGGAGGCCGTGCAGCGGCGTGAAGCAGCCGAGGCGTCCGCGCGGGAACAAGAGGCACACCGGCGCGCCAGGACACGCGCGGCGCTGAAGCTCACGGGAACATTTGCTTTGCTCTTCGCGCTCGCGTGGCTGATGCGCGAGCAATTGGAGGTCTGGTTCACTCGCGAAAACGCCGCCCGACCGAAGGATCTCGTCGTCCTTCCCTTCGACGCCACCGCCAAAGATACGAGTCTGCAGGATTTTGGGGAGGGGCTGGCGGAAACGATTTCCTCCAAGCTCACACGCTTGCAGGAATTTGGCGGTTCATTGCGAGTCGTGCCAATGACCGAGATTCGCCGGGAAAAAATTCGGAGCGCCCGCGAGGCGCGCGACGTTTTCAACGCGGCCTTCCTGCTGTCGGGCAACCTCCAGCGCGTCGGGGACATCATCCGCGTGACGATCAATCTCGTGGACGCACGGAACTTGCGCCAGATAAACAGCCAGTCCCGTGATTTCCTCGCCGGCGACATCCTCGCGTTGCAGGACTACGCTTCTGATTTGGTAACCGACTGGCTCGAACCGCGGGCATTGCGGCAAACCAAACCCTTGGCCCGGGCGGGCCAGACCCGCGTGGCGGCGGCGTACGAAGCCTATGTCAAAGGCTACGGCAAACTCGCGCGGTATGAACGGCCCGAAAACGTCGAAGCAGCGATCGGGTTTTTCGGTGAGGCCATAAAGAAAGATCCCGGTTACGCGCTGGCAGAAGCGGCGTTAGGCGAGTCGTTGTGGCGAAAATACCAGCACACGCGCGGCCAGCAGTGGATTGTGGAGGCACTCGAACACAGTAAACGCGCGGTGCTGCTCGAGGATAAACTGGCGGCGGCGCACGTGACGCTGGGGGTCGTGTACGCCGGCACGGGCCAGCGCGGGGCCGCGCTGGCAGAATTCAAGCGCGCGTTGGAGATCGATCCGAAAAATCCCCACGCCTACCAACAACTTGGCCGTGCCTACGCCGACCAGGGATTGCTGCCGGAGGCCGAGCAGACGCTCCAACGCGCGATCGCGTTGGACACGAATTACTGGGGCGCCTACAATGATCTCGGGGTTTTTCATTTTCGGTTCGAGGACTACGAAAAGGCGGCGCAGAACTTCACACGGGTCACCGAACTGGCGCCGGACGCCAGCCTGGGTTATCGCAACCTGGGCGGCCTGTTCTCGTTGATGGGCCGCTACGCCGACGCGGCCCGGCTGACGCGCCAGTCGTTGAAAATTCATCCCAGTCCCGAAGCTTATTCAAACCTCGGCACGTTTTGCTTTTTCCAGGGACTTTTTCTTGAAGCCACCACCAATTTCGAGCACGCTGTGGCCATGGATGCGACCGATCCGGTTATCTGGGGCAATCTGGCCGACGCGTACCGACTCGGCGGGTTGACAAACAAAGCCGCCAACATGTATCGCCAGGCGCTCCAGCGCGCGGAACAGGAACTCGCCGTGAACCCGGACAGCGCAGAGACCCGCGCGAGTGTCGCTCTTTTTGCTGCCGGGTTGGGCGATAGCGCGAAAGCAGCCGCAGCCATCGAAATCGCCCAGGCGCGCGCGCCGGAAGATCGGAACGTGCTTTTTCAGTCCGCCTTGGTGCGTGAATTGATCGGCGAACGCGAGCGCGCGCTGGCGGCACTGGAAGCCGCAGTTGACCGAAAGTATTCGCGCGCCGAAATTTTGGCGCATCCCGACTTGACATCGTTGCGCCAGGATCAACGCTTTATTTCAATCAAAGCGAAGCTTGACGCTCTCACCCCATCCAAAACAAACAACTAACCTGAAGAAACATGAACACTGCTGAAATCACCGTGGTGCGGATCCTCCGCACCGTCGAATACTTGGTCCAAATCAGAGCCGGTTCGCCCGCCAAGCGGGGCAGATTGAAAGCGAAAGCAGTTTCCGATACTGTCAGCGTCGCTCAAGGGGACGCTGTTCGCTGGCGTGGCAGCGAAGGCAGCTTCATTATTTTCGACAATGATTCCCCGTTCAAAGGCCATCAGAAGAATTTTGCTTTTAACGCCGATGGATATGTGGACGCCAAAGTTCGCGACGATGCTCCCTTGAATACGGAATATAAATACACGGTGACGGTCTTGCCCGGCTCTTCCGCTTCCGATCGAAGACCGTTGGCCGACGATCCCCGCATCATCATCAGCCCCGCAACGGGAATTCACCGCTAGGCTGCAAGCACGGCCTTGCGCCGGCTAAATTCCAAACGCCTTTCGTAGCATCGCGATGCTCTTGGGCACGCCGCTATCCGCCGGTTCCTTGCCTTCAAATTCGAGCGAGACGTAGCCGCGATAGTTTGCGTCCGCCAAAATTTTCGCGATGCGCGGATAGTTGAGATCGAGCGTGTACCATTCGCCTCCGCCGTAGTAAGTTTTCGCCTGCACGAAAACGGTCTTCGACGCGATCTGTTCCAGCTTGTCGTATGGGTCTTCCAGGAAATTTCCCGTGTCCATCAAGATGCCGAGCCAGGGCGAGTTGATGGCATTGACGATGCGCAGCAACCCCGCCGGCGTGCGCGTGAGGCCCCAATGATTTTCCAGCGCTAGCATCACGCCGCATTCGGCGGCTTTGGGCAGACATTTTTCAATGCAGTCGATGCACCACTTGAAGCCGTCGTCCTCGGTGTAGCCCGGCAGCACCGGCTCCTGGCCGCGCGCCTCCATCAATTTGTCGAACGACTGGATCGTCATCCAACGCCCCGAATTGAGCCGGATGCTCGGAATACCCATTTGATAGGCCAGTTCGAGGCAGCGGTGCGTGTGATCAATTTCCTTTTGCCGCTCGCTGAGGTGCGGGCTGACGAAATTCTGGTGGATCGAAAGCGAAATCAAATCGACGCCGTTAAGGAAGGCATGGCGTTTCAATTTTTGGAGGTACGCGCGATCCTCTCCATCCATCTGGCGGTGCAGGATGTCCACGCCCTCGACGCCAAGCGCGCTCGCCTTGTCGATGACGGTTTCGATGGAAACTTTTGGCGCGCGAAAGTGCCAGTAGGAATAGGTCGAGATGGCGAGTTTGACGCGCGCCGAATTGGCTGAAGCAGTTTTTTCGCGCTCCGCTCCAGGAGCAAGTCGCCCACCGGCCGCTGTCGCCGCAAGTCCGAGAGCGGCTTGGGCCAAAAACCGGCGGCGTGTCGCATGATCTTGAATTGGCTTCATGCGCAGAGATTGGCGAACCGCGTTGCAAAAGGCGAGCGCTACTTCCAATCGCTGAATTGACTCGCTGCCGGAGTTCTCAGCGTGTTCGTGACGTGCGTCACTTCTTGCGCGTGGAACGATCCATCATCCAAAAAACATCCGGATTTTTTGGCGAAGAGACACCCAATGAGAGTCCCTGGCCTTTCTTCAAGACGGGCATCGTTCGTCCATCTTTCCATTTTTTGATCTCGGAGTGGCCATCGACGAACGAGAAACCGCCCGCGCCATTGTGGTAGCTGGCCGGAAAATCGACGATCGACCACTGCTGCGGCTTGTCGGGATAGCCGTTCATGCCCACCACGAACTCACCGTCATTGATGCTGTCTTCGCGCTCGTCCAGAAAAAGCCAGCAGAGGCTCGGACTGGGTTCCACCACGTCGTTCATGGATTTGTAAATTTTGAAGCCGCTGCCGAAGGAATCGACATCCGTCGAATTGAACCAGGCGTTCATCGAAATGCTGCGCACGCGTGGCAGGACCGTGCCTTTGTTTTTGACGGTGCTGTTATCCGCCGGACACTTCCAGATGCCCGGGGAGTTTCCGCAGTAAGACCACAGCGGGCTTTTGGTGATGTCTTGGTTGAGATCCCAGTTACTCTTGTTGTTGCCATCAAAATCCAGCGAGCCATGCACCCATTCGCTGGGGTTGCCGGGAGCGTAGGACATCGGCACCTTGTCCTGGTTGTCATCGACGTAGAGTCGCCAGGCGAGCATCATTTGCCGGCCGTTGGCCAGGCACTTGATACCCTGCGCCTTGGTTTTGGATTTCGCCAGGGCGGGCAACAACATGCTCGCCAGGATCGCGATGATGGCGATGACAACCAGGAGTTCGATGAGGGTGAAACCCTGCTTCCCGGTTGGCTGGAGAGGTTTTACAGCTGGGTCGGTAGTTTTCATAAAGGGCGGATTCAATCTAGCAGGCGCACAAAATTTGTCGATGAAACTCGGCGAAGAAAAACTGGCTCCGGGCCCTCGCGTTGAAGGATTTGGCTCGCTGCTCACGCGCTTGGCAACACTACTCACTCGACCATTGACACACCTTCGACCTTTGTTAGTCTCGCGCCTCAATTTTCGCGGATGTTTCCAACGAAAAATACCAACAGTACGCATTCACCTATGGCCAAAGCATTGAAATCGATGAAATACGTTTACACCTGGGGCAACAAAAAAGCTGACGGCGACGGCGGCATGAAGCCTCTTCTCGGCGGCAAGGGCGCGAACCTCGCCGAGATGACCCGCATCGGGTTGCCGGTGCCTCCGGGCTTCACCATCACCACCGAGGTCTGCACCTATTTTTACGCCAACAAGCGCACCTATCCCGCCGTGCTCCAGGCACAGATGGAAGCGGGCATGGCCAACATGGAGAAGATCATGGGCACGAAGTTCGGCGCCACCACCGGGATGCCGCTGCTCGTCGCCGTGCGTTCCGGGGCGCGCGACTCGATGCCGGGCATGATGGACACGATTTTGAACCTCGGCTTGAACGACCAGTCCGTCGTCGCCTTGGTCAAGGCCACGGGCAATGAGCGGTTCGCCTGGGATTGCTACCGCCGCTTCATCCAGATGTATGGCGACGTGGTGATGGGCGTGCAGAAGCGCGAAGGCGAAGACCATGAGCCGTTCGAGACGGTCATCCATGAGTTCAAGCACGAGAAGTATCATGCCGACCTCGAGGACTCGAAGCTCACGGCCCAGGATCAGCAGGAACTCGTCGCGCGCTTCAAGGCGTTGGTGAAGGAGCGCACCGGCAAGGCGTTTCCCAACAACCCTTGGGACCAGCTCCGTGGCGCGGCCGGCGCCGTGTTCGGCTCCTGGATGAACGACCGCGCGAAAGTCTATCGCGCGAAATACAACATCCCCACCGAATGGGGAACGGCCGTCAACGTGCAGGCCATGGTCTTCGGCAATACTGGCGACACCTCTGGCTCCGGCGTGGCCTTCACCCGTAATCCGGCCAGTGGCACGAACGAGTTCTACGGTGAGTTCCTCATCAACGCCCAGGGTGAAGACGTCGTGGCCGGTGTCCGCACGCCGGAACCGGTGCTCAAGCTCAAGGACCAGATGCCCAAGAGCTACGCCGAATTGCTCACGGTTCGCAAGACGCTGGAGAAGCACTTCAAGGACGTGCAGGACATCGAGTTCACCATCCAGGAAGGCAAGCTGTTCATGCTCCAGACGCGCAACGGCAAGCGCACCGCCGCCGCCGCGCTGAAGTTTGCCGCCGACATGGTGAAGGAGAAGCTCATCGACTGGGAGACGGCGATCCTCCGCAATCCCGCTGATCAACTCGAACAGCTTCTTGCGCCCATCTTCGATCTCAGCGAGGTCAAGAAGGCCAAGGTCATCGCCACCGGTCTTCCGGCCGGCCCCGGTGCCGCCACGGGCAAGATTTACTTCAACGCCGACCGCGCGGTGCAGGCCGCGGAAAAAGCCGAGAAGGTACTCCTCGTTCGCGTGGAAACCTCGCCCGAGGATTTGCGCGGCATGATCGCGGCGGAAGGCATTCTCACCGCACGCGGTGGTGTCTCCTCGCACGCGGCGCTCGTCGCCCGGCAGATGGGCAAGGTCTGCGTCTGCGGCGCGGCCGGGGTAGTGATTGATTACGACGCCAAGACCACGACGATTGACGGCCACACGTTCAAGGAAGGCGACTTCCTCTCCATCGACGGCACCTCCGGCCTCGTCTATGCCGGTCAGATCAAGACGGCGCCGTCCGAGATCATCTCAGGCCTGCTCAACGACGACAAAGTCGCGCAGAAGACGGAGAAGTACCAGAACTACGCCCAGTTGATGAACTGGTGCTCCAAAGCCACCCGGCTCACCGTCCGCACCAACGCCGACACGCCGGAGCAGGCCGCCCAGGCCATCGCGTTCGGCGCGGTGGGCATCGGCCTCACCCGCACCGAGCACATGTTCTTCGAGGGCGACCGCATCGACGCCATGCGCGAGATGATTCTTGCCGACACGCTCGCCGCCCGCGAAGCCGCGCTCGCCAAGCTCCTCCCGTATCAGCGCGAGGATTTCCACGGCATCTTCAAGGCGCTCAAGGGCTATCCCGCGACGATTCGTTTCCTCGATCCGCCGTTGCATGAATTCCTCCCGCACGCGAAGGAGCAGCAGTCCGACCTCGCGCGCAAGCTCGGCATCCCCGTCGAGAAGATCATGAGCCGCGTCCACGAGCTGCATGAGTTCAATCCGATGCTCGGCTTCCGCGGCTGCCGCCTCGGCATCAAGTATCCGGAAATCACCCGCATGCAGGCGCGTGCTGTGCTCGAAGCTGCGGCTGACGCGACGAAGGAAGGCTACAAGGCCAAGCCCGAAATCATGATTCCGCTCGTCGGCTTCAAGAAGGAACTCGACCTCCAGGTCGCCATCGTTCACGAAGTCGCCGCCCTCGTGCAGAAGGAGAAGAAGGTCAGAATCTCCTACTCCGTTGGCACCATGATTGAAATCCCGCGCGGTGCTCTCACTGCCGACGAAATCGCGCAGACCGCCGAGTTCTTCAGCTTCGGCACCAACGACCTCACTCAAACCTGCCTCGGCATGTCGCGCGACGACTCCGGCTCCTTCCTCGGCGCCTACACCGAGAACGAGATCATCAAGAAGAACCCCTTCGCGTCCATCGACCAGACCGGCGTCGGCCAGCTCGTGCAGATTGCCTGCGAGAAGGGCAACAAGACGCGCCCTGGCATCAAGCTCGGCATCTGCGGCGAGCACGGCGGCGACCCTGACTCCGTCAAGTTCTGCCATCGCGTCGGCCTCACCTACGTGAGTTGCTCGCCTTACCGCGTCCCCGTCGCGCGCCTCGCCGCCGCGCAAGCCGCGATCGAGGAGAAGCGCAAAGCCGCCGCGCCGAAGGCGAAGAAGAAGTAAAGTTTGTCGCCGCAAGGCGACCTTGTGCCGCGGCTTCGGCCACGAGCACGCAGGGTTAGCTCGCCCCTGTGGTGAGCGCCCATCTGGCCGCTCCGGGAAACCGGGGCGGCTTTTTGTTTGTGGCCAGGAGCCGCTTCAAATTTGCGAAATTAGCCGCGTCAGAAGGCTTCACGAAAACTTCAACTCCTGCTCAAGATGACACTGGCCGAAACAGGAGTTTTGTTCGGACAATCAACGAGATTTTCTCACGAGAAGATTTCCTTCCCGCCTTGCATTGGCGAATTGACGCGCCTAGAATCATGTCATGCCTTGGCCCCGAGTGGATAGTTGGCTTTTCGGCGGTTTTCTTTTGTTCACAACGCAGGCATCAGTCAAAAGCGAGTCGCTATCGGGTCAAAACTCATTTGCCGCTTCAACGGTGCCTCCGCGTTTGACGTGCAGCGTGTGCATGTCCGGCGTGGCCAATCGAACGGCGCGCGGCATCACCAAAGAATCCGAAACAACCGATGCTCCGGTTTTTCCGGCAACAATCGGAAAACATCGCGTCCTGATCATCCGTGTCGATTTTTCCGATGTGAACGGTTCACCCATCGCCAACAAATCCGCTGCCGTCGATCTGTTCAATCAGTCGGGTGGAGTGCGGGGTTTCTTTGAACAATGTTCTTACGGGCAATTGACCTTGGCTGTTGCGGAGTCGGACGTGACGGACGTGCTGCGGATGCCGCGGAAATCTTTTGAATACCTGGCGAACCGCGACGCCCTCCACAGCGATGCTCAAGGCGCGGCTTCACGACTCGGTTTTGATCCCTCGTCATACGCGCATGTTCTCGTGGTTTTGAAAACCATTGGCTTCACCGACATCGGGCGCGCCGATGTGGGCGGCCCGCGATGCTGGATTGATGGCGTTTACACGGTCGGAATTGTTGCGCATGAGATCGGCCACAACCTGGGACTCCCGCATGCAAATCTTTGGACGCGACCGTCCGACGATTCCGCGTGGAGTGTGGGTTCTGAAACGGAATACGGCGATCCTTTGGACATTATGGGTTCGGGTTACCGCAGCGGTCACCATTTCAATCCTTGGTTCAAATACCGGCTCGGCTGGCTGTCGGACGCGAGCGTTCAATCGATCACCGCATCGGGCCGCTACCGCGTATTCCGCTTCGACCATCCGCAGGCGAAACGAAACGATCCGACGCATCCTTTGGCATTGCGCATCGCACGCGGGACGCGCGAATACTGGATCGGCTACCGACAGGACACCAATGACACGCGTGGCATCGACATCAACGGCGCGTACGTCATCCTGGCCCGCTCTCCCAACGCTCCCAGTTTGCAACTGAACATGAAAACCGCGGCGGAACCCGGACCCGTCGGCTATTTATTGCCGCAGCAAACTTTCGCCGATCCGGAAAACCAGCTTACGATTCGAGTGGAAAACCGGGGAGGAAATTCGCCCGACGAATTTCTCGACGTGAGCATCGAACTTGTTCCACCGATTCCCGTCGCCGAGGCAGTCGATGAACCCGATTGGACTTGGGAAACCGACGCCAGTTCGGGCTGGTTTGGTTCGGGAGTTTTGAGCCACGACGGACATCATTCCGCGCGCAGCGGCTTCATTGGTGACGGCCAACGCTCGACACTCGCGACGTCGATCACCGGTCCGGGCACGCTCACTTTTTGGTGGCGAGTTTCCTCGGCGCCGGATCTCGACTTTCTGGGATTTTCCCTCGACGACCGTGAAACGATTCGCATCTCCGGTTCGTTGCCGTGGCAACAGCGGGCCATCGACATTCCCGAAGGAACTCACCGAATCGCCTGGCGTTACTCAAAAAGTGGCCAGCCAGCCGCGGGAGCAGATGCGGGCTGGTTGGACGAAGTGGTCTTCTCGAACGGTGTCGTCCGCGTCGGCCAAAGCATTATATTCGATGCGTCCGGTTCGTCCGTGACGGATCCGTTTCAGCTGCGCGCTTCGGCATCTTCCGGTCTGCCCGTTTCCTATCAAGTGCTCGCCGGCCCGGGCGAACTCGCTGCCGATTGGCTGGTGCCCGGCGGCGGCGGCGACGTGGTCGTCCGCGCGACGCAGGAAGGCGACGCTCACTATCGACCGGCGGAACCCGTTGATCACACCTTCACGGTGGTGGTGCCCGGTGGCACGGCTTGGGCCGCCGACTTGCCGCAAATGCAGTTTGCCAACCGCACGAATCGTCCGCCGCGCGTGCTCGCCATCGCGTTTCAAAGCGACGGCAAAATGATCGTGGGCGGCGATTTCTCGCATGTGCATGGCGTGCCGCGCGCGAACCTCGCGCGCTTCCTGGCCAACGGCGAACTGGATTTGGACTGGAATCCGGGAACAGACGGAATTGTTAATGCCATCGTTCTGCAGGATCAGGATATTTATCTGGGAGGGCGTTTTCAAACGGTTGGTGGTGTCCCGCGATCGTACTTAGCGAAAATTTCAACCGAACAGGGCGGACTTGTTGATCCTGAATGGAATCCAAGCCCGAGTTTCTGGGTTTATGATCTGGTCCGAAATGAAACTCATTTGTTCGTGGCTGGTGATTTTAGATCCGTCGGTGGCACGGCCAGAATTTATATGGCCAAGGTGGGTCTGCTCGCGACCGGCCAAGTTGCGTTGGACTGGCAAATCGATTCGTTATCGACTCTCAATCTAGTATTTCACTTGGCGCTATCGGGCGACCGCCTATTTCTTGGAATTCTATACGCGACTGCACTTCACGAGAAGCCGCTCGGGCTACTCCAAGTCTCCACCGAATCTTCGCAAGGATTCACGCGGGTATTTCCAACTCCACGAATCGAGCGCGGCTTGGTGAACGCCATGACTGCGGCAGACGGCTTCGCGTACTTCGGCGGAAGCTTCGACGCCATTGATGGCATTCCCGCTCCTTATCTCGCCCGCGTGTCAGCGGATGACGCCAGCCTTGTCGAGTCAATCGGGAATTTTTCCACCAAGAACGGAGTCGAAATCAATTCCGTGGCAGTCGTCGGCACGAATCTTTTCGCCGGCGGCCGGATCTTTGATCTCAAACCCAGTGGCGCGATCAATCTGGCGCGGTTTTCCACAGTCACGCGCGCGTGGGACAGCACTTGGGACGCGCGGGCCAATGGCTTCGTGCAACTCATCGCGCCCAAGGGAAATGATCTTTACGTGGCCGGCGATTTCACGGGCATCGGCGGAAAAGCAAACTCCGTCATGGCTCTCCTCCCGACACTGGATGGCCCGCCCACCATCGCCCCAGCGGTCACGCGGCAAGGCGAACAGACGCGTCCGTCTTTGATCATCCGCCCGCACCCGGACGATTTGACCGAGACGACACACTTCGATATTCGCGGCATTGCTGGCGGACGCTTGTTCAAAAACGACGGCTTCACGCCAATCACCAATCGCAGCTTCATTACGGTGGCGGAGGGAATGGCCGGACTGCGCTTCACTCCCAGTCCGGGATTTGTCGGCGTCGCGAGTTTCCGAGCACGCTCCGCACTCCGCAATGACGCATCGATTCCCAGCGGGCCGCGAACTTCCGCAGTAATTTTTGTGCTGCCGGAAAATGCCGAACTCTTTGCCATCGCCATCGGAAGCAAAGTGAAACTGATCTGGCCGCTCTCGACTCGCACGCTCCGATTGGAAAAAAGCAAAGACGTGGTCTCGGGCGTTTGGGTTCCTGTTTTGGAAGCGCCGCTTCGCATCGACGATTTTGGAACGATGGACGTGGATTTGAGCGAGGATCGACAGTTCTTCCGGATTCATGCGATCGATTCGAGCAAGCCGTGAAATTATCGGAGCTTCGTCACGACAAACGCGGAACGTGTTAAAGCTCCTGTCCGTCGTTTTCCGAGCGCGCCAACTCCGGCGCTTGCAGCGCGCGCGGGACGTTATCCAGCGGCACAAGATTTCCGATCACTTTGTCGCCGGGAGCCGCTTCGAGTTCGCGAAACTTTCGCGCGCCCGGCAGGACGTTGCGCTCCAACGAGCCGACGGCGTCGTTGTATTTCTCCACCGCGCGTCCGAGGCTGGAGCCGAGCGCGTCCCAATGTTCGGCCATCACGGCGATGCGCTTGTAAAGATCCTTGCCCAGCTCGCTGATCTTCGCCGCGTTCTCTGCCAGATTTTCCTGCCGCCAGCCGTAGGCAACAGCTTTGAGCAACGCGATCAACGTTGTCGGCGTCGCGAGGATGACGCGTTGTTCGACGCCTTGTTCGATCAACGAAGGATCGTGTTCGAGCGCGGCGCTGAAAAAAGTTTCGCCCGGCAAAAACAGCACGACAAACTCTGGCGTCGCGTCGAACTGTTCCCAGTACGATTTGCGACTGAGCGCGGCGACGTGATCGCGAATCTGCCGGGCGTGGTCGGCGAATTTCGCGATGCGCGTCGGCTCGTCCGTGGCGGCGATGGCGTCCAAATACGCGGCCAGCGGGGCTTTGGCATCGACAACTATGGTTTTTCTTCCCGGTAAATTGATCTTCAGATCCGGGCGCAGACGACCGTCTTCGGTTGTGACGCTCGGCTGTTCCTGGAAATCACAGTGCGCCAACATGCCGGCGATCTCGACGACGCGGCGAAGCTGAATTTCCCCCCAACGCCCGCGCACGCGCGGCGTACCGAGCGCCTTCACGAGATTGGCGGTTTCGGAGCGAAGTTGGATTTGCGTTTCGGCCAGCGAGCGGACTTGCTGCGTGAGACCTTCGTACGCGCCGATGCGGCTCTTTTCCAGCTCCTGAATTTTGGAATCAAATTTCTCCAGCGAACTTTTGACGGGCTTGACGAGTTCGTCGATGGCCTGCTGGCGTTTCTCCAAATCACCACGCGCGCCTTCCTGAAATTGTTTGAGCGTCGCGTGCGCGAGGTCGAGGAACGACTGATTGTTGTGCTTGAGCGCGTCGGCGGAGAGCGCCTTGAATTCGTTCGTGAGTTTTTGTTGCGCGTCGGCGAGCAGCTTCAATTTTTCCTCGGCGGTTTTGCGTTCCTCCTGCAAACGCGTTTCGGTTTCGGCGAGCTTGGCATTCAGCGCCGAGAGTGTGTTTTGCAATTGCTGAAGCTGCTTCTCCCGATCGCCAATCGTCGCCTCCAAGGCCGGCAACTGCGTGTTGCGTTGCTCGGCCGCCGAGCGCTTGTCCGACTCGGCACGCAACGCGTCGCGCAAGCTGCCCAACTCGGAATTCTGCTTCTCGGCAAGCGCGGCGTTTTGTTGAAGCTGCGTTTCGAGCTGGCGAATGCGCTCGTTAGCGACGGCACGCTCCGGCTCAAACACGGCTGTCGCGCGCTCAACTTCGTGGCGGATTTTCGCGCGATAAAAGAACGCGACCGACACACCACCCAACCCCGCGCCTGCGATCAACCACAAAATGGGCCAGAGGTTTTGCATGGTTCAATTCGCCTCAACATCGCGCACGCAATTCAAAAGTTGGGGAGCCATAAGAAATTCGCTGGCAAACGGACGCCGATAAATCCACGTCTGCCAACGGCAGTGGAACGCTGGGACACGGTGTTTTTTCTCAACGCCTGCCAATGATGTGCTCATATTCATCATGCCGACCGATCCAGAACCGATCAACGCTGTCGCCAGTAATAATCGCCAACGCACGATAATCGCTTCCGATTCGAGCCGACCAAAACAGGCCAACTTTTTTGAACTGGATCGATGGATGATGCGGGTCGCGCAACCAGAGCCAGAAATTCTTCCGGGCAAGCGCTCGCATGGCAGGTGGCAGCGCCCGAAAACGGCTACGAAAGCTCTTCTTTGTTGAGGACTTCATCGAGCGGGACGTCCGGCTGGCCCTCGTTCTCTCGTTCGAGGCGCTGGTAAAAAGCGTCCAAACGCCCAGTCTGGGCATCTTGCTCGATTTGCTGATCCCAGGCATCGGCATCGAAGTGCGCGAGCCAGGCGCGCAGTTCGGCGAGATCGTCTCGAGAAAGTCTGGCGATGGCACTCTCGATTTCTTTGACCGTGCTCATGCGGGAAAGATACTGCCGGCGAATTTCAGGGCAAGCGCGGAAACGAGTTGCTTGCGCAAGTTAATCCACAGCCGCCGATGGACCGTGATGATGCTCCAAGTCCCAGCGATGCAATTGCATGATCAACTGGCCGCGCGAGACGAGCAGTTCATAGTGATCTGCGCCGTGACCGCGACGGCGATCAACCACAAGATGGGCCAGAGGTTTTGCATGGACTAATTCGTGGAACCGCCAGCAGGGAAACGGTAGTTGCAGTAACACGGCGCGGAGTTGCAGGAGCCGAAGAGGAGATACGGTCTTTGTTGGGAAGAAGAAAAAGAGCTATTAAGGAGAAGACTGAGCCGGGGTGGTTTGGGGGATGGGGCGGCCGGAGTCCTGCCAGGGCTGGCCGGAACGCAGCACGCCCACACACAGGCAGAGGAGCT
>JACPZS010000217.1 GCA_016195385.1 Verrucomicrobiota bacterium
ACTCGCATCGCCGCTGCGAAGCACATTCAGTGTGACCTGCTGGTTCGTCTCGCTGACCCAAATTTGGTTCGATTCAAACCCCACCGACACGGCTGCGTGGGCGTTGGCAACCGCCGCGTCAGCGAGACTGAGGAACAGCCACGTCATCCAAACGACGGCAGGCGATGAAATCCTCGCGGGCTTTTTCATGAACGGGCGAAACGTAGCACTTGGAGCGCGCCTGCGAAAGAGACAAAGTTTCCAGCGCCGCGAATCGAGTTTTGTGCTTACCCCGAAAACCGAAGTTGGCCACAGAGAACACACAGCGCGGCTGACGCCGCAACCAAACCGGGAACCACGGATTTCACGGATGACACGGATTGGAAAAAGCCCGGTGGAAAATCCGCCGGATCATCCGTGCCGATCCGTGAAATCCGTGGTTAAAATTCTTCTCAGAAAAACAACATCTGTGGTGATTGTAGTACAAAGAAAAGCAGGCTGACCTTGAAGGTAAAATGGCGCCCAGGTTATTCCCGCCTTCATTACTCCATCTCTCCCCTCTCTGCGTTCTTTGTGTTCTTTCGCGGCTATTCAATTTCGGAATTCGGGATTGTCTCACTCACTCAAAGCTGACTTGTCAAATCGCTCAGTGCCCCGCGTCACCTTTGAATTGCGGCGGTGCCTGCTTGCTGCCAACACTTCGGCATGTCGTGGTTTTACCGAAACTGTCTTCGCCCGGCGCTGTTCGCGCAGGACTCGGAGGAAATCCACAATCGCACGTTGGCGGCGCTGAGTTGGGCGAGCCGGCACGAATCGATTTGCGAGGCGGGCGCAACTTTCTTCGGCGCGCCGCCGTTGCCGGTGAAACTTTTCGGTTTGAATTTCCCGAATCCCGTCGGCCTCGCGGCGGGCATGGACAAACACGCCGCCGCCGCGCCGATCTGGCCAGCGCTCGGGTTCGGCTTCAGCGAACTGGGCGGCGTGACGTGGCACGCGCAACCGGGCAATCCCGCGCCGCGCATGTTCCGCGCCGTGGCGGACGAAGCACTCATCAATCGCATGGGCTTCAACAACGCCGGCGCGGAGGCGATGGCGCTGCGCCTGGCCGACTGGCGCGCGCGCGGACGCTGGCCCAGCCATCCCGTCGGCATCAATCTCGGCAAATCGAAAATCACGCCGCTGGAAAACGCTGCGGCCGATTACGCGAATTCGTTTCGCGTGCTCTGGCCGCACGCGGATTTTTTTGTCGTCAATGTCAGTTCGCCGAACACGCCGAACTTGCGTCAACTCCAGGATAAAGCCGCGCTGGATGAAATTCTCGCCGCCCTCGACGAAACTCAACGCGCATTCCTCGCGGCCCGCACACCGCCGGGGCGCGCCCGGCCCATCCTCGTCAAAGTCGCGCCGGATCTTTCCTTCACCGCGCTGGATGAAATTCTGGAATTGGCCGGCCCACGGCAAGTGGCGGGCATCGTGGCGACGAACACGACCATCGCGCGGCCCGACGCGAGCAGGGAAGAGTTGAAAAAGGTTTACGCCGAAACCGGTGGCTTGAGCGGACGTCCCTTGCGCGCGCGCAGTACCGAAATCATCCGGCATCTGTTTCGGCAGACGGGCGGGATGTTGCCCATCATCGGTGTGGGCGGAATTTTCAACGCCGCTGATGCCTGGGAAAAAATCACGTCCGGCGCGTCACTCGTGCAACTCTACACCGGGCTGGTGTACGAGGGGCCGGGCGTGGTCAAAAACATCGTTGAAGGATTGCGCGCTCGTCTGGCTGACGCCGGCCTGACCGACTTGCCGTCAGCCGTCGGAATGAGCGTCAAGTAGGCGTGCTTCAATCGATGGCGGCCCGTCGCAAACGATCCGCGATGGCGCGCCATTCGATTCCTTCCGGCAGCGCCTCGACGACGATCAACTTCGCGCCCGCCTCATCGCACCGATGCAGTTCCGCGTAGATGGCGCGTGCGAACGCCTCGGCGTCATGTGGGATGACGCTCACGTGCGGAAATTTTTCGCCGAGCAGAATGCACGTGTGCGCAATGATATGCGTTTGATTTGGTTGCGCGTTGAGAGTTGAGAGTTGAGAATCGAGGTCAGCTTCATCACGCCAGTTCAAAATCCGCAGTTGCGCTCGCGGAGAATAATGCTTTCGCAGCAGACCCGGACTGCGCAACTTACCCTCGTCGTTCTGGCCGCTGGCAGCCGCGAGTTCGCCGATGACGGCGATGAGCGACTCCGCGTGAATCATGCCGGGGCGCAACACGCGCGGCGGGCGCGGCGTCAAGTCCAGTACCGTGGATTCGATGCCGACGTTTGAAAGCCCGCCATCGACGATCAATTGGATTTTCTCGCCGAGCATCGCGCGGACATGGTCTGCGGACGTGGGCGAAATTTGATTCGATGGATTGGCGCTTGGTGCCGCCAGTGGAAAACTGCATTCGCGAATCACCGCCTGGATGAACGGATGGCTCGGCCAGCGCACGCCCACCGTTTCACCGCCCGCCGTGACCGCATCCGGAATTTCTCTTGAGCGCGGCAGCACCAGCGTGAGCGGTCCCGGCCAAAATGCCACAGCAAGTTTTTCCGCGAGCGTCGGCCAATCCGCGACGCAGCGCCGCGCCATTTCGATGCTCGCGACATGGACGATGATGGGGTTGTGTTGTGGCCGGCCCTTCGCTTGAAAAATCTTTTCGACCGCGCGCGCGTCGAGGGCGTTCGCCGCGAGTCCATAGACGGTTTCCGTCGGCAGCGCCACGAGTTCGCCCGCGCGCAGTAATTCCGCTGCTCTTATTACCGCCGCCCGGAACAAGCTGGGCGTGTGCGTGGGCAAAACTTCGGCGAGAGAATTTTTCGATTCGCGATTCAAGTGGCTCGCAGTTTGGGGAAATTCTGTTACGCCCGCAACTCTCGATCATTCGACGTTTTCGATCAGCGGGTCGTCGGTCACGCTCGCGGATGGAGCGCGGTTATGTCCGAAGGACTAACCGCAACGGCTCCGCCTGCAACCGAATCTTTTGATAATCCCGACGCACCTTTTGCTTCCAAAGTGCTGCGGGTAGCGTTTCACGCATACCCGCGCGCCACGGCCGCAACTCTTCACCGTACCCTCGCTCGACTGAATCACTGTTGGGATTCGCGCTGGATTCATTCTGGTTCAAGTTGCAGACAATACTTCGACGAGGTAGCGCAACTCTTCGTCGAGGCGCACGGGGTCGTCGATGGTTTGGGCGATCTCGGCGCGGATGAGTTCGCGAAAGCGTTTGCGCAGCCGGTGAATCGCGACTTTCACCGCGCCTTCGGTCAAGTCGAGCCGTCGCGCGGCCTCGGCTTGCGGCAACGCCTCCGTTTCACCGACGAGCCACGGTTTGAGCACGGCAAACTGATCGCGCTTACCTTCCGATTCAAACTCGCGCTCGACCGCCACCAGCCCGCGCTCCATCACCGTGAACGCCCATTGCCGATCGAAGAATGTGTCCGGCACCGCGGCACTGGGATCGGAAATCTGCAATTCGGTTTCTGTGCCGTTCCCCGAAGCCAGTGGCTCCGGCGTCGCGCCGCCGCCGCGCTTGAGGCGGCGCTCGTGATCGCGCATGTCGGCGAGAAAATGTTTCACCGCGCCGAGCAGAAACGAACGGAACCGTCCGCGTCCCTGCTGGACAGTGGCGAGTCCGTGCCGCGCGATCAACCGGGCGAAAAATTCTTGCGTCAACTCGCGTGCCGTATCTTCGTCGCGGCCCTCGCGGCGGAGGAAACGAAACACCGGCGTCCAGTATGCCTCGCACAACTCACTCAATGCCTTTTGCGCCTCGACCGTTTCGCCGCGCGCGCGCAGGACTTGCGTCCAGCGCGTCGTCGCGAAATTGCCGTCAGCCGGCGCGGTCGTGGGCTGTGTAGTCATCTCAAAAATGCATGGTCGGTTACGGCTTCTTTTCGAGTTCTGCTAAGGCGGTTCTGAGAGTTGCTTCAAGTTCCACGGCCGTTTCCACTTGGTGGTCGGTGGCTTTGCCGACTTCGCGCAACTTGCGTGTGAGCCGCAGAAACTTCGTCGCGTATTCCAGGCGCGCCTTGGCCGCAGCCAGAGTATCGCCCTTGATTTCTGCTTCGAGGATGGCAACTGTGCTTTCGGCCAACAACATCTCGTTCCCTTGGGGTGCCAACTGGCCGAGTTCAACCAGCTTTCGCACGTTCGCCAAATCCTGACGCGCTTTTTCCAGGCCGAACGCGGCTGCGAGATTTGTTGTTTGATTCGTCGTGGCGGCATTGGATTTCGGCATTTCCCGTTTGGCTTTCGCCTGCGCTTCTTCCAACTCAATTTTGGCGATGTCGCGCTCGGCCTCGGCGGTTCGCAACTCCTCGCTCGTGGCCTTGCCGCCAGCCAGCCTCGCCTTTACAGATTCAAAGTTCGGTTCGGCAAACTTCAGATTCGCCTCGGCGATCTTGACCGCGTCGCCGCGCGCTTCGGCAATCGCGAGATCGCGTTCCGTCTTCGCCACGTCCAGAGGCGCGAGCACGCCCACTTTGACACGCGCGCTCTCTTCAGCGAGTCGTTCGCGCAGCATTCGAATTTGAATGTCCTGTTTGCGTCTCGTCGCGTCATCCGACGGAGCCGCTGATGAGTTGGCCGAGGCTGCAATTGGGTTTGCGATTTCAGAAGTCGTCGTCGCAGGCGTTTCAAAGCCGAGCGCCGCCATCCAGTTCGTCCCGGTGCCTAATCGGCCTGTTATCAAAATTTCGCCATCGCGCGAAGTGTAGTCGCGGCACTCGGCTTCGAGGCTGACACCGAAGCCGCTGGCGTTGGTGCGCGCGAGCCAGAGCGTCGTCGCGCTGTTCGCGTTTAACTGCAAGTGAGCCGGCCCGGCGTTGGTGAGCGTGTCGAATCCCGGCGGCATCAAGATCCCGCCGGAACTGGCGTCACCACCGGCGTCGGAGGCGACGATGATTTTCCAGGCCGCGTCGGTGAAGCCGCCGGGCGGTTCACCCCGCTCCCAGTTGATGCAAGGGACCATCGGCGGAGCAAGTGGCGCATTCGCCGCGATGGCAAAAGCGCCCAGATTGGGGACGCGCGCCGGCACGCCGTTGCTCCAAAAAACCGGCGTGAAGATCGCGACCTGAGCGTTGGGAACAGTGAAGGAAAAGGTGGCGGCTTGGTTTGCCGAATTTATTTCTCCTAGATTCGGGATATTGTTCGTCGCGGCCATCGGCACGGGCGGGTTCAACTGCCGCGAAGCCATCCATCGCGGCAGGACCAAGCCGAGCGCCAACACTAAAACCGGCACCACGACCAGCAGCAACAGCGCCCAAAATATACGCTGCGGCCAAGGGTTCCATGCTCCGGGCGGCTGAGTTGCGGCAGCGGTTGGGCGCGTGTGCGTGAACCTCCAGACCAGCAACCCGCCGGTGAACATCGGCAGGAGGGCCAGCAACAGGCCCGCTGATTGACCGAAGCCTACCCGGTAAAAGACCGGCACCAGCAACGAAGCAACCACCGCCGCCGCCGGCAATAGAACCAGCGCGAGCACCAGCCAGAGCAGCCGATGCGGCCAAGGGTTTGGCTTGGGTCTATCCGGTTGAGACAGAGCGAGACCAAAGGCCGGTCGGACATCATGATGGCAAAGAATCCAGACGCCTAGCAACATCGGTATCCATTGGAGAAACCCGATGCCGAGGGTGAGCGGACTGGAAAGTTCCGCGACTTTTCCCGTCGGCTCCGACCCGGAAATCCAGGCACCAAAGATGAAGATCAGACTCCCGACACCGATCAAACTGAACGCCGAACAGACCGCGATGGCGAGGCGGCGGAGCGAATTGCTGCGCGTGAGCAGCGCGAGTCCGACGAAGGCCGAGGTGGAGACCGTGTTCCAAACATATTGCGGGCTGCCCCAAGTCAAGAGCGAGGGCAGGAACGCCAGCCCACCGAGGACGAGGTAGAGAGTTCCAACGCTGCGCATCCATGCGGGGCCGGGCGTCGGCTCGAACGAGGCGACCGCGTGCTTTTCATTCAGCGCCAGCGAGGTGACGGCGAGCATGGCCAATGCGAGGAGGGCGGCGATGCCGCTTCCGGCCCCACCGGTGGCCGAACTCACGGTGCTGGTGATGGCACTGAGGAAGATCGTGACCTGGCAGCCCGCGAAGGCGACGCCGGTGAGCAACACCGTCACTGCCAGCCGGTGCATCCATCGCTCCATCGCGGCGGCCGTGCCACCCGTCGAATCGCCGCGTCCCGCCAGCCCGAGCGGAGCCAGGAGCTGTCCGCGCCGCCGCCAGATCCACCAACCCAAACCGAACGGCGCGGCAATCAACGCCAGCGCAAGCAGCGCGCCACCTACGTTTTGGCGAGCCATGCTGCCGAGCACTCTCAGGGTGATGCCGATGGCGGGCAACAAATTGGTCAACAGAAAGAGAAGCAAGAATCCCAGCCCGCCGAGCGCGAGCGAACGATGTTCCGGTTGCCACTCGAATTTCGCGCTCGGATTCGCCGTGCTTGATTTTTGCGCAGGCACGTCGGCGGAAGGCATCACCTGAGTCGCACTCGTCGTCTGCACATGCTCCACTTCGGTCTTCATTTGCCCGGCGCTTTGCTGGCGCAGTTCGCGCGCGGTGGCCAGCGCGCGGAAGACGATTTCATCGACGCGTTCGTCGAGCGGAGTTTTGGTGGACGGCGCGGCGAAACGGCCGATGGGCAGTTCGCCCGTGAGCATTTCGTAGAAGACGACGCCGAGCGAATAAATGTCCGCGCGGTGATCGACCTCCTGCGGTTTCTCCAATTGCTCCGGTGCCATGTAGTGCGGCGTGCCGAGCGCGGCACCGCTCGCGGTGAGCGTGATGTCGGGCGTGGCGTCGCCGATGAGTTTGGCGATGCCGAAGTCGGCGATCTTCACGCGGCCCTTCGTGTCGAGCAGGATGTTCTCGGGCTTGATGTCACGATGGAGGATGCCTTCGCTGTGCGCGAACTGGAGCGCGTCGCAAATTTTCGGCACGATGTTCAGCGCCTCGGCGGCGGAAAATTTTCCGGCGCGCATCACCTGGCGCAAGTTCACGCCATCGACCAATTCCATCAGCAGATAAAAAAATCCGCCGGACTGGCCGAAATCAAATACGGTGACAATGTTTGGGTGATTGAGTTTCGCCAGCACGCGCGCCTCGCGATTGAAACGCTCGGCGAACGTGGGATCTTTGCCGGCAACTTCAGGCAAAAGTTTCAGCGCGACGAAGCGGTCGAGTCGCGGCTGGCGGGCTTTGTAAACAATGCCCATGCCGCCGTGCCCAATGAGTTCGATGATTTCAAGCTGCGGGAACGCCGCGGCGACCGTCGCGAGCGGCGGCGGTTCGATGCGACGGCGCTCCTGTCGGCCGGCCTCGGTGGGCGTCGCGGCCCCGAGCAGCACGCACTTGGGACACAAGCCCTGCGGCGCTTCGGCGGGCACGGTCGCACCGCACTTCGGACAACGATTGATTGAAGTTTCGGTATTCATACTGCCTGGTTACTGAGGCAGCGGCAGGCCGAGGTTACACAAGATCTTCTCGTTAGCGAAGTTTTCCGTTTCAAGCTTTGAGCATTTAGTCCGCGCGTTTGGAACTGCATGGATTCAGGGCCGAATGAGTGTGTCCAGCGTGCGACCGACTTGAAAGATCGCCAGACAAACTTGTGCTTGCGCCGGATCGTTCAAGCAGAGCGTGCCTTCGCGGATGCGCGGCGCCGGTGCCCTTTCGAGGTGCAGCGGGAACCGTTCGCGCAACGAACGCGCATAGGCGGGAAAATTTTCAAAGCCAGCAGCGCGAATCATCGCACGATTGACGAGCCGGAACGCGCCACAACTGCCCTGGCAGGTTTGCTTCATCAATTCGACCAGCACGCGGCCCATCGTGTAACGCGGGTTGATCTCGACGACGGGCTTGAGCCGGCATTCACCTTGCGCCGTGCGATAGACGAAGGCGTCGATGCCGAGCGGCCCGACAAAATCGACGGCGCGCAACTCGGCTTCGAGCGTCGCGAAGATTTTTGCGTAAAAATCCAGCAGACGGCGCGAGATATTGGCTGGCTCGCGAAACAGCGCCACGACGCGACTTGGAATGCGCGTGTGATGATGCGACTCGGCCCAGTTGCCGTGGAACTGTCCTTTCGCGTCGTTAATCAAACCGGTGAAGCCGCAGAGCTTCAAGCCGTCCGACGTCATTTCGAGTTGCACAGAGAAATCCTGCTCGCGTTCCAGCCACGGCTCGATGACGAGTTGTCGTCCGCCGCGCAACGAGTTCGCAAGCCAGCGCCGTTGTGCGTCCAACAACTCCGGTTCGAACAGGCGTAGCGCGTTGCTGCCGGCGAGTCCGAGCGCTTCCTTCGCAATGATTTTGTGATGGCCGCGAGCGCGAATCGCGGCAATGGCGGCGAGCGCGTCATCAAGTGAAGTCACCGTGACGCCGACTTCGTGTTCAGTGCAAAGGTAGGGCGTGTCACTCCGTGCGCGCCGTTCTGTGGAGGTCGCAGCATCGGCAGGCAGAAGACTGCCCGCCCTACCTTTCAAAATGCTTCGCAAAAATTCCGCGCTCCACGCCTTCGGGTAGAGTTGCGCGAGGTTGGCGTTGAAGCGTTGGTCAGCGGTGCGCGCCTCGGCGGTGACGTTCGCGAATAGTGGCGCGAGCAGTTCGACGCTGTCCGGTCCCCAAGCCCACGGGCGGAGGCGGCCGAGTTTGCGCGAGGAAAGATTTTGGAGCGCGATGGTGTGCGAAACACCAGCCGCAGCACGTTCGGCATTTTCGATGCCCTCGATGTTTGCGACGCGCTGCGGCTGGGTCTGCGACCACAGCCGCGCTCCTCCGTCGCCCATTTCCACGAACTCCGGCAGCGCAAAACCGGCGTGTTTGATCTCGCTTAAAAAATCCACGGACGGTCGCCGCTCGACGAGCACGAGGTCGTCCTGCCGGCAGAGAAATTGCGGCAGGTTCGCGAGATCGCGCGCGAGTTGCGCCTGGTGCTTCGTCGGGTTAAACGCCTTGCCCTGCGCGATGCGGCTTTCGGCGAACGGATTGAAAACGAAGACGCACGGCGTGCGGCCCTTCGATTGCGAATACACGTTCAACTCCGCGATAAACTGCGGATCGAGTCCAGCCGCGCGCCGACCTTCGACGTTCAACGCGAAACCCTTCGCCCGTTGCGGCGAGAGCGGAAATTTCAGCACGCGGCAAAACGCCAGCCAGTCGCTTTCGTCGGGATTTTTCCAGCGGCGAAACCATTTCAAGCCGTAGGCAACGTGGCCGATTTCGTCGCGATAAATTTTTTCGAGCAACTTTGCGGTTTCGGCGTCGCCGACGTTCGCGTAGCCACGCGCGAAGTGGCGGGCGAAATCGAGATTCGCCTGCTCGAACGTCAGACACAGGCTGGCAACATAATCGAGCGGACTCTCCATCGTGGAAACGGTGCGCCAGAAATAGCCGCTCACGGGTAGTTCGCCAAAGTCGATGCCGCACGCCTTCATGCGCTCAAGGTAAAGCCGTGTGTGCTCCTGCTCGTCGCGGAGGGTCTGCGCGACGCCCTTGCGAAAAGCCGCCGGTGCGTCAGGAAACCGCAGGAGCACGAGCGCCATCAGCTCGGTGGCGAGCAATTCGTGATTGGCGAAAAAGTGCAGGAGGCGTCCGCGTTCGCGCGGCTGATCGAGTCGATGCGCGCCGGGAAATTCCGCCTTGCCGGTGACTTGTGGCTTGAAGCGCAATTCGGTCGGACGACCGGGCGCCGGCGGCGTCGCGAGCGGGCTGCCGGGCCGCTCATCGGTGATGACTTCCGGTGTGCGCAGCTTGTCGGCCAGCGTCGTCGCAAACAATATCTGTTCTGCAAAATCACGAAGTTCCATTGAACGTTCAACGGTTTAACCGATTGCGAGACGGACGGCGAGCCTGTGGTTGCAAAGTAGAATGGGAGCGGAGTGACAATTGATGCGAAAACGCGCCCACGCAAAATGACTTGAAGCTTCGAGCATCGTCCGGCGTCGGATAAGCGCGTTCACCGAATTCGGAATGAAACTTTTGGCTGGGCAGCGTGTCATAATGCGTGTCCTGGCATCCCCGAGTGGCTGGACTTTATCGACTCGATTTAGGCGTCGGCTGGTCGCGCGGATGGAAACAGACGTTTGTTTGACGAAATGATTTTGATTCAGCAATCTCCCGCTCTCATGCGATTACGAAAAATGTTCCTGCTGGCGTTGCTGGCGGCGGCTTTGCCCGCTGGCGCGCAGAATAACTCCCCCAGCCCCAAGTCGCTCTCCCTTGCCGATTGCATCCAGATCGCGCTGGAGCACAACCTTGACTTGAAGGTCGAGCGCATCAACCCGGAAGTGGCGCGTTACAATGTGACGCTCGCGTACGGGGGTTACGATCCCGTGCTGGACATTACAGCGTCGCACCAAAACAGCCTGTCGCCGGGCGGCCTCGATCAACAGAATCGCCTCTTCGCCGGCAGCAAGACGGAGTTCGATTCTTTCAACACCAGCTTGGGGGGCGTTTTGCCGACGGGCTTGCAATACAGCCTGGGCAGTCAAATTGGCGATCGGCTTTCCAATCCGCAAGACCCGCTCCGGTCCTCGGAAAATTCCAGTGGGTCGGCGTCGATCCGATTGACGCAGCCGTTGCTGAAAAATTTCTGGATCGACAACACTCGTTTCTCCATCGCGGTCAGCAAGAACCGGCTGAAATTTTCCGAACTGGGTTTGCGCCAGCGGATCATGAGCGTCGTCGAAAACGTTCAACTGGCTTACTACAGCCTTATTCAAGCACGCGAAGATGTGAACAACCAGGAGAAAGCCTTGCAGCTTGCTGAACGCCTGCTGGCCGAAAACAAGAAACGCGTCGAAGTTGGCGCGCTCGCGCCTTTGGACGAAAAACAAGCCGAGTCGCAAGTGGCGCAACGCCGGGCGGATTTGCTTTCGGCGCAGAGCAATCTGGACATCCAGCAGAATGCGTTGAAGTCCCTCCTCAGTGAGAACTACAGAGACTGGCACGGCGTGCCCTTGGAACCTTCCGAGACTCTGTCCGCTCCACCGCAAGCTTTTGACATCCAATCAAGCTGGCAGCGGGGGATGACACAGCGGCCCGATCTGCTCCAAACCCGGCTTGACCTCGAACGAATGGGCCTCACTCTGCGTTACCAGCGCAACCAGCTTTTTCCGCAACTCGATCTTACCGGCAGCTACGGCCACTCCGGATCCAAGAAGGAATACAGCGGCGCGTTCAACGACATCGGTGAAGGCAACAGCCCGTTCTATTCGATTGGCGGCGAGTTGCGCATTCCGCTCGGCAACCGCACGGCGCGCAACAATTACAAGATCAGCAAGGCGCAGCGCGACCAGCTTCTGCTGCAATTGAAAAAAGAAGAACAGGACATCATGATCGCCATCGATGACGCCGTGAAAACCGCGCAGACCGCGTTTCAAAGCGTCGATGCCACGCATCAAGCCCGGCTTTATGCCGAAGCCGCGCTGGATGCCGAACAAAAGAAACTGGAGAACGGCAAGAGCACGAGCTTCTTCGTCCTGCAACTGCAACGTGATCTGACCTTTGCCCGCGGCGCGGAAATCCGGGCCTTGGGCGACTACAACAAAGCCCTGGCCCGGCTCGCCTTCACCGAGGGCGCCACGCTGGAAAAGGCCGGCCTGAAAATCGACGTGAAATGACGCCGCGCGATTTTGCGAAGGCAGGCTTCCTTACCTAATCAATCGCCACGGTTTTTCCCAGCGCCAGAAAATGGAGCCAGGTTCGGCGGACGGGCCGGCGATAAATTTGCGTCAGTGCCAGTGCATAGAGCAAAAGTTGCGGGCGGTACAACTCAATCTTTTCTTCCACGGTTCTGCCGGTGACTCGATCTGTCTTGAAATCGAGCAGCCAGATTTCTTCCGGCAAAATCACCGCGAGATCCACCACGCCCTGCACGACGACGAATTCGCCGCGCAGATCTGAACCGGGCAGACCAAGGCCAAAAGGCAACAAATCTTCCGCGGCCAGCCGGATCGTAAATGCCAGTTCCCGCTGGACGCACGACGCTTGCGCGCGAATCTGGCCGCCAATTTCCGAACGCCAAAAACCCGCCAGCGCGCGCAAATCCAGCGCCGCTTGTTCCGCCGCCGACAAAACGCCCGCGTGCTCCATTCGCTCGGCTTCGCGGGCAAAAAATTCCGGGTCGGCATGCTGTGTCAGTTCGACGAATTGCAGGAACCGATGATGCGCGGTTCCGATTTCCTCCGCGCTCAAACCGCCACTCGTTCGTTTCACGCGCGCGGTCTCCCCGGCTCTCCCGAAATTGACGCGGCGTGCGTCGTCGTCCGTTTCGTCAGCGAGTCGCCGGCGCAAAAGGGAAACCGAAGTTTTGGCCGGCTCCATCGTCGCGCCTGCAAACGGATAATTCCACAACAGGCGCTTTTGAAGTTCTTCAATCTCGCCGGACGCAACCGAAAAATTTGTTGCTGGCGAAACTGGCGCGCCATCGGGTGTCGCCACGACTGAATCCGAACGGCTGTCGTTCTCGAGGATCTCCCACTTCAACACTCTGGATTTTCCCGTGTTGGCACCGCTGGCAAACGCTGCGTCGCGCGCGAGCCAAAGCGTGAGCCAGTCCAGAACACAATTCGCCGAAAGCACTTCCTGGCTGGTGATCGTGTGCGCGTCGCCACGGCCCCGGTGGTTTTCGATTTTGTTGCGCGTCGCGCCACCGACCAGAATGAGCTTGTCCCGCGCGCGGGTGAGCGCGACATAAAGCAGGCGCAATTCCTCGCCCAACGTCTCGCGGCGCTGCCGACGGTTCGCGAGCCAGTGCGGAAGACTCGGATAACGCTGCCCGGTTCCCGGCGGCTTGACCTGCGGGCAAAGACCGAATTGCTCGTCCAGAATGATTTCCTTTTTCAAGTCAGCGAAATTGAAACGCTTGCCCAAATCCGCTACGACCACGACGGGGAATTCCAGTCCCTTGCTCTGATGAATGCTCATCAAACGGACGGCGTTTTCGGATTCAAGGGCCGCCGGTTCCTGATCAATTTCCGCCGCTTTTTGTGCTTCGAGAAAACGAAGAAAACGCAGCAGGCCGTGGCGGTGAAATTGATCGAAGCGCCGCGTCAGCGAGATCAGCCGCTCGACGTTCGCCCGACGCAATTCGCTGCGTGGCTGCGTCAAGAGCCACGTCTCGTAGTGCGTCTCCTGCAACACCGCTTCGAGGCAGTGCGAGAGCGGGCTTTGCCGCGCCAGTTGCCGCCAGCGCGAAAAACGTTGCACGAAGGCATCGATTTTCGGCCACAGCGCTTGCACGGTTTTTTCAATGGCCGCTTGTTCCGCCGCCGCCGCTTCGCCAGCAACTCGCTTGACAAAATCAGACGAACGCGCCGAGCGGTGAAATTTCAGGAGCGCCGGCCAGATGAATTCCTTTTTGTCCGACAACCGGACGAGCGCGAGTTCATTCAGCGACAAACCCACCAGTGGCGAGCGCAGCACCGCCAGCGCGGGCACGTCTTGCAGCGGATTGTCCAGCAGCGTCAGCAGACTGACCAGATCGGTGATCTCGCTGCTGTCGTAAAATCCGGCGCGCGCCACTTGCAGTGGCACACCGGCGTGCATGAATTCTTTCGCATACGCATCGGCTTTCGCGGCGGGCGAGCGCAGCAGCACCACCATGTCGCGCCAATCGGCCGGCCGGAATTTTTGCTCGTCGTCGCTCCAAATAAGATGCGGCTCGGCGCGTAATCGGCGCAACCGCTCCGCCACCCAGCGCGCTTCCGCCTC
>JACPZS010000202.1 GCA_016195385.1 Verrucomicrobiota bacterium
GATTGGCTGGCGCGTAATCCATCGAAGTGCCTGCGCCGCTGCGCGAGTCGAGCACGATTTGGAGCCGGGCATTGTTCGGCGCGAGAATCGAGTTGGTGTTGGGCGACGCACCGGGCTGGCTGTAGCCGTCGATGGTGATGTTGTTGTTCGTGATCAGCGGATAGCCATTCGTCGGCGTCGGGATGAAGTACGGCCCCGTGCCCGGAATGGCGAACTGGATCGTGTCGCCATCCGCCAGCTTGCTCAAAGCCTGAAGCAACGAAGTTTCTTGAGTGGCCGGGCTCACGTTGTTCGTTGTCGTGACGGTGATGATGCGCCCGTCCGCCGAACTGGCGCGCAACAAACAAGCCGCGACGCATCCGGCAAGGACGGTGGCTCTGATTGTGGATTGAATCATTCTCAAGACGGTTGCCGTTGCTCGGTTCAAGATGCGTCTTGGTAATGAGCGCCCGGCAAGTTTGCAAGGAAACTCGCCGTGAACGTTTTTTCCCTTTGAGCCACGCGGTCGCCGCGCTACGCTCGCCGCGCAATGTCCGGCAATTTTTCTGCAGAGGCCCGCGCGCAACTCGCCGCGCAAGTGGAACGAATCGTGGCCGCCACTCCCGCACGCGACATCCACACGCATCTCTACGACCCGGCGTTCGGCGATTTGTTGCTCTGGGGCATCGACGACCTGCTCGTTTATCACTACCTCGTCGCGGAATCGTTTCGCTACCTGGACATTCCTTATGAAAAATTTTGGAAGCTCTCCAAAACCGCGCAAGCCGACCTGATTTGGGACGCGCTCTTCATCCAACATTCGCCGATCTCCGAAGCCTGCCGCGGCGTGTTGACGACGCTCCATCGCCTCGGCTTGGACGTGAACAAGCGTGACCTGCCGTCGCTGCGAAGCTGGTTCGCCGGCTGGCAGCCGGAAAAGTATATCTCGCGCTGCCTGGAACTGGCGAACGTCCAATCCACCTGCATGACCAACTCGCCATTCGACGACCTCGAACGGCCCGTGTGGGAACGCGGTTTCGCGCGCGACGAACGGTTCATCGCCGCGTTGCGCATCGATCCCTTGCTACTCACTTGGCCCGAGACCGCACATCGCTTGACCACTTGGGGGTACGCCACGGACGAAGCTCTATCCGATAAAAGCATCTCATCCGTCAGAAGATTCCTCGCCGATTGGACGCGTCGCATTGACGCAAAATACCTGATGGTGTCGCTGCCGCCGCAGTTTGATTTTCCGGACGGCAGTGTGTGTTCGCAACTCATCGAGCGCGCCGTCCTGCCGCATTGCCGCGAGTTCGGCCTGCCGTTCGCGCTGATGCTCGGCGTCCAGCGCGCCGTGAATCCCGGCCTCGCCATGGCCGGCGACGGCATGGGCCGTAGCAACCTCGCCGCGCTGGAACGGCTCTGCGCCGGTTTCCCGGAAAACAAATTTCTCGTGACCGTGCTGTCGCGCGAAAACCAGCAGGAATTGTGCGTCGCCGCGCGGAAGTTCCGCAACCTGCACGTCTTTGGCTGCTGGTGGTTCACGAACGTCCCGATGATCGTCGAAGAAATGACGCGGATGCGGCTGGAGTTGATTGGCTTGAGCGTCACACTCCAACACTCGGACGCACGCGTGCTCGACCAACTCATCTACAAATGGGAGCACTCGCGCCAAATCATCGCGCGCGTGCTCACCGGAAAATACACCGATCTCGCCGCGACCGGCTGGGTGCCGACGGAAACCGAAATCGCGCGCGATGTCGCGGACTTGCTCGGCGGAGCCTTCACGCGATTTTGTGCCTCGTGACGCCACGCGTTTCGCGGCTGAGAAATTGCTTTTCTAGCAGCGTTCGCAATTTGTTTCGCCGCCATTTGACTTTGCGCACCGCCTGATGGACAAAAGAAACCGTGATCGAGAAAACTTTTACCGCGCTGACGTTCAAAAGTTCGTTGCACGGCCACGCCCCGGTTTTATTCCTCGCCCGCGAGTCGCGAACCCGATTTGCTCGTCATTCTACTCGTCGGATATAATTCGCATGAGCCTGCCCAACTCGAATTTCACAACTGACCGCCGCCCACCATTGTTCGCTTCCACCCGCCCGACGTACTCCGCTTCGGGCTGGTCGCAGACGCTCGTCACGTCCTGGTTGTTCGCGGTCCTGATTTGCGTAGCCGCGCTCCCGGCTTTCGCTGCTCCTCCACAGGGCATTATTCCTACCATTTCCATCACCGACGCGCGCGTGCTTGAAGGCAACAGTGGCTTCACGCCTATGATCTTTACGATTTCGTTGTCACAGCGGCCCTCGAATTTTGTTCTTGTTGATTACGCAACGCAGGATGGTTTGGCGATAGCTGGACAAGACTATGTGCAAGTCAGCCGGACACAACTCATATTCGATCCTGCAGGCCCTTTGAGCAAAACCATCGTAGTCCAGATAATCGGGGACACAGTTCCCGAATCCGACGAAGATTTTATTGTTAGCTTGTTCAATGCAAAGTTTGCTACGATTGGGAAAGGAGTCGGCACCGGTACGATTCTCAATGACGACACCGCGGCTTACCTCACGATTGACAACGTCGGCAAGCCAGAGGGCAACAGCGGCACCAACAACTTTGTGTTCACCGTCTCGCTTCTTGGTAACACTAAAAACTTCGTTACCGTGCAGTATTACACGGTCGGCATGACGGCAACTGGCGGCAACAGCCCCGGGCCGGGCATAGACTTTTTACAACGCACGAACGCGCTCGCGAACACGCTCGTTTTCACCCCTTCACAAACCAACAAAACGATTACCATCCCCGTGTTGGGAGACCCGACTTTTGAGCCAGATGAACAATTCGCCGTGGTGTTGACGAACGCCAGCCAGGCTCTCATTTTGACCAACGGGGTTGGCTTCGGCACGATTCAAAATGACGACGCGAGCACACTCCCGGTCATTTTCATCAACGATGTGTCGCTGTCGGAAGGCAATGCCGGTACGACCCCGGCAAATTTCACCGTTTCGCTTTCGTCGCCCAGTGCTCAGTTGATCACCGTCAATTACTCGACTACCAACGGCACGGCGACCGCCGGATCCGACTACTCTGCCGCGTCCGGCGTCGTAATTTTTAACCCTGGCGAAACTGTCAAATTCATTCCAGTAAACGTCTTTGGTGACACCCAGGTGGAGAGCGATGAAACGTTCACCGTGAATCTGACCACTGCCGTTAACGCCACGATTGCCAGGCGCGTTGGCACCGGCACGATTCTCAACGACGACTCCACCGCGACCGCGCTGCTCATCTCGGTCAACGACGCGCAGCTCGTCGAAGGCGACAGTGGAACTACCAACATGGTGTTCAGTGTGGTCTTATCTGCGCCGCTGACGAACGGATTCATTGTGGTGAATTACACGACATCCGACGGGACAGCGACGGCGGGCGTTGATTACGTCGGAGCGACCAATGGTTCCGCCATCTTTTTTCCAAACAGCACAACTATTCCGATTCGCATTCCCGTTTTGGGCGACCTGTTTATCGAGCCGGATGAAACGTTCTTCGTTACGTTGAGCAGCGTGACCAATTTCCAGGGCGCGACGGTCACGCTGGTGCGCACAAATGCGCAGGGCACGATCTTGAATGACGACACTCCGCCGTTGTTGTCGGTCAGTGACGCAGTTCCAGTAAAAGAAGGCAACAGCGGCACGACCAACGCAGTCTTCACCGTGAGCCTTTCCCATCCCAGCCCATTGCCAGTCACGGTGGACTTTCTGACGCAAGAAGGCACGGCCGCGGCGGATGTGGACTATGTGAGCACGAACGGCTCGCTGGCGTTCGCGCCGTTTGAAACCAGCAAAACTTTTTCGGTCACAATCAATGGCGACACGCTGTACGAGGCGGATGAATTTTTCCTCGTCATCCTCGGCAATGCCGTGGGCGCGGACATCAATATTGATGGCCAGGGACACGGAATCATCGTGAACGACGACCCGAAGCCCGCGCTTTCGATTGCGGATGTCAGCGCGCCCGAAGGCGACACCGGCACGAAGCCGATGACGTTTACCGTGAGTCTTTCCGCGCCGAGCGGGCTGCCGGTCAGCCTGGATTATTTCACGGCTGATGGCTCTGCGTTTACCGGCCGGGATTACTTTGCCACCAATGGCACGCTCACGCTCGTGCCGGGCCTGCTCGACGCGGAAATCTCCGTGCCCATCATCGGCAACACCACCACTGAATCGGACAAGTTCTTTTTTCTCAAGCTGACCAATATCGTCGGCACAACGGCACCGCCCAAAAACTTTGCCACCGGAACGATCCAGAACGACGACGCGGTGCCGCAATTGTCGGTCAATGATCCCGTCGTGCTCGAAGGCAACAGCGGCACGAGCCTGATCACTTTCAACATCACGCTCTCGGTGCCCACGGCCGTCCCGCTCCAGATTCCTTACTTCACGTCGGACGGCACGGCCACGGCCGGTTCGGATTACCTCGGAACCAATGGCGTTTTGAACATCCCGTCCAACGTAACCAGCACGAATATTGACATCACCGTGCTCGGCGATCTTTTGCCGGAGCCGGACGAAACGTTTACGCTCACCTTTCTGAACGCGCCCAACGTCGCGCTGCAAAAAGCCACGGGCACCGCGACGATTGTGAATGATGACATCCCCGTTTTCATCGCCATCACCGACTCGTTCGCGACCGAAGGCAGCGCCGGAACGACCACGCCGATGGAGTTTACGCTCACGTTGAGCACGAACGCGACATCGCCGATCACCGTCGCGTATTCGACCGCCGATGGCGCAGCGAAGGCCGGGATCGATTACGTGGCCACCAATGGAGTGGTGCTTTTCGGTCCGGGCGTAACGACGCAAACCATCACGGTCAATGTCATCGGGAACGACATCCCGGATGGCGACCGCTTCTTGCTGGTGAACCTCGCCAACGCCGTCAACGCCGTCATCGGCGACGATCAAGCGGGTGGCTTCATCATCGACGACGATTTTCTGCCGGCGCTGCGCATCAATGACGCCGCCGTCACCGAAGGCGATACGGGCACCACGAACATGATCTTCACCGTGACGCTCTCAACCAGCAGCGGTTCGACGGTGAGCGTTGATTATGCCACGGCCGATGACACCGCGAAGGCGGGGAGCGATTATGTTGGCAAGAGCGGCAAGATTATTTTTTCACCGGGCGCGCTGACGCAAACCATTTCGATTCCCGTCATCGGCGATTTGTTGAGCGAGCCGACGGAGACTTTCTTCGTCAACCTCGCCAACCCGGTCAATGCCGTCATCGTGGACAACCAGGCCATCGGCACCATCACCGACAACGACTCGCTCCCGCTGCTCAACATCTCCGACGTGACCGTCGCCGAAGGCGACACGGGAACGACGAACGCGGTGTTCACCGTCACGCTCGCTTCCACCAGCGGGCAGGACGTCACCGTCAAATACGCGACGTCGGACGGCACGGCCACCGCCGGCAGCGATTATGTGGCTGCCAGCGGCACGATCACGATTCGGGCGGGCACGACTTCGCAGACGATTTCGGTGGCCGTAAACGGCGACCGATTGAACGAGCCGGACGAAACTTTTTTCGTCAACCTGAGCAGCCCCGTCGGCGCACGCATCGGCGACGCGCAGGGGGCCGGCACGATCCGCAACGACGACGCGCCGCCGCAAATGACGATCGCGGACGCGACCGTCCACGAAGGCAACAGCGGGATCACGAACATGCTTTTTGCCGTGCAACTTTCCGCGCCGAGCGCGCAGGCCATCAGCGCGAGCTTCGCCACAGCAGACGCGGTCGCGGTCGCGGGAAAGGATTACTTGTCCACCAACGGCGTCATCCGTTTGAATCCCGGCCAAACCAACCTGTTCATCGCCGTGGGCGTGATCGGAAACGTGTTGAAAGAACTGGACCGGAACTTCTTCGTCAATCTGACAGCGGTCACCAATGCCAGCCTCGCGGTGGCGCAGGCGAACGGTCTCATTTTGGACGACGATGCGCCGCCGCTGATCTTTATCTCGGACGTGACCGTGAACGAAGGTAACAGTGGAACGACGCCCGCTGTGTTCAACGTCTTCTTATCCGAACCAAGTGGACAAACCGTGAGTGTGGATTACGCGACGGCCGACGGCACGGCGAACGCAGGGAGCGATTATCTGCCCGCCAACAACACGCTGATTTTTGATCCGGGAATTACGAATCTCACGATCACGGTACTCGTGAATGGTGACGTGTTTAACGAGCCGGACGAAACTTTCTTCGTCAACCTGCTCAATCCCACGCACGCCGCGCTCCAAAACGCCTTCGGCAAAGGCACGATCAAGAACGACGATTCGCTGCCGACCATTTCCGCAGTGGACATCGCTCTGCCCGAAGGCGACACCGGCACAACGCCCGCCGTCGTCCAGGTCAGACTCTCCGGCCCGAGCGCGCAAGTCATCTCCGTCGCCTACACGACGAGCGATGTGACGGCCACGTCCGGCGTCGATTATCAGCCGGTCGCGGGCACGCTCACGTTCACCATCGGCGAGACCAACAAACCGATCACCGTGCTCATCAACGGCGACACTTTGAACGAGCCGGACGAAACGTTTGTCCTCAAATTTTCCGCCGTGACCAACGCCAATCTGCCAACGCCCCAAACGACGATCACAATCCGCAACGACGACCCGCTGCCCACGATTCAAATCAACGATGTCGCGGTGAACGAAGGCAACAGTGGTACGGTCGCCGCCGTTTTCGCGGTCAACCTCTCGCAACCCAGCAGCCAGACCATCACGGTCGATTACACGACGGCTGACGGCACCGCGAAGGCAGGCAGCGATTACCAGGCCGTGAACGGCACGCTCACGTTTACCAGCGGTGTGACGCGTCAGTTCATCACCGTCCTCGTCAATGGCGACACTGTGGACGAGCCGAACGAGACCTTCAACGTCAACCTCTCCAATCCGAAGAACGCGCTGCTTCAGTCCGCCACGGCGCGCGGCACCATTCTCAACGACGACGCGCCGCCAGTGATCTTCGTCAACAGTGTGAGCGTCGTCGAAGGCAACGGCGGCGCGGTCAGCGCGAACTTCACGGCCACGCTCTCGAATCCCAGCCAGAAAACGGTGACGGTGGATTTCGCCACCGCCGATGGCACGGCCACCTCCGGCAGCGATTACGTCGCGACGACCGGCAGCCTGGTCTTTCTGCCCGGCCAGACGAACCAGCCCATCCGCGTTTCGATTCTCGGCGATGCCTTGAACGAACCGAATGAACAATTTTTCGTGAACCTGGCCAACCCCACGAATGCGGTGCTCGGCTCGCCCAGCCAGGGCACCGGCACGATCAACGACGATGATCCCCTGCCGTCGCTGTTGATCACGGACGCGGTGGTGGCCGAAGGCAACAGTGGTTTTTCGGATTTGAGTTTTCGATTCCGGCTTTCCACCCCCAGCGGCCAGACGGTGAAAGTGGATTTTGCCACTGCGGACGGAACTGCGACAGCGGGCAGCGATTACCTCGGAACGAACGGAACGGTAATTTTTCCACCCGGTGTGACCGTGCAAACGGTTTCGGTTGCCGTCATCGGCGATCTCATCGTCGAGCCGGATGAGACGTTGTTTTTGAACCTGAGCAATCCTGTGAACGCCGTGCTCGTAAATCGCCGCGCCACCGGCACGATCCGCAACGACGAACAGTTGCCGACGCTGACGATCACCGATGCGTCCGTGATCGAAGGCAACCGCGGCGCCACCAACGCCGTGTTCAATGTGCTGCTCTCGCAGGCAAGCAGCCAGACAGTCAGTGTTGATTATGCAACGGTGGACGGCACGGCCGGCGGCGGCAGCGATTACGCGCCGCTGGCGGGCACGCTCACGTTCGCGCCCGGCGTCGTGAAGACCAGCCTGAGCATCGCGGTTTTTGGCGACACGGTGAACGAACCGGATGAGTCATTCTTTGTGGCGCTCAAAAATCCGGTGAACGCCACCATCGAACGTCCACAAGGCCAGGGCACAATCCTGAACGACGATGCCGGCAATTCGCCGCCGTTTGGCGTCGCCATCACCAGTCCGGCCAACCGCTCGACTTTTCCGCCCAACGCGGACATTGCGATCAAGGCCACCGCGTCCGACAGCGACGGCACGATCAGCCGCGTGGAATTCTACGCCGGCTCGACGCTCATCGGCTCCGCGACGACGAGTCCCTACGGCTTCGTCTGGGCAAACGTCCCCGTCGGTGATTATTCACTCACGGCGAAGGCGATTGACGATCAAGGCGCGGCCACGATCTCCGCGCCCGTGGCCATTGCGGTTACAGAAATCACTGGCAGCGTGGCCATCGTGCAAAACGCACCGGACCCGGAGATTGGGAAAATGCAGGACTACCTTTTCGAGATGGGCGTCACTTCGCAGGTGCTGGATCATCAGAGCCTAACATTCGAGACGCTGCAACAGTTCCAATTGATCATCTGGGATGACACTGCAAATCGCGCCAACGGTTTATCGGAGGCAGACGTTGAGTTGTTTCGGCGGGTGTTTACCAACGGGGTTCCGCTCTATTTCATCGGCAATCAACTTGCCTCGGCGACCGCCAATCTCAGTGCCAGCTCGCGCGCGTTGTGGACCGGCCTGGTGCATCTGCGCGCAGCGACGACCCAGACGAGCGCGGGTTCGGTCAATCTGGTGAACACCGAACGCGACGGGCCATTGCTCTCGAGGCGCTTCGGCACGGTGGCCGACTTCGCGTACGCGCCGGCGGTGGATGTGACTACGGTCGCCGATTCCGATTCACAAGTCATCGGCACTGCGGGTGCCTCCGATGTGCTGGTCGCCTTTCCGCCGCCGTCGCTCGGCGAGACGGGCGGCACGCGGAGTTTCACACAAAACGTCCATGTGCTCACCGGCGCGGATGACACCTCGATCGAAAGCCGCAAGGTACTTTTCCAAAATGTTGTCTGCTGGCTGATTCGCTGCGGCGGCTGCGGCGCGATCGATTTGTTGCTGGAGGGCGACGCGGCGTCGAGCACCGTGCCGACCGGCAGCCAATTGACTTACAATTTGGTCGTCCGGCACAGCGGCGAGTGCGAGGGCATCGGGGTCGTCCTCACCGACCAACTGCCTCCCGGCGTCGATTTCGTTTCCGCCGAGAGCACGCAAGGCACGTGGCAATACGCCGAGGGCGTCGTTCGTTTTTATATCGGCCACGTCATGAGCGCTTCAGTGACCGACTTGCATATCATCGTAACTCCGACCCAACCGGGCGCGATCACGAACATCGCCGTCGTCCACACGAGCGGTCCCGAGGTCAGCCTGCTGAACGACACCGTCAACATCGTGACGACCGTCACCGGCTCGGCGCGCCCCGTCGTCGGCATCGCCCTCTCGCTCGATGGCCGGCCGGAAATTCGTCTGCAGTCGCTCCCCGGACGCGATTACACGATCGAAACTTCCAGCAACCTGATCAACTGGCTCGCGTGGACGAATCTGATCGGAGACGGAACCTTGCTGCGGTTTCTGGACACGCCCAACGCCTCCGCGCCGTTCCGCTTTTACCGCGTGCGCGACAACTCGCCGCCGTAATCGGACTTTGTGCTGTTAAACCCGGCCTGGCATTGACCGGAAAAAAGTTGGCTCCGTGACGCGTGGCATTCTCTCCGCCGTGATGCTTGACCCCACCGGGAGCGTTTCCTAGATTACGCGCAACTTTTTCATGAAAGCGTTAATCGTTTTTTTCACCGCGGCATTTTTGTTCACCGGCAGCGCGCGCGTCGGCGCGCAATTTTACAACGGCATCGTGGCGCTGGTGGATGGCGAGATCATCACGCGCGATGATGTCATCCGTAACGCCGAGAGCGCGCTGGAGTTGCTCCAGCGGCAGTACCCGCGCGAATCACAGACCGACTTGCTCGAGCAGAAGCGACGCGAGACGTTCAAGGCAAGTCTGCAGGAACTGGTGGAGCGCAAATTGATTATTCGCGAATTCAAGACCGCCGGCTACAACCTCCCCGAAGCCATCATCGATCGCATCATCGAGGATCGGATTCACCGGGATTACGGTGATCGTGTCAAGCTCACCAAGTCGCTCCAAAAGGACGGCATCACGCTCGAAACCTATCGCCAGCAAATCCGCGAGCAGATCATCGTGCGCGAAATGCGGCGTCAGAAAATCAGCAGCACGATCATCATCTCGCCGCAGAAAATTTTGAATTACTACCAGACGAACCAGGCCCAATTCCAACTCAAGGATCGCGTCAAACTGCGGATGATTTTCATCGATCGGAACAAGCACGACGGCGCGGCGGAAAAGCTGGCGAAGGAAATTGAAACCAAGCTCGCGGGCGGCGTCGCCTTCACCGAGATGGCCTCGCTTTATTCCGACGGCGCGCAAGGTGCGCAAGGTGGCGACCGCGGCTGGGTGGAGCGGGATTATCTGCGCGCCGAGCTGGACAAGGTGGCGTTCTCGCTCAAAGCGGGCGAACGCAGCGGCGTCTTTGAGCAGCCCGAAGGTTATTACCTCTTGCTCGCGGAAGAAAGAAGCGACGCGCATGTGAAGCCGCTCGAAGAAGTCCGCGCCGGCATTGAGGAGACGCTGCTCAATCAGGAACACGCGCGCTTGAATCAGAAATGGATCAAGCGGCTCGAAGCGAAGGCGTTTGTCCGCTACTTTTGATTTGAGGCAACTGTTTGAATTGTTGCGGCGCTCTGCGCGAGAGCAGTTAATCGTATAGCGTTCACGAGCTTATGTCCGCACCGGACGAAAGAATTCAGGCGATGACCGTTGAGTTGGAGCAGCTTTGCCCGAGGGATGGCGCAAAGGTTCGCATCAAAATTTACGGAGGTGGTGCTGACGAGTCTCGTCTGGAGGCCAACCGAGCCGGATATCTTCGTTTGGCAGCGGAGTGTTTGAAGGCGGCTTACGCTCCTTTCACCGACGCCACACGCAAGGAGCAGTTTACAATTCAGGCCAATTGGAACGATTTGTTCAGTAACGATTCCGATGTTCAGATTGATTGGTTCGAGCGTCGCGACGACTTCACTTCACCGTCTGTCAAACGGACACTGATGGGCAGACTGATACCCGCATTGTTCGGGATTCTTGTTGTTGCGGGCGTCGTTTTTGCGATCGTTGGCGTTGTTGCCACGTTTATGTGGTTGTTTTGATATGTTGACGTTAATCAATCGCTACAGCCGCTTTGCTTCTTCGCTGGATGCTAGGCGGCAACTGGAGCGCTCCTTCCACGCCTCTTTCTGTTCGCCAGCGGCGGTCTTTGAAATTGGTCGTTAACTTTCGTATGGCTGCCGCCAAGAACATTGTCTATTTCGATCTCGAAACCCAGAAGTCGGCGGACGACGTGGGCGGCTGGAACAAGATTCGCGACATGCGGATGAGCGTCGGCGTCACCTACAGCACAGCGCGCGGCGGCTACAAAATTTACAGCGAGAAACAGGTGAACGAATTGCTGACGGAGTTGCAGCGCGCCGATCTGGTCGTCGGCTTCAACAATCTGCGCTTCGATTACGAAGTGCTGCACGGTTACACCGTGATGGATCTCACGCAGCTTCCGACGCTGGACATGTTGATCGAGTTGCAGAAGACGCTCAATCACCGGCTCTCGCTTGATTCCATCGCACAGGCGACGCTCGGCGCGGAAAAAACGGCGGAAGGCTTGCAGGCGATCCAATGGTTTCGCGAAGGCAGGCTGATGGAGGTCGCCGAGTATTGCTGCTTCGATGTGAAGATCACGCGGCTGGTGCATGAATACGGCGCGGCTAAGAAGCAGCTTTTTTACAACAACCGTTTCGGCGGCAAACTGAGCGTCCCCGTGGCGTGGTGAAACCGCGTGGCCTGGCTCGGTTCAACGCCCGTGCTTCCTTCGCCTGCGCCCGCGAAATTTCCTCCCTTTTGCCCCTGTGCGTCGAAAAGCACGTAGCGGAGCACGGCGGGGCGTGTTACATCTTTCCCGAACACAATCAACATGGCTTTTGAGATGACAGCCAGCGACGCCGATTTCGAGCAGGCCACTTCCAGCCTGTTCGGCCCTTATCATTTGCGCGAGTTGATCAACAGCGGCGGCTCGGCGGAAATCTGGCTCGCGACGGATCCCAATGGAAAGTGCGTTGCGATTCGCCGCTTGATGAACGACTCGCTGTTCAATTTCGCCGAACGAAAACGCTTCGTTCGCGGCTGCGAAATTCTATCCAAGATTCACGACCACGAGCACGTCATCGGCTACATTGAGCATGGGAAGATCAACGGCTCGCTCTATCTTGCGATGGAATACGTCGAGTCGTCGAACCTGAAGCTTCTGCTCTCGCGCGCCGATCCCGTGCTGGTCGAGTTCGTCGGGAACATTTTGATCGACATGGCCGTCGCACTTGAACACGTGCATGACAGCGGCTTCATCCATCTCGATTTCAAGCCGGAGAATGTGCTGGTGACGCGCAACGGCAACGTCCGGCTCATCGACTTCGATCTGGCGCAACCGAAACCAGAGCAGCCGAAAAAAATGGCCGACAACGCCGGGACACCGGGCTACATGGCGCCGGAGCAGATCTTGCGGCAACCGCTCGATCATCGCGCGGATATGTATGCGTTCGGTGTCACCGCGTATGAAGTGCTGACGTTTCAAAAACCTTTCCAAGGTGATTCACCGAAAGAAATTTTGCGCCAGCAACTCGATCCGACGGCGTTCATCAACCCACGCGAACACAACCCGGACATTCCCATCGCGCTCGAAAAAGTCATTCTCAAATGCCTCGATAGCGTGCCGGATCGCCGGTATCCGTTCACGAGCGTGCTCGTCCGCGACTTGAAAGCGGCGTTGTACGTCTGAGCCTCAAATTTCGAGGTCGCCACGCGTTGGTGTAATCTTCTGGTCGCTCGACATTTATTCCCCAGCGAGTTTTTGCCACAGAGGCACAGCGAGCGCAAAAATTTTCAAATTTCTCCAGTAATTCGTATCGACTCTGTGCCTCTGAACCTCGGTGGCTTTCCTTTCTTTCCAAAACATTTCGCGGTGCGAACAGGATTCAATCCGGCGACTCCAATTCCAAACTCGACACTCTTTGCGCCGCTCCGTACATCAAGCGCGTGTCTGAAATGTCCACCACCTTCGTCGCCGCGCTGGCCGTGCTCTTCATCGGACTGTCCAAGGCGGGTTTCGGTGGCGGGCTGGGCATGTTAACGACGCCGCTGTGTGTGTTGGCCTTCGGACCGAAGCAGGCCATCGGCATCCTGCTGCCGCTACTTTGCGCGGGGGACGCGTTCTCGCTTTATCATTACTGGGGCAAATGGGATCGGCGCAATTTGAAATTTCTGCTGCCCGGCGTGGTCATCGGCGTGGTCATCGGCGTGCAACTCATCGGCCGCTTTTCGGCGCGCGAGCTCAACATCGCCATTGGACTGCTTGCCGTCGGCTTCGTGATTTTCCAGTTCGTGAAGGAAATAATTTTTCGCGCAGAAGGCGCTTTTGCTCCGAACCATTGGCTCGGCGTCCCGAGCGGCATCGGCGCGGGCATCACTTCGACCTTCGCGCACGGGGCCGGGCCGGTCGTCAGCCTGTTTCTCATCCCGCAGCAATTGCCCAAAGAACTTTTCGTCGGCACGACGGTGCTCATCTTCACCTGGATCAACTGGATCAAGATGCCGTTCTTCTGCCTCGATCAAAGCGTCCTCAACCTGCCGTTTCTCCTGCGCGAAGCCATGATTACTCGCGTGACGTTGCGTGAAAGCGCGCTCTTTTTTCCGCTCATTCCCATCGGCGTCTGGCTGGGCGTGTGGCTGAACCGGAAGTTTTCGGAGACGCTTTTCGTCCGGCTCGTTTACGGGTTCACGTTGCTCACCGGCCTCGAACTGATTTTCCAGTTCGATCTCTCGAAGTGGTGGCGATAATGCCAGCCTTTGTCGCGTTTGTTCCTTCCGCTCAGACGATGCGGCTGCCCGCGACTTTGATCGCGCTGCGGTTTTCAACTCCGGATGAGACGAAGCCTGTTCGGCATAATCTTTTTGCTCGTTATCGCTGGTTTGATTTGGTTTCGCGCGTCATGGGTTGCGACATACAAAAATTTTCCACCGCAAGCCGGCCGCACTTGGCTCGCGCTTGGCGACAGTCTGACCGCAGGCTACGGCGCTGGAGCTTCGGAGGATTATCCGAGCGTGCTGGGTGAATTGCTCGGTGTCGAAATCAAAAACCTTGGAGTCAACGGACAAACTTCCGGCGAAGGATTGGAGCGCATCCATGACGCCCTCGCTTTGGAACCGGGCGTCGCGCTGTTGTGTCTGGGCGGCAACGATGGCTTGCGGCAACTGCCGCCGCACGAAATGTTCGCCAATCTCGCGGCGATCATCGACCGGTTGCACGATGCCGGCGCATTCGTCGTCTTGATCGGAATTCGCAGCGCGAACCTGGTGGACAAGAATGAAAAACGGTTCCGCCAACTCGCGAAACAAAAACAAGTTTTGTACGTGCCGAACATATTGCGCGGTGTGCTCGGCGAACCGGACTTGATGGACGATATGGTTCATCCCAACGCCCGCGGCTATCGCGTGATCGCGGAGCGACTTGCGCGTGAGTTGCGACCCTGCGTGAAAAAATTAGTGCCGGCGCTCGCCAAATGATAAACACGCTTACCAGACTTTGATCATGCCTAGCCTGCGATTCCCTGATTGTCTCCGCGCTTGTCGGCGGGCAGGCGCGCGCTACACTCAGCCCATGAAATCCCGGAACATGTGCGTTTCGCTCAAGTTCTTGTGGCCTCTGCGCCTCTGTGCCTCTGCGTTTTCTTTCGCGCTGGCGTTTTTACTGTCTGCTCAAGCGCAACCCAAAGCGCCCGCCGACGAACTTGCCTCCTTTCATCTGGCCGACACGAACCTCGTCGTCGAATTGGTCGCCGCCGAACCTGACGTCGTCAGCCCGGTGGCGATGTGCTGGGACGCGGATGGACGGATGTTCGTCGCCGAGATGAGCGATTATCCGATGGGGCCAGCGGGCGGAAAAATCAAATTGCTTGAAGATCGCGATGGCGATGGCCGCTATGAGCGCGTCACGGTGTTCGCCGACAAACTCAATTTCCCCAACGGCGTGTTGCCGTGGAACGGCGGCGTGCTCGTCACCGCCGCGCCGGACATTTTGTTTCTCAAAGACACCGATGGCGATGGCCGCGCGGACGAACGGCGCGTCATCCTCACTGGCTTTGGCCAGGGCAATCAGCAGCTTCGCGTGAATGGCCTGACCTGGGGACTCGACAACTGGGTTTATGGCGCGAATGGCCGCAGCGACGGCGAAGTGCATGCGGTCGAAGTTCAAGTTGGTTCCGATTGGGCGAAAATCGGCGCGTCGTTGGCGCGCACCAACAGTATTCGCGGTCACGATTTTCGTTTCCGGCCCGGCACTGGCGAGTTCGAAGCCATCGCGGGCCGCAGCCAGTTTGGCCAGACGCGCGACGATTGGGGCAATCGCTTTCTCTCCTGGAACACGATGCCCATTCGCCACGAAGTCATTCCCGAGCGCTACTTGAAGCGCAATCCGCACCTCGACACCAGCGAGTGCGTCGCCGATCTATTGCCGTCCGACGACACCGGCCGCATCTTTCCGCTCACGCCGCCGCCGCTCGTTTTCAACAACGAATCACCGAGCTACTACAACGCGCTTGCGGGTCTGACCATTTTTCGCGGCGACGCGCTCGGCGAAAAATATCGCGGCAACGCGTTCATGGGCGAGGCGCTGCGCAACCTGATTCATCGGCGCGTGCTGGAGCCGAACGGCGTGACGTTCATCGCGCGGCGCGGCGAGACGAACTCCGAGTTCCTCGCTTCGACCGACCCGTGGTTTCATCCCGTCAACTTCGCCACGGCGCCCGACGGCGCGCTCTACTTCGCCGATTTCTACCGCCAATTCGTCGAGCACCCGGACTACGTCCACGGCGAAGGCATCAAAGAAAAAGTCGAGTGGCGCACCGGCGCGGAGCACGGGCGGATTTGGAGGATCCGAGAGAAGAAGTTCAGATTAAAGACGATGCCACCGAATCTCACCAAAAGAAAATCAACTGAGCTCGTGAATCTCTTCGCCACTCGGAATGGCTGGTGGCGCGATGCTGTACAGCGGCTTCTGATTGAACGTCATGATGAAGTGAGCGTTGGCGCTTTGAAGCAACTCGTTAAGACAAGTCCTTATCCTTTGCTCCAAATTCACGCGCTTTGGACGCTGAATGGGTTGGGCGCGATCGATGGTGAAACTCTGTCCGCTGCGCTGAGAACTTCGGACTTTCCGGTATTGGAACACGCGCTCCGCGTCGCTGAGCCTTTGCTCGTCGGAAATCGCAAACTCCAAGAAAGTTTGGTGAAACTTAAGAGATCGTTTCGAAAACCGCGCCTGGACAATCCGCGCGGGCCACTGCGAGTGCCGCTTCAGTTTTTGCTGACGCTTGGAGCAGTCGATGACGATCTCCGACTCGAAACGCTCCCGTTTTTCACCACTTTTTGGTACCCTGATCGATGGGAAACAGCCGCAACTCTATCCAGCGTGGCGGACAAGCCGTGGCTTTTCTTCCAGAAGCTATTCACCGGAGAAGATACTCAACTGTACGAAGCGCCGATCAACCTGTTGGAAGAAGCCCTTGCCGAACTGATTGGTGCTTCGCGACGCGATTCTGAGTTCGAAGAGTTTTTGTTGTGGATCACCCAACCGCTCACTCAAAACAATATCGCTCTCGACGATATTCCAGATCTCTCTGCCAGGGTTCGTAACTTGGCTCGATTTGCAGCAGGACTGAAAAAGGCTGGCGGTACACTTGGCCACTTGTTGTCCGAACCACCGCCCCTCCTAGCTGACCAAACAAATGCGCTGCATCAGGGGATCATCTCGGCAGCATTTGAAATCGCGCTGGCGCAAAAACCTAGGGACATGGGTGTGAGAACCATAAATTCGGAAACAGAACGCATCGCACAAGTCCAAAGATTTAGTCGAACGCGCGTGAATGCGATCAGGCTCCTCGGTGAACTTGAGTCACGCGATGCGCAAGCGGTGTACTACCCCCTACTGCGTAGGAACAATACGCCTGAAGTCCAATTGGCGGTTGTGAAATCACTTGGCAGCCTTGATGAAACCACCATAGAAAGTTTGGTTTTTGATCACTGGAGTGAGTATTCAGAAAGTGTTCAGCAACTTCTGCTTTCGGAAGGATTACGTTCTCTGAATTTGGTTGCCGCTTTGCTGGGTGCGATCGAAGGGAAGAAACTGGGTGCCGCTGAGGTGGATGCCAGCGCCCGCCGCCAACTTCTCAAAGTTCAAAGCCCGAACCTTAAGAAACGAATTGAGAAATTGTTCAAAGATCCCACCGCGACGGATCGCGACCGCGTCGTTCGCGACTTGCAGCCAGCTCTGAAACTCGCCGGTGACGTGCGGCGCGGCGCGGCGTTGTTCGGCAAAACATGTGTCACGTGCCACGCGGTTCAGGGCAAAGGCAAAAACGTGGGGCCGGATTTGTCCGGCATCGGGGCGCATCCCAAGGAGACGTTGCTCGTGGATGTTTTTGATCCGAGCCGGCAAGTCGCGCCGGATTACATCAGTCAAACCATCACCACCACGAGCGGCGAGACCGTTTCCGGCATCATCACGACGGAATCCGGATTGCGCGTCACGTTGCGCCAGGCGGGCGGACTGGATGAAACTTTCGTGCGCAGCCAGATCAAGGAAATCACCGCCGACGGCAAATCGCTCATGCCCGATGGACTCGAACAAGGAATGTCGCATCAAGACGTCGCTGATCTATTGGAGTTCCTCGCGCATCCCGACGCGAAGCTGTTGCCCGAGCCGTAGTGAGTGTCGCAGGAAATTCTCTTGGCGCGAACGGGTCTTCAGTTCTGCACAATCCAAGCGATCGAATACACCACCGCGCGAACAAAGGACTCCTTGTTGCGCGGGATTTTCACGCATAATGCGTGAAATTGGCGCGCGAACCGTGAAGATTTTTTCGTCGCGTGCGTGTTTGTTGAAGGAATCCGCGCTGGCATCAGGCGTGCTAGATATTTTTTATGCAAAATAAATTGACCGACAAAGAGTGAATTTATTAGATTGCGCGCACCGTTAACCCAATTAACACAAAAACTATGAACCGACTGTTTCGCAAACACAAAATCGGGGCTTTCACGCTCATCGAGCTGTTAGTCGTTATTGCCATCATCGCCATTCTCGCATCCATGCTCCTGCCGGCGCTGGCCAAAGCCAAAGCCAAGGCGGTGCGCATCAAATGCACCAACAACCTCAAGCAAGTGGGCATCGCCTTTCGCCTCTTCGCGACGGATAATGGCGACCGCAATCCCATGGGCGTCTCCACCAACGAAGGCGGTTCGTCTGAATTTGTTGGCGTAAACGGGATTTCGCAGACCTATATTCATTATGGCGTCATGTCGAATGAGTTGAACAACCCAAAGATCGTCCTCTGCCCGGCGGACAGCGGCGGCGGTCGCCAGGAAGCCACGAACTGGGTGATGACGTACTACAATGCCAAGGGCGGCTTCAACAACAAGAAGATCTCCTACTTCGTTGGCACGGATAGCGACGAAACGCGTCCGAGCATGTTGCTTTCAGGTGATCGGAACATCACGGATGGGACGATTAACTGGTATGCCGGCAAAGGTGGATTCCAAAAATTTGGCACCAACCTGACTTACCTGAAGGGCGTCGCCTACACAGATAAGGACGTTCACCAAGCCGCTGGTAATTCCGCGCTTGCTGACGGCAGCGTGCAAAACCTGACCTCCAGCCGTCTCCGCGAGCAACTCAAGAATTCCGGCGACGACAACAACAACCTTCAGTTCCCGGACGACACGGCGAAGTAAGCACTCGTTCGTTGATATTTGATCTCAAAGGCGCCCGCAAGGGTGCCTTTTTTCTTTTTACAGTCCGCTGTGAACTTTCGGTTTTGCAACGGAAGGGGATTGATTTTTACCTCGCGGGCCGTCTCTCGATAATTTCGGCAGCCAGCAATTCGCCGAGCGCGACGGCGTCGCGGATGGCGCGACGGGCCTCGACACGCTTCATTTCACCATCGCGAAACGCAATCACGCGCAAACGAATCTGATGGCCGAGCACATCGGCGTACGCGCCGACGGGGCTTTGGCATCCTCCGCCCAGCGCGCGCAGAAACGCGCGTTCGGCTGCAACGCAGTGCTGCGTATTAAAATGGTTCAGCCGCTCGCAAATCGTCGCGATGCGTTCATCGCCATCCCGAACCTCGATTCCCAACGCGCCCTGGCCAACGCACGGCAGCATGACTTCCGGCTCCAGAATCGTCGCCAGCAAAGCGTCCGGGACCGCGTCCCCGCGCAGTTGGCCTGTGTGGGAAATCTGAAAATGAAGCCGCTCCAGCCCAGCCGCTGCCAGGATGAGCGCGTCCAACTCCGGCTGCTCCGCCAGTTTTTGCAGCCGCGTCACGACATTGCCGCGGATCTCGACGACGCGAAGTTCCGGCTGGAGCGCGAGCAATTGCGCTTTGCGCCGGGTGCTGCTGGTCGCCACTGTTGCGTGCTGGGGCAGATTTTGGATCGCGAGTTTCGGCCTGAAGCCGCGGCGATGTTTTTGACCCGGAGTCCAGTCGCCGGAAGCGGCCGCAGAATTTGCCACTCGCTCGAAGAATTCCTCGTCGCGGTAAATCAATACGTCCCGCACATCGGCGCGCTTGCTCACGGCCCCGAGCGTCAGGCCGGCGGGCAAGTCAGTCGGCAAATCCTTCAAGCTATGCACCGCGAGATCCGCCTGGTGCTCGAACAACGCGACTTCGAGTTCTTTGGTGAACAAGCCTTTGGGCAGCGACGTGGCGGGATTGGCGAGCGACGCAGTTTGCAATTTGTCACCGGTTGTTTTGATGACTTTGATCTCGAACCTGAGCTGTGGAAACGCGGCGCGGCACTCATCAAAGACGGCGTGCGCCTGGGCGAGAGCCAGTGCGCTGCCCCGGGTGGCGATGACGATGGGGAGTTCCATGAAAAATCAGCCCGCTTGGGCCGGCGCGGCGGTCACAAGTTGAACGCTCCGAGAATCATTCGTGTCCAAAAGCCAGCCTCGGCGCGGCGGATAGGGGACGCCCACTCGCCTCGCCGAGCAACGCGCGCGCCTTCTCGCGGATGATGTTTTCGCAGCGGGCGATCTCGTCGCGTCGCTGTCGGAGATAATCGTCGGCGATGGCCTGGAGGTCGTCGATGTTGTAGAGGTAAACATTTTCGAGCAGGTTCACTTCGGGATCAATGTCACGCGGCACGGCGATGTCGATCAAAAGCAGTGGCCGGTTGCGACGCAACTTCATCAGCGGCTCCAGGCGGACACGATCCAAGACATAGTGCGGCGCGGCCGTGCTACTGATCACGATATCGACCTTTTGAAACTCCTGCGCCCATTCGTCGAAATGCACCGCGCGTCCGCCCAATTCCGCCGCCAGCGCCACGGCGCGCTCGTGCGAGCGGTTGGAAACGATCACGCTGTGCGCGCCGCGACTGAGCAGTGCGCGCGCCGTCTTCTCGCTGGTGTCGCCCGCGCCGATGACCATCACCTGGCGTTCGTTGAGGGCGCTGAAAATTTTCTCCGCCAACTCCACCGCGACCGAACCCACGGACGTGCTGCCACGCTGGATGTTCGTCTGCGTGCGGATTTGTTTGGCGATGTTGAACGCGCGTTGAAAAGTTTTGTTCAAACGCCCGCCCGTGTGTTTGTGCTGCAGCGCGAGGTCGTAGGCTTTTTTGAGCTGGCCGAGGATTTCCGTTTCGCCCAGCACCATCGAATCAAGGCCGCACGCAACTTTGAACAAATGCTCGATGCTTTGTGGCTCGCCGAGGGAATAGATTTCGTCGTTGAGCGGCTCGCGGTAGCCGCGATGGGTTGTGAGGAAATCTCGGCAGGTGGCCAGCGCGTCGGCGCCAGCGCGCTGGGTGACGGCGTAAACCTCGACGCGGTTGCACGTCGAGAGAATCACCGCTTCGTCCGCGAGGCCCGCGCCGCGCAAAGCAGCCAGCGCCGGCGGGATGGCTGCCTCCGGAAACGCGAAGCGCTCGCGCACCGTGACGGGCGCAGAGTGATGGCTGAGGCCGATGACGACGAGCGGCATGTTCAGTGGTGAATCGTCGAGGCGAGGTTCGAGCCCCAAAAGGTCAGCATCACGAAGACGAAGCTGCCGATGGCGCCCCAGGCAAAACGGCGGCCGCTCTGCGCGAAACGCCAGCGTGAGATCAGCAGCGCCAGATAGAGAAGCCAGACAAACGCCGACCAGACGATTTTGAAATCGCCCGTGAAATAAACGCCCGCATCCTGTTTGAGCCAGTAGGTTCCGGCCAGCAGACCGCCGGTGAGCAAAATAAACCCACTGACAAGCAGCCGCCCGGTGACAAGTTCCAGTTTTTGGATGGGCGGCAGCCGCGAAAGAATCGCGCGCAGCTTGTGGAACTTGAGATCGTGCTCCTGCGTGAGATACATGAACGCCGCGACGGAACCAAGCCCGAACGCGCCATACGCTAGCAGGATCAACGAAGCATGCAGGCTGCGCCAGCCATTCACGAACTCCGGCTTGGGGCCATGCACATCCAGACCAGGCATGAAGGCAAACACGCCCAGACCGAAGAGCACGGGCGACGCAAACGCGCCAAGGAAACGCAGGCGCGGCAAAAGCCCGATCACGAGATAAGCGGTCACAATCGTCCAGGCAATGAAGGCGATTGCTTCGTAAAGATTGTTGACCGGACACCGTGACAAGGAAAAGCCGCGCAGCACCATGGCGATGGTGTGAAAGCCGAAGCCGGCCAGCAGCAAAAGGAAATTCACGCGGTTGTCCTGTCGAAAGCCTTTTCGCCATAGGAAAACCGAATAAACAACGCTGATTCCGTAAACGACCACGGCCAGCAGAAAATAATTTCGATCTGAGAACCAAGCCACGGTGACAGATTAGTCGCGTGATCCGGCCGTGCAAGCGGCAATTCGTTCGCTCACTGACAACGGCCGCCGAATTGCCACCAGCAACTCTGTTTGCGCGTGCCTTTCCGTTTGACCGATTTTTCTGTGTGCCCATAGTCTGACCTGATGGAAATCACGCTGCTCCAGCCCAACCCGTGGATGATTTTGCCATTCGGGTTGTTGCTCGCCTTGATCGCGCTGGCGCCACTCACATTCGCGGATTGGTGGTCCAAACATTATCCCCATGTTGCGTTGGCACTCGGCGCGATTACACTCAGTTATTATCTCCTGGGTTTGAACGCGCATGCGCGCGTCCTGCACGTGGCGCACGAATACGTCAGCTTCATCGCGCTCATCGGCTCGCTCTACGTTGTTTCCGGCGGCATCCACATTAGCGTGAAAGGCGAAGCCACGCCGCGAGCAAACGTCGTTTTCCTTTTCGTCGGCGCGGTGCTCGCCAACATCCTCGGCACCACGGGCGCGTCGATGCTGCTGATTCGCCCGTGGCTGCGGATGAACAAGTACCGCGTCACCGCGCATCACGTGGTCTTTTTCATTTTCATCGTGTCGAACGTCGGCGGCTGCCTCACGCCCATCGGCGACCCGCCGCTGTTTCTCGGCTACCTCAAAGGCATTCCATTTTGGTGGGTGGCGGAGCATTGCTGGCTCATCTGGCTCGTGGGTCTGGGCATTCTGCTCGTGATGTTCTACGTCGTGGACCGGCTGAACTACCTGCGCGCGCCGGCGCGCGTCCGCGCCGAACTCGCCGAACCGCCGGACGTGTGGCGCTTCGACGGTTTGGCGAATGTGTTCTTCCTGGGCTTAATCCTCGTCGCCGTTTTCATCCAAGAACCTCCATTTCTGCGCGAAGGCTTGATGCTGCTGGCGGCGTTCGGGTCATGGTTCACGACCAAAAAATCCGTCCACGAAGCGAATCATTTCAATTTCCATCCCATCGAAGAAGTCGCGATTTTGTTTCTCGGCATTTTCGCGACAATGATGCCGGCGCTCGACTGGCTCCAACTCCATGCCGCCAAAATGGGCAGCCCATCGCCGGCGTTTTTTTATTGGAGCAGCGGCGTTCTCTCGAGTGCGCTCGACAACGCGCCGACCTATCTAAGCTTCTTGAGCGCGATCTTTGGCGCGTACATCGACACGAACACGATCAGCCAGGTGCAGCATCTCGTGCAAAATGGCGGCGCGGATTTGGCGGACGCGGCTGAACCAGTGCGCCAGACATTTCTCACCCTGCAAAAATATCACGCGAGCGAACTGGCGAATCATCGTGTCAGCGTCGAAGAAATCGAAATCGCCTTTCTGCTCGGCAACGCGCGCTTCAACGACTTCCTCGTCGCCATCAGCACCGGCGCGGTCTTCTTCGGCGCGAATACCTACATCGGCAACGGCCCGAACTTCATGGTCAAAGCCATAGCGGAACAAAGCAAAGTCCACACGCCGGGCTTCGTCGGCTACGTCGTCAAGTTCACACTGCCGTTCATGGTGCCGATGTTGCTGATCGTCTGGTGGATTTTCTTCCGAAGCTGACGCGGCTTTTCAGCGCGGGAGAATTGAATTGGGAAATCAGGAAAGCAGGACCAAGTTCCCGAATCCCTTTCCTGAGTTCATGAGTTCCAGATTTTTCCCTCCTTCTCGCAAATTGGCTGGCTAAGTTACATCTTCAAACGCTTCCGCGAGTAGAAGACTTTCCAGAGCACCAGCCCATGCGCGGGTGCGGTCATGCCCGCCTCGCGGCGATCTTTCGCGGCCAGCATTTGCTTCAATTCCGCTTCGCCAAATTTTCCCTGACCGAGTTGCACCAGCGTGCCCACGATGCCCCGACACATTTTGTAGAGAAAGCCGTCGCCTTCGATGATGAACGCGAGCAACGCGCCGCTGCGTTTGAGATCGCAGTGCGTCAAAGTGCGGACAGTCGATTCCATTTCGTAATTCCGGTTGGCGGCAAAAGATTTGAAATCGTGCCGTCCAAGCAGGAGTTTCGCCGCGGCGCGCATCGCGGCGATGTCCAGCGGCAACGGGACATGCCACGCTTGATGACGCAGCAGCGGATTCATCGCGCGATGGTTCCAGACGAAGTAGCGATACTGCTTGCCGCTTGCGTGGAAGCGCGCGTGAAATTTCGCCGCGCACCGTCGTGCCTCCACGATGCGGATGTCTTCCGGCAGGTGCGCGTTGATGGCAAGCGCAAGTTTTTCGACCGGCATCCGAAACTCGGCGCGCGGAATTTCGACGTGCGCAATCATCCCCAGCGCGTGAACGCCCGTATCCGTGCGGCTCGAACTGTGGATGCGCTTGACTGAAGGAAACAATCGGGCGAGCGCCTCCTCAATTTTTTGCTGCACGCCGACGCCGGTTTTTTGCACCTGCCAGCCGGCGTAATTCGAGCCGTCGTACGCAATGGTGAGTTTGAACTTCAGGTTCACGCGCCCAGCTTCACGGTGTTTGGTTCTGCGACGCAACCAAACGATCAAGAGAATTTCTATTTTTGTGACTTCGTGGCTTCGTGGCTCGCCTCACTGCGCCACCGCATCCAGATAACTCTGCAACAAAATTGCCGCCGCCATTTTGTCCACCTTCTCCTTGCGCTGGCCGCGACGGACATCGGCTTCCACCAACAAACGATTCGCCTGCGCTGAGGTCAGCCGCTCATCCCAAGTGCGGATCGGCGTCGGCAATTCCGCTTTCAGCGCGTTGATGAAGGTTTTTACCTGCTCCGCAGCCTGGCCGTAAGTGCCGTTCATGTTGCGCGGCATGCCGACCACGATCAACTCCACTTCCTTTTCCTGGAGGAGCAGCCGCAGCCGCGCCAGCACACCTTCCCAGGGCGCAGCGGGGATGTATTCGAGCGGCGTGGCGATGATCTTCAATTCGTCGCTGAGGGCAACGCCGATGCGGACGGTTCCGTGGTCGAGGGCAAGAATTCGCACACGCGATTGTGTCACCAGACTTCTCCGCGCCGCAACCTCGAAGCGCGCGGCGTTTCGTCGCGCCGAACGAAAAAGTTGGAACTCAGGAACTCAGGAAGCAGAGACTCGGATTTCTCGGATTCGCTCGGATGAATTCCGTGAAAATCCGTGACCTCCGTGTCAAAAGATTCGCGCCACCTGACAAAGCTTTTCGGGATAATGGCTCGGAGGCCGGTTTCACTGCGCCAATTTGCGCACGCGGAAAAAGCCGGGCGACGCATCGCTCGCGGGTTGGTAATCGAAATTCAAATACAGTCCGACCGAAGTGTTCGTGCTCACCGCCGACCAGGTTTTCAAATCCGCCGATGTTTCAAGCACAGCCGTCAGCGCCGACGGACTGCTCAGTTTGAATTTGATGCCGCTGTCGCTCACTCGTTCGCTGCCGATGAATTTGAGCTGAATGTGATTGTTGAGCCGCACGATGCCGGGGCGACCGACTCCGCCAATCTCTCCTAACAGACCGAGCGCAAATATTTTCCCGTCGGACTGGAGCGAAAACTGACTGATCCAGCGAAAACAGTTGTCCAAGCAGACCCTTCCATTATCTACGTCGAACGTTTCATCAGGTGAACCATCGGCATTGAGCCTGGCGATGCTCCTGCGTTCCAATCCCTCGATTCCCGCAAATTCACCTCCGATCAGGATTTTTTGATCTGGCTGCACGAATACGTTCAGCACATACCCGCGTCCGTACTTCGCCGGACTGGTTTTCGCCTTGATGAAAGTCGAATCAATGCTGCCATCCGCGTTAAGCCGGTCGAATTCGCAAAAGCTCGCGTTTGGGTCCGAATAATAATTAGCAAACAGAACTATTTTTCCATCCGCCTGCAAGGCGAGTCCCGGTGAGACAGGATACACCGAAGGATATTGGGAAACGAAACCATCGTGGAATGTTAGATCGAGTGAGCCGTCAGCATTCAAGCGAATTATCCTCGGGTTGGGCTCACTGAACGCATCTTTTCGCGCACTCAAAACCAGCAATTTGCCATCGGGCTGTAAAACAATACCCGATGCGCCTTTGATCTCGGGAACAAAAGATGAATCGATTGAACCGTCGGTGTTCAGCCGCAAGATCTCTCTGTGAACTACTACGCTATGTATGTCTGGGAAAGCACCAGCAAAAATTAGTTTCCCATCGGGTTGAAGTGCCGAAGCGCTGATGCCCCACTGATAACCGTTTGTTGTCCAACTCAGCATTGCCCCCACAAACGTCGGGTCCAAAGTCCCATCCTTTAGCCGACGCACGATATTTGATGAACTCTGCGTGAAATATTTTCCATCGGGTTGCATGACGATTACTCGGCCGATGTTGTCAGTCGCCGTATTATCGAGCGTCCCATCTTCATTAAAGCGTCCTGAACCATGGCCTCCGCCGTCATCAGCTTGAAGGTATTCAAAATTGAACAAAATTTTCCCATCCGCTTGAATCCAGATTTTTGATGCCGGAGCTTTCGGATCGAAACTCGTATCCACACTTCCGTCTCGATCGTCGTCTTCGAGGTTCACGACCGCGATTTGGTCTCGGCCAAGTAACACGCCGTCTCCGGGTCTAGTAAGCCGGACTTCCAGTGTATTGTCGTTTCCGGGGCTGGCATCATCGATCAACGGAATAGCAACGAGCTTCGTCACTTCCAGCGGGGCAAAATTCAGCCTGCCTTTCAGAGGTGGGTAATCCACGTCGGCAATGGCCGAACCGCCGCCGATTTCGTAATCCACCGAGATGCTATCGAAGCTGTTGCCACGCCGTTCCACCGTGAGCGTCACGTTCGTCGAGTTTTCATTTGCAAAAATGTTCGTCGTGCTGAATCCCACATATTTCACAGCGACACTGTTTGACGCAAAACGGCTGATGCGGGTGAATTGGTAGTCCCCTTGGTACTCGGCCACGACAACGCTGCCGTCCGGCATTGGGGCGATTAGAATCGGATCTCCTCGCAGGAACTCGTAAGTCCTGACGCCTGGCAGGAAAGTTTGGTCGCGAGAGCCATCGCTGTTAAATCGGGCGATTCCTCTCGAGGGCGGGCCACTACGGAAGCCAACGTAACCAGCGGTCAAAATTTTCCCGTCGAGTTGTGGAATGAGCGCGGCACCGTATGAATAATTGTCGCTTTTCTCCCAAACAAAACTCGTGTCCGACGTTCCATCCGGGTTCAATCTGAAAATACCGGACGTCGCTCGCTGGTTATCATCCACATACCCACCGAACAAAAGGATTCGGTCAGCAGCGTCCACCGCCAAGTTATTCACGTACACCAACTCGCTGTCTGGTCTGCGCGTGTTGAATCCAGTGTCCAGCGTGCCGTCCGCGAAATAACGGAGGAGACTTCTTTTCTGAGAAGCAGAATTTTGGTAAAAACTGCCCGCCAGGAGAAAACTCCCATCACTCTGCACTGCCAATGTGTCGACTGACGAAGCCGAAGTCACAGTTACATCAAATGCCTTGTCGAGTGTCCCATTTGAGTCCAATCGGAGTATCCGATACGCACCTGAACGCGGCCCACTGGGAATCCAGACCAGCGCCAGAATTTTTGAGTCTTTTTGCAACGCCAACTTGGTTGCGCCAAGGAATCCCGTGGGAGCCTTGAAGTCAGGGTCGATTAAACCATCTGAGTTGAGTCGAGTCAGGAAGCTAAAATTTGTAAGACTTGCAATATCGATTTCACAACAGGCGAAAACAGGAGCTAGAGGAAGAATGATTTTACCATCGGGTTGTAGTAATGGCGTTGTCTGAAATCCACCTGAGAAAGAAATTCCATTGCTAGACCCGAAACTCGAATCCAACGATCCATCGGTATTCAATCGAGCGAAATATTTTTTTGCAACTCCGTTCACATTTGTGAAATAGCCCATCAAAAGGAGTTTGCCGTCTGGTTGTGAGAGGAGATAACTAACTCCACCTAGAGTGTATGCATTCGGATTAAACGTCGGATCAAAAATGAGCGGCTTTTCGTTATCTTGAATTGTGACCCATGCGGTCGAAGTCGCGTTGGTCGTCACGCCGTCGCTGGGATTCTGCAGCTCCACGCGGAAGGCTTCGTCCGGTTCGACCAATCCGTCATCGAGAATCGGCACGGTGATGATTTGATTGGTTTCGTCGGCAGCAAACTTCAGCGTGCCTGCTTGCGGCACGAAATCCGCACCCGGCGTTGCTTCACGACCGATGGTTTGGTAATCGACGGTGAACGCGACACTCGCATCGCCGCTGCGAAGCACATTCAGTGTGACCTGCTGGTTCGTCTCGCTGACCCAAATTTGGTTCGATTCAAACCCCACCGACACGGCTGCGTGGGCGTTGGCAACCGCCGCGTCAGCGAGA
>JACPZS010000215.1 GCA_016195385.1 Verrucomicrobiota bacterium
AGGCGATAAAGAACAACACACTGGGAACTGCGCAACTGGCGGAACTGGCGCTGGAGTTCGGGGTCGATCGGTTTGTTCAGATCTCGACCGACAAAGCGATCAACCCGACAAACGTCATGGGCGCGACCAAGCGCCTGGCGGAAATGTTTCTCCAGGCGCTCCATGCTCGCAACCACGGACGCACGAAATTCATGAACGTGCGCTTCGGCAACGTGCTGGGTTCTTCGGGCAGCGTCGTGCCCACGTTTAACAAGCAGATTGCGGCCGGTGGGCCGGTGAAAGTCACGCATCCGGAGGTCACGCGCTATTTTATGACGATTCCGGAGGCTTCGGGACTGGTTCTCCAAAGCGCCGCGCAAGGATCGGGCGGCGAAATCTTTGTCTTGGACATGGGGCAGCCGATCAAAATCGTGGATCTCGCGCGCCAGTTAATCGAACTCAGCGGCTTGAAGCCGGACGAAGACATCGTGATCGAATTCACCGGGCTGCGTCCGGGCGAAAAGCTTTACGAGGAACTCAGTCACAAAGGCGAAAATATCACGCCGACCCATCATCCGAAAATCATGCGCTTTGTGACGGAACCGCTCGCGCTGGAAGAAGCCCGCCGGCGATTGAGTGAGTTGATTCACGAAGTCAACGCGGCCGAGCCTAATCAACTCAAGAAACTGTTGCAGCAAGCCGTCCCCGAGTATCAGCCGTTCTTGGAGTGATTTCGCGGCCGGAATTTTGAAAGTTTGTGGATAGGACGTTTCATCGCCATGCGTTGACTACGGCGACGCGCGCTTTACACTGCCGCCATGCCCGTGGATGAAATCCAGGTCGCCAAACAGAAATTCATGGCCTTTCTCGCCAGGAAAAGTCTGCGAATTACGGCGCAACGTCAGGCGATCGTGGATTCGGTGTTTGGGACGGACCAGCATTTTACCGCCGAGCAGCTTCTGGAATGGTCCCGCGCGCGCGATGGCTCCGTTTCCCGCGCGACGGTCTATCGAACGCTGCCGTTGCTGACGGAGAGCGGTCTGGTGCGCGAGATGGATTTCGGAAAAGACCACAAGTATTACGATCCGAACTACGCCCATCATCCCAACCACAATCATATCATTTGCCAGGACTGCGAGCGGATCGTGGAATTTGAGAGCGACAAGATTGATAAGCTTGAAAATGAAATCAGCCGGAAGCTCGGTTTCTCCGTGACTTCCCAAAGGTTGCAAATCACCGCCAGTTGCGAGGCGCTCAAGAAGTCCGGCGCGTGCAAAAATCGGCGTTGCTAGCCTGCGATGGCCGGGTGGATCGTCACGCGCCTGCGCGATCAGGTTTTATCGCACGCGGTTAGTTTCGATCGAAAGTTGTTTAGCTTGAGCGCGCAGGCCATCAGTGTAACGGGTGAGCAGTTCGGCTTGTGCTTGTTTGAGCCGCGATTTGCGGATCATTTTCGTCATCCACTGGTTCCACTCCTTGTCGCGGTAGGCGCTCGGTTCGTAGATTTCATGGCAACGAGAGCATTTCGAGGTGTAAACCTTTTTTGCAATTGCCAGCTCTTTTGCCGACAGGTTCTGGTCGGCGCAGTGAACCGGCGAGACGCTGACGCTCAGAATCAAAACTGACCAGGTAAGGCGCATCAAAAGTTGAATCCAAAAATAAACCGCGCGTTGATGCGTTCGTGCCCTTCCAATTCCAGCGCAGAATTGCCATCGGGATCGCCGCCGAAATTCGCGCCGTAAATTTGTGGCAATACCGCCAGCGCCGCCCACCACTTTTCCTGGCGATAGCTCGCCACGGGCCCGAGAAACAAGGCAGTATTCTCCCATTTGCGGTAGCCGGGCAGTTCGTTGTGATCCCGTACTTCAATCCCGATGGACCAGCGCTTCCCAACCGTCCGCGCCAGCCCGAACGATGCTTCCAACTCGCCTTCGGTGTCGTGCAGGTGATTTGACCACTCCGTCGCGTGCGTCAAATTGAGCGCCCATTTCCAGTGTCCATGGCGCTGTCCGAGGATGATCCTTTGTTCGATTTCCGCGTCGCCGCCGGAGAAACGCGGCTCCAGATAAAGCGCAAGTCCAACGGCGTGTTCAGCCGGGTTCAGCACCATGAAGCGATTCTCAATCGACACGCCGTTGAACGAGAATTTGGATTCGTCCATTCCAGATCCGACGTCACGGAAACTCTCTGCGGATGCGTTCAGATAAAGCGACACGGTGTAATTGTCGGTCACGCCGTATTCCAATTCCTCACGCAATTCCCAGCGATTGAAGTTTTCCTGGCCGACCGCCTTGCTGCGCTGGGTGCGCAACGTGACCCATTGTTCGAACTCCATCGCGCCGGCCGGCATCGCTTCGGGTTCATAGCTGTAAACGAAATTCCGCTCAGTGCTGTTGGCGGCTTGGACGGCCAGCAGCAAGGGCGCGAAACCTTGAAGAATTCTTTTTGTAAAATACACGGCGAGGCTTTTATTGAGAACGGGTCTCAGTGTCAATAAGCAAACTTAAATTGTAATTCCTCACGGAATTCTGCGGTGCAACTTTTCTCCCCAAGGATTACCAACGAAGTACGGCTTCGGTGGCTTTACCGCTTTTTACCTCCCGTCAAATTTCAAACGTGGTGATCTTGCGCAGCGCCAGGTTCAGCGGCAGCCATCCAATCAAGAGCGACAGGCCGAGGAAGCCCGCCCAACACGCGACCATCCATCCGACGGAATGCCAGTCGGCGCCGGGCCAGGGGGAACCGATGGCCAGCAAAATGATCGCACTGAGAATGTAGAGGAAACTAAGCACGAGACAAAACGTGCCGCCGAAACCGCTCACGATCTTGCTGGGGTTGTCCTCCTTGAAATTCGGATACAGCACGCCCAGTCCAACCGCCAGTCCGGTCAGCGTCAAGGTCATGATCACGATGGCCCCGATAAAGTAGAGAGTTCGCGCCGGCGGCAATTGCAGCATGAAACACGAAAGCGCGATCAGGCCGAGCGTCACGCTTAACGCGGCGGTTCCCGCGAGCCAGAACTTCGCTTTGATCACGCGGGACAAACCCAATGGTGCCAGGCCGATGATCCAGATTCGCTTTCCCTCCAGCGAGAACTGCGGAAACACGAACCGTGTGGTCAGTGTGGCGAGATTGAGTGAACACGCGCCCAAATTCAGGAACGAGATCAGGTGAATCCAGAACGGACTGGTGAGTTGCTGGGAGAAGTGGCGCAGATTCAAAATGTAAATTCCCAGCAAACCGAACAGCATGATTGTCTGGCCCCATTGCGTCGTGTCGCGCCAGAACATCCGAACATCTTTCACGAGCAGCGCGCGCACATCGGGCCTCAAAAAAGTGAGCCAGCCAAAAAACTTTTCAATCAAACCGACGGACGCAACACGGAGCGCTACTGGAGACGTGGGAAGGACGGGTTTTCGTTTCCACTGGCTCAGAAAATCGCCGCGGCTTTGTGTGGCCGAACTCGCGTCATAAAAAAACCGGCCCAGGCGCGTGAACGCGATGAGCCCACCGAATAGCGAATAACTCAGCAGCACCAGCAGGAAAAATGCTGAAGCCGTCAGCGCGCCTTCGGCCCAATTCAGCACGCCCGCCGAAAGCCAGTAGCTGGGCAAGGCCGGAAATTCCGCGAACCGGGTTCGCGTCAGCAAACGATCCAAAACCGTAAGCACGCGCGTTTCGATCGATTCGTCCGTCACGGCCTCCGGTTTGAGCCAGACGGCTGCGCCGGCGATCAGCAGAATTGCCGAGGAAACCAACGCGACCTGAAACACCCTTCGATCCAAAAACCGCGCCACAAACATGGCCAGCCACGCACCCGCCACGCCGGGCAGCACAACAAACAAAACAATCAGTCCGACGGTAACGGGATAAAAATGCCAGTTGGTTCGGTGCGTGACGCCGTAAGCCGCCAGCAGCGGGGCAATCAAAAACAAAAATGCCCACGACGCCAGCAACGTGGATTCAATCAATTTCCAGCGGAAGACCGTTTGCGTTGAAAGAGGCAGTCCAAACAGGAAAACCGTTTCACGATTGCGAAACAAATTAGTGTAGCTGATCACAAGGTTGCTCAACAGCAGCAAGGCGAACAGAAAGGCGAACAGCAAATAGACGAGCCGCTCGGTCAACAGCGTGCCCAATCCGGGAAACGTCCCTACGAATTTGAACCCGCGATAAAACAACCAAAAAGACACCGCGACGTAGCCGACGATGAACAAACCGATGACTGCAGTCAGCAGACGGGATTGTTGACGAATGGCCTGCAACCGCCGCCACTGTTGGAGCGCGTTGACCCGCAACAGGAGCATCAGCGGCGATGGCGGCACGGGCCGGTTCGGCTGCGCGCGCAGGTGAGCCACTGGTTCAGCCATGTAACTGCTGGAATATGTCGCGGTAAAATTCCGGATGGCTTTCCCAGGTTTGCGCCGTGATGAATTTCCCATCGACAACGCTCTGCCGATCGATCCACTTGCCGCCGCACTGCGCGACTTCAAAACGCACGTTGCGATAGCAGGTGACTTTGCGGCCGCGGATCAGCCCCGCCGCAAGCAAAACTTGGATTCCGTGGCAGATCGCGAAAAGCCATTTCCCGTCGCGATGAAATTGCTGCACGAGGCGAATCAGCTTCGCATCATGCCGTAGAAATTCCGGCGCGCGACCACCGATGAGCATCAGCGCCTCATATTCGGACGGCTTGACGCGCGCGATGGCCACGTCCGCCGCGATGGAATAGCCCGGCTTCTCGACGTAGGTGTTCCAGCCCGGCTCGAAGTCATGAATCACGGCATGAAGCCGCTTCTTCTTGGTGGCCGCGATGACCGGCTGCCAGCCCGCTTCGCGGAAGCGATGCTGCGCGTAGAGAATCTCAAAGGATTCGCCGGCGTCGTCCGTAATAATCAGAATTTTTTTTGGCATAAGTCGTTGTTGGTTTTGGAAAATCAAACCGAACGGAGTATTGTTTTTGTCGCCCGCAGGAACGCGTTCATCTCAGCGTCCGATCCAATCGTGACTCGCAGATAGCTCCGCACTTCCGGGTAATCGAACCAGCGCGCGAGAATTTTTCGTTCGCGCAGTTTCCGCAGCCACTCCGACGCGGCCAGACGAGGCGGACGACAGAGGATGAAATTGGCCTGACTGGGCAGCACTGCAAAACCAAGTTCGGCCAGTTCGCTGGCGATCCGCTCGCGCGTGGCGATGATGCGCCGGAAACTCGCGCGGTAGTACGGCAGGTCGTCGAGCGTCGCGAGCGCGGCGACTTGGCCGAGGCCGTTGACGTTGTAACTGTCGCGAAGCTTGTCCAGCGCGGCGATCAATTCGGCATGGCCGACAAAGTAACCGACCCGCTGGAAACAGAGTGAGTACGCTTTGGAGAATGTTCGTGAGGCCAAAACGTGAGAGTGCTTTAACGCCAGCGCCAGCGAATCTTCTTCTGCGAAATCGACGTAAGCTTCGTCCAAAATCAGGATGCCCTTTTGTGCCGCGCAAAGTTGTTCGAGTTCGGAAGTTGCGTAACCGCGTCCACTCGGCGCATTCGGCGTGGTGATGAACGAGAGCGCGGCGCGGAAATCCCATCGTCCGCCGCGTTTCAACTCCAGCACGCTCGGCAGACTGAAATCCGGTTTGAGAGGAACGGCATTCTTCGTCGCGCCGTGGATGTCCGCCAGCACGGGATAGAGTGAATAGCTTGGCCGGAAATACTGCACGACCGATCGCGATTCATTTTGCGCTCCAAGCACGGCACTGCGCGGCTCCACAAACGCCCGCACCGCTAGCGCGAGCAACTCGTCCGAGCCGTTGCCGACGATGACATTTTCCGGCGCGCAGCGGTGAAATTTCGCGAGCTTCTCTCGCAATGCCTGCGCCGTCGGATTCGGATACAAACGCAGCCGTCCATCCGCCGCCGCCTTCACCGCACGGAGCACTCGCGGAGAAGGTGGATACGGATTTTCGTTGGTGTTGAGTTTGATCAGCCCTTTGATCTTCGGCTGCTCACCGGGAACGTAAGCGTGCAACTTCCGCACGAGCGGGCGAATCAAATTGTTGCGTTTAGGCAGGGATGGCATCGTGGGAAATAAAATCAATCTAGCTACTAAGCTGTGCCGGTTGCGTCTGACATTCCAAGGTAATCCCTTGCGACCTTGTGAATGGACAATATATTCTGATCGATCAAGAATGCCTTTAACTGTTCCTTGGAACACATCTTCAGTAGCCATGGTATAGCGTGGTTTTCTACTAAACTCGCAAGCTCTTGAAATCGCTTGTCGCTTGGAACTGTGGTTTCAAAATCCAGCAGTTCTTGAAGCCTTTTCGGGTCTGGAACGATTCCATCCAGTCGAATGAAGACATGGCAATCATAACTCATTGGAATTTCCTTCTCACCCAAACTGCGAATATAGACACCCATGTTCAGATAGAAAGAAGGTCCAAATTGACTTCCTTGGATATTGAAAACAGTTGTAAATTCACTTGTCTGGAAATACCAAGTTGCTCCTTTCCTCTTGAAACCATGGCGTTTGAAGATTGGAGCAAGAATTGATTGAATTGCTTTGTTGTTTTCTGATGGCATTGATTATTTGATCGTTCGCACCTCTGCCGACCTCCCATGCGCGCCCAAGCCTTCGAGTTCCGCGAACTTTTTCACGGCGGCAGCGCTTTCTTGAGCGAGGCGCGGGTGTATTCGCAACCTGGCTCAAGTTGTTTCAGGCAATTCATCATCGTCGGACTTCTCCGGTTGAGTGGCCAAATACGATTCCAGTTTTGCAATCAAGGGTGGGAGGTCTTCCTGGCTGTCCGTCCACACGCGCTTCGGGTCAACGTCATCGTAGTCGTGGATGAGGAGATTTCGCATTCCCACCATCAAGTTCCAAGGCACGTCCGGCAATGCTTTCAACGCTGCGGGTGAAAGATGCCGCGCCGCCTCACCGATGATTTCAAAGCGTCGGATGACTGCGTCCTGTGTCCGCAGGTCAGCGAGAAATTGTTCCCGGCTCATCCCGGCGAGGTGCTGCTGAATAATGCGCGCCGAATCGAGAATGTCGGCGAGATGCGCGTTATCCTTCGACATAGATTGGCCTCGCGGTCGAAAGAATGGCGTGGCGACGGTACGGATTGCGACTCCGCTCAATGGCCCAACGACTGACCAAATCCACCGGGCGGCCAAAAATCTCCTGCAACTTGAACTGCATGTCCACCCATTCCAACAGCCCGCAGTGTTGATCTTTTTCCGTGGTGAGAGTGCAGAGCAAGTCCACGTCGCTGTCCGGGCGGAAATCATCGCTCAACGCCGAGCCGAAAAGTTCCAGCCGGGCCACGCCGCGTTCCCGGCAAAACCGGCGGACGGCTTCGTTGTCGTAGCGCAGTTTCATTGACTGACAGTTTGAAATTGAAACATTTATTTCAAGCACTGACCCATGCTTGAGAGCGGCCGAGCGCTTTGCGCCATTGGCTCAATAGTTCATTCCGTCGGCTGGTTTCGAGGTTCGGAATAAATTTTTGATCCACTTTCCACTGCGCCGCAATCGTGGCTTGGTCCGGCCAATAATCCACAGCCAGACCGGCTAGGTAAGCCGCGCCCAGCGCCGTGGTTTCGGAAACGGCGGGCCGCACGACCGGCACGCCGAGCACGTCGGCTTGAAATTGCATGAGCAACTGGTTGACCGCCGCGCCGCCATCGACGCGGAGTTCCTTGAGCGTGATGCCCGAATCCGCGCGCATGGCTTCCAACACGTCAGCCACCTGGTAGGCGATGCTTTCGAGCGCGGCGCGCGCGATATGCGCCGCCGTGGATCCGCGCGTCAAGCCGATGATCGTGCCGCGCGCGTACTGATCCCAATGCGGCGCGCCGAGTCCCGCAAAGGCCGGCACAAGATAAACGCCGCCATTATCCGCCACGCGACCAGCGAGCGCCTCGACGTCCGCGGATGATTTGATGATGCCCAATCCGTCGCGCAGCCATTGCACGACCGCGCCCGCGATGAAGATGCTGCCTTCCAGCGCGTATTCCGTGCGACCGTTGACGCGCCACGCGACGGTCGTCAGCAAATTATTTTTGGATGTCACCGGTTTGTCTCCGGTATGCATCAGCATGAAGCAACCCGTGCCGTAGGTGTTCTTCGCCATGCCCGGCTGGGCGCACGCCTGGCCAAAGAGCGCCGCCTGTTGATCCCCCGCGATGCCGGCGATGGGAATGCCGTGCAGCGCTCCTTCCGCTTCGCCATAAACTTCGCTCGAAGCTCGCACTTGGGGCAGCACCGCGCGCGGCACGCCGAACATTTTCAAAAGTTCATCATCCCAATCGCCCGCGTGAATGTTGAACAGCATCGTGCGCGAGGCGTTGCTGGCGTCGGTGACATGAACACGTCCGCTGGTGAGTTTCCAGACGAGCCAGGAATCGACCGTGCCGAATGCAAGTTCACCCGCTTCCGCCCGCTTCCGCGCGCCCGGCACATTGTCCAGAATCCAGCGGAGTTTGCTCCCGGAAAAATAGGCGTCGATGACGAGGCCGGTTTTTTGTTGGATGGCCCCGGCCAAACCCGCCGCTTTGAGCTGATCGCAAAACGACGCCGTGCGGCGATCCTGCCAGACGATGGCGTGCGAAACGGGTTCACCGCTTTGGCGATCCCACACGATCGTCGTCTCGCGCTGGTTGGTGATGCCGATGGCCGCAATGTCCGTGCTCTTGAGGCCCGCGCGCGCAATGGCTTCGATGGCCACGCCCACCTGCGATGACCAGATCTCCTTCGGTTCGTGTTCGACCCAGCCGGGCTGCGGAAAAAGCTGGCGAAATTCTTTTTGCGCGACGGCTTTGATCGAACCGCCTTGGTCGAAAAGAATCGCGCGCGAACTGGTCGTTCCTTGGTCGAGGGCTAATATGTATTTCATCGCAGAGAGCGCTGGTCAGCCACCCATGCGCAGCGCTTGATAGAACAGGGCGCCCAACACGCCGCCCACAATCGGCCCGACGATCGGAATCCAGGCATAGCTCCAATCGGAACCGCCCTTTCCGGCGATGGGCAGGAGGCAATGGGCCAGCCGCGGCCCTAAATCGCGCGCCGGATTGATCGCGTAACCGGTCGGGCCGCCGAGCGAAACTCCGATCGACACGACGAGCAGGCCGACGAGCAGTGGGCCGAGTCCGGTGGCAAAGCCGAGGGATTTGCTGAGATTGTTGGCGGCAGGGATGGCCAGCGCGCCGAAGACGAGCACGAACGTGCCGATGATTTCCGTCAGCAGGTTGGCAAAAGTGTGGCGAATCGCCGGCGCGGTGCAGAACACTCCCAGTTTCAAGCCGGCATCCGGCGTTTCCTTCCAATGCGGCAGGTACGCGAGCCAGACGAGCGTCGCGCCGAGGAACGCGCCGAGCATTTGCGCGAGCAGATAGCCCGGCACCTCGTTCCACGGAAACTTGCCGATCGCGGCCAGACCGATGGTGACGGCGGGATTCAAGTGCGCGCCGCTCGTGGTATTCACGGCATAGGCACCCGCCGCGACCGCCAGGCCCCAGCCGGTGGTGATGACGATCCAGCCGGAATTCTGGCCTTTGGATTTGTTGAGAAGGACATTCGCCACCACGCCGTCGCCGAGAAGGACCAGCAACAGGGTGCCCACGAGTTCAGCCGCAAAAGTTGACATGGCTAGTTGCGTCAGGTTCAGGACTTTTTAATCGCCGCGAAGCTAGCAAACGCTCGCAACGAAAGTCCACGGCGAAGTTGAGGCAAGCGCCGTAATGTCGCGTCCTGCGAATGGCAAATCGGGACTGGCGGCACCGGCTGAAACCTGGCTCAACTTCGGCTTTCGGGTTTGAGCGTTGCAGTGCATGGGACTACTGGCGTGAACGTTGCTCCAGGCGGTTCAATCCGATTCCGGCAGCGTGACGGTGAACGTCGAGCCTTTGCCAAACTCGCTCGTGACCGTTAGCTCACCGCCCATCATCTGACAAAACTTCCGCGACAACGCCAGGCCGAGTCCCGTGCCGCCGTACTTCTTGCTCGTCGAAGAGTCGGCTTGCGTGAACGCCTGGAAAAGTTTCGCGAGTTGTTCCGGCGTCATGCCGATGCCCGTGTCGGTGATGCGCACGGACGCTCGCCCTCCCGATTCACGGCTCGCGCGCAGCGTGATCGTCCCCCGCTCCGTGAACTTCGCCGCGTTCGAGATCAAGTTGAACAACACCTGCCGCACTTTCGTTTGGTCCGCCCGCATCGTGCCGAGGTCGGCAGCGCAACTGACTTCGAGCTTGTTCGTGTTTTTCGCGATGAGCGGCTGCACCGTTGCCTCGACTTCGCGCACGAGTTTGGCCACGTCGAATTCCTCGACGTGCAACGTCATCTTGCCCGCTTCGACTTTCGACAGATCCAAGATGTCGTTGATGAGGCCGAGCTGGTGCTTCGCGGCGCTGTGGATTTTTTGCACGTCGGGAGTCAGCGCCGTGTCGCCCATGTCTTCGAGCTCTTCCACCACCATCTCGCTGTAGCCGATGATCGCGTTGAGTGGCGTGCGCAATTCGTGCGACATGTTGGCGAGGAATTGTGACTTCGCGGCGTTCGCCGAGTCGGCGATAGCTTTGGCTTCCTCGGCCGCGA
>JACPZS010000216.1 GCA_016195385.1 Verrucomicrobiota bacterium
AGATCCCCGGCCTCGAAATGTCCCGGGTTGAATTCGCCGAGGGCGGCCTGCTCTCCGCCGACCGTGTGTATCTGCGGATGACCCGCGAGCGGCTGGTGTTCGACGTGTGCGCCGCGCCTTTTGGCACCGCCTACTTTTTCAGTTGCCGCTTTGCCGAACTGCCGCTCGCCATCAATCCCCTGGTGCTGCTCGGCCTGTTTATTGGCGTGTTCGTGTTCCTCGGCATTTTCATCAAATTCTTTGGCCTAGTTTTGGGTAGTCTCGCCCTCTTGGTTCTGCTCCCCACACTCGTCTGGCTCCTGCGAAATTCCGTCAGCCTGGGATTGAAAAACCTCGATGCCACGCTCTTGAAAACTCCAGGCATCGGCCCCATCTACGAGCGTTTCTTTCGCAAGGAAACCTACTACCGCGTCGATACGCGCCTCATGTATCTGGATACCGTCAACGCCGTGGTAATGGCAAAGGTCGAGGAAGCTTCAGGGGCCAAGGGCATCAAACTGATCCGCTTCAATGAGCACAGCCCGATCTTGGGCGATCTCTACAAGGCGAAGACGGTGGAGTTGACGAAGCCCGCTTCGCCGTAACGCATCATGTCCCGGCTGGACGAGCAACTGACCGAGCAGTTTCGCCAATGGGAATTGCGCGGGCGCGGCTGGCAGGTGTTCGACGAACCGGTTGGTCCCGAACCGCCCTTCCGACCATTCCACGGCCACTATTTGCCCGATGTTCCACCCATTGATGACGGGCGCAGGCCGACCTTTTTGAGTTCACTCGTAGAGAAGCTCTCTCGGAAATTGAGCGACCCACCGCCGCCGGCATCAGTTGCGCCAGAACCAGAAGAAGAACCGGAACCGACACCACTCGCTCGCGATGCACTGATTGAATTTCAGGCATCGCTCCCGGACAAACTAGACATCTCCAGGGAAGCGTTTGAGCAATTCCTTTTGAATCTTTCCCTGTGCCGTGAGCCGATGGCTTTTGAGTTGCTTGGGGTTCATAAGAAAGTCACCGCGCAATTTGCCGCTGCCAAAAGCGACGCCCCCTTGCTCCGCCGCCAGTTGCAGGCGCATTTTCCCGAAGCCGTTTTTGTCCCGCGCGAAAGCGCATTGGAACAAGCGTTGGAAAAGTCCGCCGGCGATGAAGTGCTGGCGGTTGAATTCGGCTTGGCGCACGAATTCATGCTGCCGCTCGCTAGCGGCAGACTCGATCCGTTCATCGGCCTCATCGGTGCTTTGGCTGAATTGCAACCCGACGAGCTGGGACTGTTTCAAGTCTTGTTCCAGCCCGCGCACAGTCCGTGGCCGGAAAGCATCGTGCGCTCCGTCACCCATGCAGACGGCAAACCGTTCTTCGTCAATCAACCCGAACTGGCAAACGCGGCGGAACACAAAATCGCCCGCCCGCTGTTTGCCGCCGTGGTTCGCATGTTGGTTCGAGCCCATGAATTTGACCGGTTGTTGCAACTGGCGCGTGACCTCGCGGGATCGCTCTGCGTGTTCGCGAACCCGAACGGCAACGAACTGATACCACTTCACAACGACGATTACCCGTTCGAGGAACACATTGAGGACGTGTTGCGCCGCCAGACCCGACGCAGCGGAATGATATTGAACAGCGACGAGTTGATTGGCTTTGTGCATATCCCGACGAGCGCCGTCCGCTCGCCCGTCTTTCACCGGCAGTCCGTCAAATCGAAATCAGCACCGGCCATTGTCCGACAGCGGCAAGGTCTGCTGCTTGGAAATAATGACCATGCCGGCGAGACGGTCGAAGTCAGGTTGTCCGCCGAACAGCGCACCCGGCACACCCACATCATCGGTGCGTCCGGCACCGGCAAAAGCACGCTGCTTTTCAACCTCATCCAGCAGGACATTGAAAACGGCGAAGGTCTCGCCGTGCTTGACCCGCATGGCGATTTGATTGACCGCATTCTGGGTATCATTCCCGACTCGCGCATCGGCGATGTGGTGTTGGTTGACCCGTCCGACGGAGAGTATTCCGTTGGATTCAACATTTTGTCGGCGCACAACGAGCTGGAGAAAAACCTTCTGGCCTCTGACTTGGTAGCCGTGTTCCAACGCCTCTCGACTTCCTGGGGCGACCAGATGAACAGCGTGTTGCAAAACGCGATTCTGGCATTTCTCGAAAGCGATCAGCGCGGGACCATTGCGGATTTGCGCCGCTTTCTGATTGAACCAGCGTTTCGGAATCATTTCCTGAAATCAGTCAAAGATTCAGAGGTCGTGTATTACTGGCAGAAAAGTTTTCCGCTCCTGTCCGGCAACAAATCCATCGGCTCGATTTTGACAAGACTCGACACATTCCTTGCCCAGAAGCCCATTCGTCACATGGTCTCGCAGCCGGAGAACCGGCTGGACTTCGCCCACATCATGGACACCGGCAAAATCTTTCTGGCGAAATTGCCGGAGGGATTATTGGGCCGGGAAAATTCGCACCTGCTGGGCACGCTCCTGGTGTCCAAGTTCCAGCAAATCGCCATGAGCCGGCAAGCGCAGCAGATCACCGCCCGACGCGATTTCTGGTTATACATTGATGAGTTCGCCAACTTCATCACGCCAAGCATGGCGGAGATTTTATCGGGGGCGCGCAAGTATCGCCTCGGCCTGACTCTGGCGCATCACGAGTTGCACCAGTTGGAACGCAATTCCGAAGTGGCGAGCGCGGTGATGACGCATCCCTATACGCGAATCGTATTCCGCGTCGGCGATGATGACGCGAAGAAATTGGCCGAAGGCTTTTCATATTTCGAGGCGAAGGATTTGCGGAACCTGGAGGCTGGGCAAGCGGTGTGTCGCGTTGAACGCAGTGATTTCGATTTTAATCTGTCGGTCCCGCTGCCGGCTTCACCGGACGCAAACGCGGTGGTCGCACGACGGCAGGAAGTCATTACGAGTTCGAGAGAAAAGTATGGCACGGCACGAGTGGACGTGGAGGCGCTGCTGGCAAAGTCGCGTGAGACTGCGCCAACGGTTGAGTCACCGACTTTCCCACCAGCCAAGCCCGTCACGGAAGTCCCGAAAGTTGCCGAAGTCCCGAAAGCGGTAGTGCCGCCGCCGATCGTTGAAATTCAGCCGCCAGTGGTTACGGAAATTCCGAAGCCAAAAGTAGAGCTGCCAGTCATCAAGCACGAACCGACCAAGGACTTAGGCCGGGGCGGAGCGCAGCACCAAGCCATCCAGCAGCGCATCAAACAGGCGGCGGAGGAACTCGGTTTCCGCAGTGTCATCGAAAAACCCGTGCTGGACGGCCAGGGCAGCGTGGATTTGTGGCTGGAACGAACCGGCCAGACCATCGCGTGTGAAATTTCCATCAGCACCACGATTGACCACGAAGTGGGCAATGTCGCGAAATGTTTGAAAGCGGGCGTTCCCAAAGTGGCGGTGATTTGTCTCGACGCAGAACGCTTGCGGAAGATCGGCAGCGCCGTTTCCGGCAGTCTCGGCATGGAACTGACGGCGCGAGTGGAGTATTTTCAACCCGACCCGTTCATCGGGTATTTGAAGGCGTTGCCGCCGCCCACGCCGCAGCCATCCGAAACCGAGTATGGCGGCTACAAAATCAAGCGTTCCATCCCGAAACTATCAGCGCAGGAACAGAAGCAAAAAGAAGACATCGCCAACCGCATCATGGCCGAGACCATGCGCCGGAAATAGCTATTTGCGTTTCAGATAAAACACTGGGCCGATAACCTTGAACGGTGAATAGGTTTCAATCATGCGAACGCGCAACTTTGTCAGCCCTTGTTCCGGCGCTTCTTCCGCATTGAAAATGGACGTTTGCGAGACCTTCATTTCCCGCGCCGCTTGGGCGCGGGTTTTGTCCGCCTGTTTGCGGAAACGCTTGGCGAGGGCAACGAGGTCTTTTTCAGTCAGTGATGTTTTCGGCATGGTTGATTTGTAGCAAATATAGGTGATTCGACTACACATTGTTCTTGAGGCGGAATTGTGTTTCGGATATGAAGTAGTGCTATGAAGGACAATAGCGTCTTGAACAAGCCGGTAGGCATCTGGATTCGCGTTTCCACCGAAGACCAGGCCAAAGGCGAAAGCCCCGAACACCACGAGGAACGCGCCCGAAGCTACGCCAAGAGTCGCGGCTGGCAGGTCAAGGAAGTCTATGACTTGGCCGGACAAAGTGGCAAAGCCGTCATGCAGCACCCGGAGGCCAGACGCATGATGAAGGACGTGGAGCGTGGCCACATCACCGGTCTGGTCTTTTCCAAGCTGGCCCGTCTGTCCCGCAACCGGCGCGAACTGGAGGATTTTTCCGATTTCTTCAACCAGCATCAGGCCGACTTGATTTCATTGAGCGAGGCGATTGACACCAGCACCGCCGGCGGCCGGATGTTCTTTCATTTGCTCGGGGTGTTCGCCCAATGGGAACGCGAGGAAATCACCGAGCGCGTCAATGCTTCCGTCCTAACCCGCGCCAAGCTTGGCAAATCCATCAATGGCAGCGCGCCCTACGGCTATCAGTGGAAAGACCGCAAATTGATCGTCCAGCCGGAAGAAGCCGCCGTCCGCCGGAAAGCCTACGAACTGTTTTTGCAGCACCGGCGCAAAGGACAGGTCGCCCAGCACTTGAACGCCGCCGGGCATCGCACTCGCAACGGGAACGTCTGGCGCGACACCTCGATCGTCCGCATCCTGGAAGAATCCAGCGCCAAAGGCGTGTATGTATTCAACACCATGCGCCAGACCGGGACGTGGCGCACCGAATCCAAGCCGGAGAGCGAGTGGGGCAAGGCCGAGTGCGAGCCGATTGTGTCCCTCGACCTGTGGAATCAAGTGAACCAGATTATTGAAGAACAGTTGAAATCGTGGAAGAAGCCCGGCAAACCGCCGGTGCATCTGTTCAGCGGTCTGGCATTTTGTTCCTGCGGCAGCAAAATGTATGTGGCGGCCAACAGCCCGAAATACTTTTGCCGGAAATGTTCCCAGCGGATTCCGATTGCGGACTTGGAGAACATCGTCCGGCAGGAGCTAAAAGTCTTTTTCGGCCAGCCGGAACGGATTGCGCAGTCTTTGAAAAACGCCGGCCAGAACTTGACGGAAAAGTCCGCGATGCTCGACGCCCACCAGCGGGAAATTCAGAAAGTGCGGGACGAAATGAAGCGAACGCACCAGCTTTACCTTCAGGAGCAAATCACGCCGCAAGGGTTTGGCGACTTCTACAAACCAGCCGAGGCGCGGTTGAATCAGCTTTTGGCCGAATTGCCCAAGCTGGAAGCCGAGGTGGACTTCTTGAAGGTCAACAAGCTCTCCGCCGATGACGTGCTTCACGAAGCCAACTCGCTCTATGAGCGTTGGCCTGGCTTGCCTTCAGAAGGCAAACGGAAAGTGGTGGAAGCCCTCATCGAAAAGCTCGTGATCGGCAACGGTGAAATCGACATAACCTTCTCGTATCTGCCTTCTTCTGAAGAATTGTGCAAAAACCAGCAGGGGTTAGGGTCAGGGTGAGGTGAGGGCTTCATTTTTCCTGCATCTGCTCGCCATAATCAGCGGCCAACGCCAGCCGCCGTTCCATTTCATCCGGCGCGTGCGTGTGCATCCGGTCGTAAAGCCCGCTCCATTGCGCGTCGCAGCAATACAATTCTTCGTCGGCGAGTTCGCCAGCGTCAGCGCGACGCCACGCTTCAGCAGCGAAGCGTTTCAACGCGCGCAGCCAGCCGCTCTCGGCATCTTCGTAGCCGTCGAGATGCAAGCCGGGAAAGAGATACGCGACGGCTGACCACGCACGAACAAATTGTTCGTGCGACAAGCGTTCAAGCGGGTAGGCAAGCGAGAGCCGCAACTCGCGGCCAGCGCTTCGCAACGAGTTTGGGATATGACTGATCGTTCTCATGTAATCCAGGCTACACTCGGCATCGCTGTTTGCCAGGAAGAATTTCATACCTCCACCGTCTCCACCGTCTCGTAAAGCGCCGCGATGTTCCGCGACGCCACGCGAAACTGACTTCGCTTTTTGTTTTTCGGTTTCTCCGAGGACGCACCTTCCAGCTTGATGCCGGGGTCGTAGTAAACCGCGCCCGCGGCAAACGCGCGCAGCAGCCGGAGCGAATCCGTCCGTTGCGCGAGGCGAACTTTGTTTCCGTATGCGTATTGCCGGACGGGTTCAAGCTGTCGTTTCGACGGCACATAAACCGCCTTCGAATGCTTGTGCGACCAGTGCTCCAGAATCTTTTTGAACGACCATGACGCGGCCACTTCGCCCGCCGGACTTAACAGCGCAATTTCACCGTTGGCGTCCACAATCTTGCCCGTCACGCCATCGAAGCCCGTCAGTTGCATCGTCAATCCGGTGGGTGCGCAGGACCGCCCTGCGAAATGGCGTCCGCCAAAATTCATTCGATCCTCCCGGCCCTGCTTGTCCGCGTAGCCGAACTTGCGGATGAACGCTTCCACGTCCGCGACCTTGTAAAAGCCGCCGTCCGGCTCGGACGTCATCAGGGTGATGGGCTTGGCGGATTCGATGCGCTCGAAATCCTCGACGGCAAACTGCTTGACCTCCCAGCCGAGGAAATCCGGTTCGGCATCGCTGTTCTTGGGAATGCCCAGTTCCGCTTCCAACGTGAACCCGCCGCATTGCGGAGCGGTGCAAGGCTTCAACTGCCCGTCCGAATCAAGCTGCTTGGAATCAATCCAGCCGACGCCGTGAACGCGGGTCAACTCTGTTCAGCCAACATCGCGACAAGAAACAATTTTGCCGCGAGCAAAGGTAATCGTGTCGTCATACTCCTCCGAATCAAAAACTCCGTCGCCCGGCACGGTCAACTTTGGTGCGCCATCAATCACCAACAACGGCTGCGCCTGACCTTGCCTGTCCCAAATCAAATAAAGACACGCTTCGTTCGCCGCATCTTTGGCGTCGAAATCGTTGCGGAGAACAACCGCGACGCTCTGCCAGTTGTCGCAAGCATCAACGCCGGGATGCCATTGGCAGATGACGGTGTAGAGCCGATTCTTTGTTGGCATATCTCGACAGATACACCTGGCCAGGTCGGCGCATGTTGGCAAGAGCAAACTTGCCCGCTGTCCGCGAATCAGGCTTACTTCGTGGAAAGTTCGCCATGCCGAATGATTGGTCACAAGCAGAAGTCGAAGCCATAGTCGCGGATTATTTCGCGATGTGGGACAAAGATTTACGCGGGCAGGACTACAATAAGGCCGAGCACAACCGCAATTTGCAGAAGCTCCTAAACCATAGGGATAGAACTTCGGTTGAGTTCAAACATCGCAACATCAGCGCCGTTCTCTGGCACTTGGGTTATCCATACCTGCGCGGATACAAGCCGCTGCCGAAGTATCAGAGATTGTTGCGAGCCGTAGTCGAGGAGCGGCTTGCGGCGGCGAAGAGTCTGAATCAGCTCATCGCGAGCGCGGTTAAAAACCCGGCGAAATCTGTGCCTGTCGTCAAAAACCTCAAAGCCATTCAGGTCGCGCCGCCTCGGCGCAAAGAGATAAAAGATTTGGTGGATGATGAACCGCGCCGAAGAACAAACTTTGTCCGGCGCAACTTTCTGGAAGACGAAGCAAACAATCAATCACTTGGCCTTGCCGGAGAGGAATTCGTCCTCCGCTTTGAGCACGAACGCCTCTGGTGCGCGGGAAAACGCTCGCTTGCTAACCGCGTCGAACACGTCGGCAAATCCAAAGGCGATTATTTGGGCTATGACATTTTGTCTTTTGAAATCAGCGGGCGTGAACGTTTGGTTGAAGTAAAAACCACTCGCTATGGAGCAATGAACCGATTCTTTGCTTCAGTCAACGAGGTTAATGTTTCCGAATCACACAAGCACGAGTATCACCTTCACCGATTGTTTAACTTCGACAAGCAGCCGCAGTTTTTTGTTTTGTCCGGCTCGCTCCGTGACACCTGCCAGTTGAAACCTGTTAGTTTCTCAGCAGTTCCAAACTAAAACCGTTGCCCGCCGCTTTGTGCTTGGCCGCGTAGGCTTGGAGATAATTCCAGAGATGATCGGTGAGCGTGTGTTTGTCCATCATTTCGGCGTCGAGGATGGATTCGAGCTTTGGCCTGCCGCCGGAAATTCCGGGAACTGGAACGCGCGCCGTTCGCGAAAGCCAAAGCTCAGTTCGACACCTCATCCGGCTGCGCCACCTTCTCCCCGGTCGAGGCGGAGAAGGGTTCTCGCGATGTTGCGGCACGACGCTCTGCGCATCTATGACGCGGTGATGGACGTGGTATTTCAGGTGTTCGGTCAGCGTCTCGTGAATGATGCGGAAGGTGCGGCCCTGGTCGTGCCGCGTGAGGTGCTTGACGTTCTCCAGCACAAAGGCGTCGGGCCGGTGGTGGTCAATCAGTTCGGCGAGCTTGAAGAAGAGGTTGCCCTGTTCCTTGTCCTCGAAGCCGTGTTTCTTGCCGAGGCTGAGTTTCTTGGAGACGCCCGCGATGCTGAAGGGCTGGCAGGGAAAGCCGGCGCAGAGGATGTGGTGCGGCGGGATGGCGTTGTCCGGCACGGAGTAGATGTCGCCGTGCGGTCGCTCGTGGAAGTTGGCTTCGTAGGTGGTCTGCGCCATCTCGTTCCAGTCGGAGGAAAAGACGCATTCGCCGCCCGCGCGCTCGAAGGCGAGGCGGAAGCCGCCAATGCCGCAGAAGAGGTCAATGAACTTCAGTTTGCAATGCAAGCCGTTGCCGTTCGTGTGATAGGCGGGCGACTCTTCGCGCAACACTGACGTCTTAGATTTGCGGCGCTTGGTCACGCGTCCACTCCCTTGCAAAGCTCCGCCGTAGTGAGGCCAAGCGCCTTGGCAAGCCGGGCGACGTTTTTGATTCCCGGATTGCGCAGGCCGCGTTCGATGCCGCTGATGTAAGTCGGATCGAGGCTGGCGCGCTCGGCGAGAGTTTCTTGTGTGAGTGCGCGGGCTTCGCGTCGTTTGCGGACGTTCAGCCCGAGTTTGGCGAGGACAGAATCACGTTTCGGCATGACTCATAGTCCAAGCCGAAACGAACGGGAAGTCTATGGACTATCAGCCAGGTTGGGCGGAGTGGACGGGAAGGCTATTTCAGCCAGACGATTTCGATTTCCTTTTTCAACGGCTTGAATTCGGTGTCGGCGGTGACGAGTTCAGCCTTTTTGCTTTTGGCGAGCGCGGCGGCGAAGGCGTCGGCCAGGCCCAGGTAGTGTTCGCTTTTCAAATGTGCGGCGGACTCGGCCAGTTCGCGGTCGAGCGGGGCAACGTCCAGCGGCATCGAGTGTTCAAACCGGCGCGCGGTTTCCCAGCCTTCCTTGCCATGCTTGTGTTGCATCTTGTAAAGCACCTCCGCCCAGTTGACGGCGCTGATGAGCATGGGCTTGTCGGCGTCGGCGGCTTTGTGGAAAAGGTCGCGCACCTGTTCCATGCCCGGTTGCCCAAAGAACATGGCCAGCAGCGCGGAGGCGTCGAGAACGGTGGTCTTCACTTGCGATTCTCCCGGTCGCGTTCAGCTCGGCGTTCCTCAAGATGCTCCTGCACGACGGATTTCTCGCCGGGCTTCTGTTTGAAGATGCCGCAGAAGGAATCTATGTATTCGCGTGTGACGGGCTGGAAGATGATGCGGTCGCCTTCCTCCACAAAGTTGATGCGCGTGCCGGGCTTGATGCCGTACCGACGGCGGATGGACGAAGGGACAACCAGCTGACCTTTAGATGTAACGTAGGCTGAATTCATGTCGTTTCTTTCATTCGGCTAAAGTATGGCGTAACTCAAATAGTAAGGCAATAATTATTTGTAAGACGTATTCACAACGCCTGCAACAAGCGACACTCGAGTCCATCCTCTGTCCAACGCGAAGAGGAAGTTCCGAAGAATTGAAATCATTCAGTCACCAATCTCGAAAAGTTGAGATGTGTTTGGCGAGTTGCCTGTGCTACGCAGCACCACGACCGCATCGGCGTAGAGCTGACCAAGCTCGCGAAGAAACAAGTCGGAGCACTACCGGTATTGATTGGAAGGGACGCCGCGCTGCGGCGTCCGGTCGGCGCAGCGCGCCGACCTTGCCTCAAATTCAAAAGGCGAACAGGAAGCGGTTCGTCTTTTTGTTTCCGAGCAGACGTGAAGATTCAGTCGGAAACACAGCGGCGAGAGGGTTTATGCCAGCACGGCGGCTTTCATTCTTTCGCAGAGAGACTGGGCAGTGAATGGTTTTTGGACGAAGCCAGCGAGGGCGGTGGCGTCCAGTCGGGCGAGCGCATTTTTTTCGGCATAGCCGCTCATGAGGATGACTCGCGCATTGGCGCGCAGGCGTCGTATTTCATGAAATGTTTCCACGCCGTCCATTTCTGGCATGGTCAGGTCGAGCAGGACGGCGCTGATTTCATCGGCCTTGTCGCGATAAATCGCCAGCGCGCCGGCGCCACTGCTCGCCAGCAACACGTCAAAGCCGAAGGACGCCAACAGGCGGCCGGCCACGCGGCGCACGGACTCTTCGTCATCCACGATCAGAATGGTGCCACGGGCTTGCCAATCGCCAGCTTCCAGGGCGCGGTGCGGAATTTTTGGCTCGGTTTGGCAGGGCGGCAGGAGAATCCGGAAAGCGGAACCAGTTTGCGGATTGGATCGGACGCTCAACGCGCCTTTGTGGCTGCGCACGATTCCGAGTGTGGCGGGCAGGCCGAGTCCGCGACCGGAAAGTTTCGTCGTGAAAAACGGCTCGAATAAATCTGGCAGAAATTTCGGATCGACGCCGCACCCGGTGTCCACGACTTCAAGCGAGATGTAGTCGGCGGGTGGAGGAGCAGCGGAAATGAAGACAACCTCCGGCTCGTCCGCCGGCAAGGCGATGCTCCCGGTGCGCAACACGATTGTGCCCGGGCGGTCTTGCAGCGCTTCGGAAGCGTTAATGACCAGGTTGAGGATCGCTTGCTCAAGTTGCACGGCGTCGGCCTCGATCAGCGGCAGTTCGGCGGCGAGATCAAATTCGAGCCGAGCATGGGGACCGATCGCCAGCCGCAGGAGGTTGGCGGTTTTGGTGACGAGTTTGCTCAAATCGGCATGCTGGAGCAGGGCGCTGTTTTTCCCGGAACACGCGTGCAGTTGCTGGCACAAATCGGCGGCGCGCAAGGCCAGGGTTTCAATTTGATCCAGGCATGATCGGACTTCGGAAGCGGATGAAATTTCGTGCCGTGCCAAACTGGCATTGCCCAGCACGCCGGTCAGCAGGTTGTTAAAATCGTGGGCGATGCCGCTGGCCAGCAGGCCGAGACTTTCCAGTCGATGCGTTTCGATCAGTTTGCGTTCGATTATCCGCTGCTTTTCTTCGGCGACCCGTCGCTCGGTAATGTCCTGCTGCGTGCCGGTGGCTTCGCGGACGTCCGCACTCCGGCCAGTCGCGACGAGCAGGTTCAGGAGGAGCGTGCGAATTTCTCCGGAAGGGCGGACGATGCGCATTTCCCAGTTCCGCGATTCGCCGGCTTCAGCGGCTTCCGCAAAAGTGCTCCGCGTCGCGTCGCGATCGGCAGCGTGGACGCACTTCAAGTAATCCTCGATGGTCTGCGGCGCGGCCTCTCGTTCCCGGCCAAGGATGCGCAAACTTTCGTCGGACCAGGTCAATCGATCCTCGGCGATGAGCCAGTGAAAACTTCCGAGTTGCGCGATTTCTTGCGCGAGCGCGAGCTGGCGTTGACTTTCCAGCAAAATGGCCGTGCTCTGCGCCAGCGCCGCCTCCGTTTTCTTCTGGGGGGTCACGTCATGCAGCAACAACGTCGCTCCATCCGGCGTTGGATAAACAACATGCTCGTGCCATGCCTGGAGCGCGGGCCAGAATGCCTCTCCGCGGATCGTGACGCGCTCGCGCACGGCCCGGCGGCAGTCTTCCGAAAATTTTCCCGCGCTCATCTCCGGGAAAATTTCCCAGAGGACGCTGCCCAGCAGTTCCGCGCGTTCCCGGCGGAGCAGACGTTCGCTGACCGGGTTGGCGTACGCGCAGCGCCAGTCGGGTCCTAAGGCGAGGAACGCGTCAGTAATCGTCTCTACCACACGCGTGAATTTTGCATCGGCCTCGCGCCGAACCAACTCAGCGCGGCGACGTTCGGTGCGATCTTGCGCGATGCCAACCAAGCGACGAACCTGGCCGTACTCATCGAGCAATGCGCAAGTGCGCGTGCGAATCCAGCGAACCGCGCCGTCGGGACGGACAATGCGAAATTCGTGCCGCACTTCCATTTCGCTGTTCGGCCGAGTGATGGTCGCCTTCGTTTGCTCCCGATCATCCGGGTGAATCGCCTCCATCCACGAAGCGGAATCGGCGTAAAGGCTTTGACAGGATCGTCCCCAAACCTGCTCGTAAGAAGGGCTGACGTAAAGAATGCGCTCCGCATCGGGAGCCACGATGAAAACCACATCGTCAATCCGCGCCACGATCTGACGTAACAACGTCAGGCCGTCGGCATTGAGCAAGGTCATGGCGCATTCTGACACGAAACCCACGCGCGGTGTCAAGTTGGCGGAATTCATTGTCCTGACTTACTTTCCCGACCAAGTGGGCAGTTCCGCCTTGTGCGCTGGTTCGGTGGCCAGCGCGAGAAATTTTTGGGCGAGTTGCGCGAATCGATCCGGCTCATCGGTGACGAAGGAATGAATTTTTCCGCCTCGCCTTCGCGCCGTCGCCGTCAATGCCAGTCCGCGCAATCGCGCGCGCACAAAATCCGCGCAACTCGCGGCGGAGTCCACGAGCGCGACTCCCGCGCCAACGACGCGGCGGATGGCCGGCTTGAGCAGCGGGTAGTGCGTGCAGCCGAGCACGAGCGTGTCGATGTTTTGCTTCAGGAGCGGCGCCAGATACTCGCGCAGCACGGCGCGAGTGACCGCGTGATTCGTCCAGCCTTCCTCGACCAGCGGAACGAGCAACGGACACGCGCGTGTGAAAATTTTCAACGCCGGATCCAGCGCGTGCATTGCGCGCTCGTAAGCGCCGCTGCGAATGGTTGCGCTCGTGCCGATAACACCGACGCGGCCGTGGCGCGTCTGGCGCGCGGCCGCGAGGGACCCGGGCTGGATGACGCCGAAAATCGGCAGCGCAAATTCCCGTTCGAGCGCGGGCAGCGCCCAGGCCGAAGCGGTATTGCAGGCGATGACGATGGCTTTGACTTTTTTTTCGACGAGGAATTGCGCGTCCTCGCACGCGAAACGAATGACGGTTTCAGGAGATTTGGTTCCGTAGGGAACGCGGGCGGTGTCGCCGAGGTAGAGCAAATCTTCGTGCGGCAGCGCGCGGTGGATCTGACGAACGACCGTCAAGCCGCCGACGCCGGAATCGAAGATGCCGATGGGTAATTCGTTTGGAGATTTCAAGCGCAACAACTCAGCGGAGGAAGAACGCGCACCTATCGACCTTCGACCCGGTTGCGATAGGCGATCAGGCCATCGACAATGGCCTGCGCCATGCGACGCCGGAACGTGAGATCGAAAATGCGCTGCGCCTCGGCCGGGTCCGACATGAAGCCGCACTCGACGAGGACGGCCGGCATTTCGGCGGTGCGAAAAATTTCAAAGCGCGCGCGTTTCAATCCGCGATCTTCCATGCCGAGCCGAAGCACCAGACTTTTTTGAATTTGATATGCCAGCAGCGTGCTGCGCGCGTTGCTCAGATTGCCGAGCACCGCGCGCGTGTCACTGGCTTCGCCCCGCGCGTTGGTCGAAGTCGCGCCCGCCGGGGTCAGGCAAAATGTTTCGACGCCGCGGGTGCCGCTTCCATCGCCGGTCAGTGAATTGTAGTGCAGGCTCACAAACAAATCGGCGCGCGCGCGCCGGGCGATTTCCGGCCGCTGGGATCGTTCCGGGTAGGCATCGCCGCTCCGCGTCATGGCCACGCGAAACCCAGCCCGACCCAACAAGTCGCGGACTTCTTTGGCGAGCAAGAGCGTATAGCTCTTTTCCTGATGCGCGCCGACCTGGTTGCCGGGATCTTTCCCGCCGTGCCCGGCGTCGAGGCAGATGGTTTTGATGCGCGTGTTCGGCGGATTTTTTGTGGGCGACAAAATCGGAGCGATGAGCGTCTTCAGATCCAGCGGCGAAAAGTAGATCGCGCCGTTGCGTTGCGCCACCGGGACGGAGAGCCAGACGGTGACGTGATTGATCTCGGCGCGGCGCGAATCGATTGTGAAAAGCAGCCGCGTGCCCTGCCGGGCCAGTTCGACGTCTTTGCTCTGCGCCGGCCATTTGACGGCGAAGCCGTTGGCGTGCGCCCAGTCTTGCAGCCGGATGTAAGCATGGCCGAACAGTTCGACCGTTTCGTACGCCGGCGCAGGCGGGCGCGCCGGAGCGATCACTTCGCCCAGCAACAGAAAAAGGAGCGCCGGAAACATTCTCATCGACGCGCGGAATCTGCCTCTGCGGAGCGGCACAGTTCAAGGCAAATGCCGTCGGGCGAGAGAAAAATTTGAAAACCGTTGACGCTGGCGCACTCGTTTACCTAGATTCACGCGGTTATTTTCAGAGCAACGCAACCGATTAGCAAAAAGAAGCAATGACGACCCCGGCAACTCCCGCCAAAGGGCTGGACGGCATCATCGCCGCCAGCACCCGCATCAGCGATGTCAAAGGTGACATCGGCGAACTCATTTATTGCGGCTACAACATCAACGAACTCGCCGGCAAAGTCACATACGAGGAAGTAGTTCATCTGCTCCATCACGGCCATTTGCCCAACCACAAGCAGCTCGCCGAATTGAAGACGACCCTCGCGGGCTTCCGCGAATTGCCGCAGGGCGTGATCAACATCATCAAGGAATTTCCCAAGAACGCCCCGCCGATGCACGCCATTCGCACCGCCGTCTCTGCGCTCGGCTGTTTCGACACGACGTGCGACGACGACTCGATGGACGCGCAACGCCGCAAAGCGCTGCGGTTGATCGCGCAGATTCCGATCGCCACCGCATACTTCCATCGCTCGCGCCAGGGCAAAAGCATCCTGCCGCCCGATCCTTCCCTCGGCGAAGCGGCGAATTTTCTCTACCTCGTCGATGGCGAAAAGCCACCGGCGGAGAAGGAAAGCACGATGGATCTTTGCTACGTGCTCCACGCGGATCACGGCATGAACGCTTCGACGTTCAGCGCCCGCGTCACTATCGCCACCCTCTCGGACATGTATTCGGCCATCACGACCGCCATCGGCACGCTCAAAGGCCCGCTCCACGGCGGCGCCAACGAAGGCGTCATCAAGATGCTCCAGGAAATTGGCTCGTTGGAACACGTCGATGCCTGGGTCGCCGACGCGCTGGCCAACAAGAAAAAAATCATGGGCATCGGCCATCGCATTTACAAAGTGCTCGACCCGCGCGCGCCGCATCTCAAGCGCATGGCCCAAGTCCTCAGCGCCAAACTCGGCGAGCCGAAATGGATTCAGATGAGCGAACGCATCGCCGAATTGATGCTCACCAAAAAGAATCTCCACGCGAACGTCGATTTCTACTCCGCCACCGTCTATTACTCGCTGGGCATTCCGACGGATCTGTTCACGCCCATCTTCGCTATCGCGCGCACAAGCGGCTGGACGGCCCACGTGCTCGAGCAACTCGCCGACAACCGCCTCATCCGCCCGCAAAGCGCATACATCGGCCCGGTGGGATTGAAAGTGACGCCAATCGAGCAGCGCTGAGGCGAAGCGGACCGGCTCGCCGCAAGCCATCAGAGCAAGGGTTTACCGAAATTGAGGACGAGGCGGAGCACTGTTTTTGCGGATGCTGGGACGGGCGGCTTACCCGCGAGCAGTTGACTGGATCAGATGGGAAACGAAGATTCGAGCGTTGCCTCAGGCGTTTGCTTGTGGTGTCGTCTTCGTGTCATGAATGAGTTTAAGTTGTGGTTTCATTTTCAACGCGAAGGTCGCCAGGCTGGCCTCGTTCCTCAACCCCTTCATGGCATCGCCCCCGGCCATCGCGTCACGGTTGCAAGCGAACGCCCTCGTGGGCCGGGTCGGTGAGCTTGGGTCGTTAAGTGACGATGCGCGCTTCACCCCGGCCGCGCACCACTTCACCATTCTACCAGGCGGAATGGTTGTGGGATTTAATGAAGCGCAGGACGGCGTCCGCTTGGTTTGCCGCCGCAATTCCGAACCTGGCCCTCACGTTCTGGTTTCAAGCGTACCCTCTCGCGAGCCGGGGCGTTAAGCGTTACTACGTCACCAAATTCGGCTTGGCCGCGCACATCCGATTTGGCAGCATCCAACCATGCCGACAGTTTTACGTTCCGGCCCTTACCGCGTCTTCTTTTACACGGGCGATCGCCACAAACCACCACACGTCCATGTCGAGCGCGACACCTCAAAAGCGAAGTTTTGGCTCGAACCGATTTCGTTGCAGTCGAGCGCAGGATTTTCCCGTGCCGAACTCAACACGATTTACCGATTGATTGAGCAGCACCAACCACTACTCTTGCAGCACTGGCATGACTACTTTGATTCTTGATTCGGCGGCCCTCAAGGCCACCGCCGTTAATGTCACCGATGATTCGCTCGTCGTTGAACTTGCTGATGGACGCTCCATTTCCGCTCCGCTGGCGTGGTATCCGCGCCTTTTTCACGGCACCGTCGCTGAGAGAGGTCATAGCAGGTTTATCGCTGGCGGCGAGGGTATTCATTGGCCCGACCTCGACGAAGACATCAGCATTGAAGGCATCGTTGCCGGACGTCCTTCCGGTGAGAGTCCGCGTTCTTTGCAGCGATGGCTGAAATCTCGCCCCGCCCGCAACGCCTAACCCGGCCCTCGCGCTCTGGTGCCAGCGTGCCTTCTCGTGGGCCGGGTCGGTGAGCTTGGGTCGTTAAGCGACGACACGAGCTTCACCTCGACCACGGAGCACTTCACCGATCTGCCACGCGGAATGGTTGTGGGATTTGATGAAGCGCAGAACGGCATCCGCGTGTTCGGCTGCCACAATCACCGTCATGCCAATGCCCATGTTGAAGACCTGGTAAAGCTCGGCGTCCGGCACGCCGCTCTTGGCCGCGATGATTTGAAAAATCGGCAGCATCTCCCACGAGCCTTGGCGGATGACCACGTCGCAATTTTTCGGCAGCACGCGTGGAAGATTGTCGATGAACCCGCCGCCGGTAATGTGGGCGAAAGCTTTGACGGGCAATTCTGGATTTGGGATTTGGGATTTTGGATTGAAGCGTGCGAGCAGCGCCTGCACCAGCGGGCCGTAGCTCACGTGAACTTTCAGCAACTCATCGCCGATGGTGTTGCCGAGTTCGGCGACGCGGCTCCTGGGTTTGAGTTTGAGCTGATCGAAAAAGATCTTCCGCGCCAGCGAGTATCCGTTCGTGTGCAGGCCGCTCGACGCGATGCCGATTACCACATCGCCGGGCTTCACCGTTTTCTGCCCGTTGAGCATCCTGGATTTTTCCACAACGCCGACGATCGTGCCGCTCAAGTCGTATTCGCCCTTTTGGTAGAAGCCCGGCATCTGCGCCGTCTCGCCGCCGATGAGCGCGCAGCGGTTCGCCGCGCAACCGCGCACAAAGCCATTGATGATTTCTGTAAAGACGTGCGGCTCCAATTTGCCCGTGCCGAGGTAATCGAGAAAGAACAGCGGCTCCGCGCCGAGCACAGCGATGTCGTTGACGCAATGGTTGACGAGATCTTCACCGATGGTGTCATGGCGATCCATCGCGAACGCAATTTTGAGCTTCGTGCCCACGCCATCGACGGACGAGACGAGCACGGGCTGTTGGTATTTTTTTGTGTCGAGCGCGAAGAGGCCGCCGAAGCCGCCGACCTTGCCGAGCACTTCCCGCCGATGCGTGGAGGCGAGCAATTGCGGCAGCGTGCCCTTCACTCGGTTGCCCAGATCGATATCCACACCCGCCGCCGCGTAAGCTTTTTGTTTCATTTCAATTCCGCTCGATTGATCGAAATTATCCGGGCGTGCTCACAAATCTGTCGAGACATCTTTTCGCGGGCAAATTTTGTGTCTGTTCGTGAACGCAACTTTTTACCAACGAGCGCCAAATTTCACACCGTCGTCGTCGGTTCTTCGCTTGCTTCGTGAATTCCGCCTGTTAGCGTCCAATGGTCAATCCAGTTTATGAAAGTGACGATTTCAGCGCGGCCACACAACTACTCTCTCCGCAAAAATTTCTGCCGGGCTTTCACGCTCATCGAGTTGCTGGTGGTCATCGCCATCATTGCCATCCTCGCCTCGATGTTGTTGCCCGCCCTTTCAAAAGCGAAGGAGAACGGCAAGCGCGCGAAGTGCGTGAACAACCTGCGCCAGGTCGGCATCGGCATCACGATCTATGCCGATGATAACCAGGACCGCGTGTTGGAAGCGCGCCTGGGCCAGGTGCAGATTTGCCTGAATCCGCCGGAACGCAAAGCCGCCGAAACTGTGGGGCTGACGATTTACTCAAATTCAACTTCGCAAATCTGGACATGCCCGAACCGGCCCACGTTTCCACAATACGAAAGAGAGTTCGATCAGTGGGTCATCGGCTTTCAATACTTCGGCGGCATCGCGACTTGGATGAATCCCGCCGGTAATTTCCCTTCGCGTAGTCCAGTCAAAGCAACGCAATCACAGCCGGGCTGGGTGCTGGCTGCCGACGCCAACATGAAGATCGACCGCAAATGGGGCGGCGGGCGCGATACTTCATTCAAAAACATGCCGCCTCACAAAACTCAATCGGGCATCCCCGCCGGCGGCAATCAACTCTACATGGACGGCTCCGTGCGATGGATCAAGTTTGGTCAAATGCTGTTCATTCACAGTTGGGGTACTGACGGCACGCGCGACGCCTATTTTTACCAGGAAGATCTGGGTGATAAACTGAAGGAAAAGATTACCCAGCTTCGTCCACGGCTCTGACGCATCGCCCACGCAAATTACTCGGGCTATTTTTTGATTGCGATGCGAACCCGCTGTGCTTCCGTAGCGCCATGCAAATTTCATTACGACGACGGCTGTTTGTTTTCGCGGTTTTAATTAGCACCGGTTTTTTCGATGTGAGTTGCACCACCGTGCCGGAAACCGGCCGCCGTCAATTCAACTTCATGTCGCCGGGCGAAGAGATGCAGCTTGGCTTGAGCAGCTTCGACAAATTGAAGAAAGAGACACCCATCAGCCGCGACCCGGCGTTGAACGCGCAAATCCAACGCGTCGGCAAACGCATCGCCGCCGTCGCGCCTTTGCCCAACGCGCAGTGGGAATTCGTCGTGTTCGAAAGCAAGGAGGCCAACGCATTTTGTCTGCCCGGCGGCAAGGTCGGCATCTACACCGGCATCCTGCCGATCACGAAGGATGATCTGGGCCTGGCGACGGTCATCGGTCACGAAGTCGCGCACGCGGTCGCGCGACACGGCGGCGAACGCATGAGCGAACAACTGGGCTTGAGTTTGATCGGTGAAGCGGTCAATGCCACCACCACTTCATCCAAATGGCACGACGCGGCGGTGAATGTTTATGGATTGGGTTCACAACTGGGGCTGGCGCTGCCGCACAGCCGCGCGCAGGAATCCGAAGCCGATCACCTCGGCTTGATTTACATGGCCCGCGCGGGCTTTAACCCGGAAGCGGCGGTTGGTTTTTGGGAACGATTCGCGGCGTTCAACAATCGCGCTGGTGGCGCCACGCCGTGGTTTCTGCGCACACATCCGTTGGACGAAACGCGCATCCGCCAAATCCGCAACTGGCTGCCGGAAGTCAAACCGCAGTATCGTCCGCAGTAAGAGTCTTCCAAAGCGCGCGCCGGATCCGAGATCGGCGCTTGACAGCTCCATCGGAGTTGGGGCAGAGCCCAGGATGGCCCCACTCGTTCAAGCCACGAATCACGTGCTTGACTTTATGTTATATTCTGCTATTTCTGTCTTAACAGTAAATATCGACATTATGAACAAACTTTCTCCAGTTCAACAAAAATTCATCCTCCATTGGGGTGAGATGGGCACGCGCTGGGGCATCAATCGCACTGTCGCCCAGGTCCATGCGCTGCTTTACATGTCGCCCAAGCCGCTGAACGCCGACGACATCGTCGAGACACTCGCCGTCGCCCGCTCCAACGTCAGCACCAGTCTCAAGGAACTTCAGGGCTGGGGCATCGTGAAGCTCGTGCATGTGCTCGGCGACCGGCGCGACCATTTCGAGAGCATGAAGGACGTGTGGGAAATGTTCCGCGTGGTGCTCGACGAACGAAAGAAGCGCGAGATTGATCCCACCATGCGGATGCTGGCCGAGTGCATCGGCGAAGCCGAGAAAGACAAGGAGACCGATGAATACACCGAGGAGCGCCTGCGTGAGTTGCACAAGTTTTTTGAAACCACGACCGCGTGGTATGTCCAGATCCGCCAATGGCCGACCGCTGCGATGGTCAAGTTTGTAAAACTGGGCGACAAAGTCCTGAAAATTCTCGGCCTCGGCGGCTGATATATTTTTTGAGAATAGATTTCTGGCATACTGAAATTACAGATAATAAAATTGGAAACACCTATGAAAATTGCCATCACTGGAGGAACGGGATTTGTCGGCGGGCATCTGGCGCGTGTGCTTGCTGCCGATGGTCATGAAGTCGGCATCATTGCGCGCGGTTCAGATGGTCGCGACAAAGCCATCCGTCAACTGCCGAGCGTCACGTTTCATGCGTCGGGCACGCACAATGAAGATCGGTTTTTCGCGGCATTCGCCGGTTGCGATGTCGTGGCGCACTGCGCGGGAATCAATCGCGAACACGGCGCTCAAACTTATGCCCGTGTTCACTGTCTGGGAACCCAGTGCGTAGTGAACGCCGCCCGCCGCGCGGGCGTGAAAAAGATTGTGCTGGTGAGTTTCCTTCGCGCCCGTCCCAACTGCGGTTCTGGTTATCACGAATCAAAGTTTGCTGCCGAAGAAATCGTGCGCGCTTCCGGTCTTGATTACACCATCTTCAAGCCCGGCGTTATTTACGGCCGCGGCGATCACATGCTGGATCACTTGAGCCACGCGTTTCACACTTTCCCGGTCTTTGCATTCGTGGGATTCAAGGAAAAACTCGTTGCCCCGCTGGCGGTCGCCGATTTTGTCCACGTCATGCAGGTGGCAATTGTCACAAACCGAATGCAACGGCAAACCGTCGCCGTCGTTGGACCGGAAGCAATGCCGCTGACCGAAGCGGTTCGTCGCGTGGCGCGGGCCGTGGGCAAGCGTCCGCTCATGTTCCCGCTGCCGCTCTGGTTTCACTACGCGTTCGCCTGGCTGTGCGAGCAGACGATGACCATCCCGCTAATTTCCATCGGGCAGGTGCGCATCCTTTCGGAAGGGGTCGCAGACCCCTTGCCAACATGTGATGAAGTGCCGGATGATCTGAAACCCCGTCGTCATTTTACCGCGGCACAAATCCGCGCGGGTCTGCCGAAAGCGAAAGCGTTCGGGCTGACGGATTGTCGCTGGTCCAATTTCAAATTCAGGAAGGCGTTATGACCACTCTCCAGCATCCACGCCGATGCCTTTGGCTCTGGTTGAAACTTTGGGGTGCGTTCGACAAAACCAAAAAATTACTGACCCCGACCAAGTTGAAGAGAAATCCACAACGCCGTTTGCATCGAAGCAGGGCGTTCTTCGAGCTGCCGTGATAAACTCACTGACGTGATTCCATGAAACCAAAACTCTCCGATCTATGGCGTTGGGATGGCCCGCTTGAACGTGGCTCCTATTTGTTTTGGGGCATGCTGCTGGCCGCCATCAAATTCAATCTGGACCGCTTCCTGGCGGCTGGTTGGTTCGGCCGAGGCTGGACCATATTCGACCAGAGCGCTTTGGGGTTTTACTTGTGGCAATCGCCGTTGAAGGAAGCGGAGAAACCTTACTTCCTGAGCCTGCTGGCCGTGTCGTTGCCATTTCTGTGGGCGGGGACAGTGCTGACTTTGCGGCGGCTGCGCTCGCTGGGTTGGCGTCCATTTTGGGTGCTGTTGTTCTTCGTGCCGGTAGTGAAATTCATTTTCTTCGCGGTGTTGTGTATTTTGAAATCGCGTGAGGAAAGGCAGACACCGCCAGTGATTGAAAACTCTTGGGACAGGTGGCTCAGCAACATCCTTCCACGCGGAACTTTTGGCAGCGCGATCATGGGCATCGTCGCCACGACAGTGCTGGCGGTGGTGGCTGCTTGGCTGGGCACGGCGGTGTTTCGTGATTACGGCTGGAGTATTTTTGTGGGCTTGCCGTTTTGCATGGGATTTCTATCGGCACTCATTCACAGCTTTCACGAAGAGCGGAGTTTGGGCCGTTGTCTCGCGGTGGCCAACGCCACCGTGTTGCTGGTCGGTGCTGGTCTGTTGCTGTTCGCCATGGAGGGAATGATTTGCCTCGTCATGGCCGCCCCCATTGCTTTCGGGATCGCGACCATCGGCGGCGCTTTGGGCTACGCAGTGCAAAAAACTTTCTGGTGGCGCGAAGAATCGGCTAATCTTTTTTGCTCGGTCGTTTTGCTGTTACCGCTGGCGATGAAGCTGGAACACGCCATCCCGCCCGCACTGCCGTTGCTCGCAGTGAAATCATCGCTCATCGTCAACGCGCCGCCGGAACAAGTCTGGCGCAACGTCGTTTCGTTTTCCGAACTGCCGCCGCCGACAGAAATAATCTTCAAACTCGGCGTCGCGTATCCGATCCGCGCAGAGATCAGCGGCTCGGGCGTGGGCGCGGTACGGCACTGCAACTTTTCCACCGGGCCGTTCGTCGAGCCGATTGAAGTCTGGGATGAACCGCGGCTGTTGAAATTTTCCGTCACGCAAAATCCCGAACCGATGCAGGAATGGACCCCGTATCGCGACGTGCATCCCGCGCATCTCGACGGTTATCTCGAATCACGCGCGGGACAATTCCGACTTGTGCCAGTTGAAGGTGGGCGCACGCGGTTGGAAGGCACGACATGGTATCACCATCACCTTTGGCCGGCGGGCTATTGGCAATTTTGGTCGGATCAAATCATCCGCACGATCCATCGCCGTGTGCTTAATCATGTGAAACAACTTTCGGAACGGAAAGAGCCATGAGCCAAAAAATCATTCTCGCGGGCGGCAGCGGGTTTCTCGGTCAGGCGCTGGCGCAGCATTTCAAAGCGAGCGGCGATGAAGTCGTCGTGCTGACGCGCTCGCCAGCACGCGCAAACGGCGACGCACGATTCGTTCAATGGAATGGAAAAACTTCCGGCGCGTGGACGCGCGAACTGGACGGCGCGACGGCGGTCGTCAATCTCTCCGGCCGGAGCGTGGACTGTCGCTACACGCCGGTGAATCGCCAGGAAATCATGGACTCGCGGGTGTTGCCCACGCGCGCGTTGGGCGAGGCAATTGCCCGCTGCGGGCAGCCGCCGCGCGCGTGGCTCAATGCGGCGACGGCGACGATTTACCAGCATTCGCTGGAGCGGGCAAACGACGAGGCGACCGGCGCCATCGGCGGCACGGCCGCGGCGAAGGACGAATTCTCCGTCGAAGTCGCGCAGGCTTGGGAGGCGGCGTTTGATCAAGCGCGGACGCCAGCGACGCGCCACGTCACGCTCCGGCTCGCGATGGTGCTGGGCTTGGGGCGCAACAGCGTCTTCCCTGTGTTGCGCCGACTCGCTCGGTTTGGTCTCGGCGGCGCGATGGGCGGCGGCCGGCAGTTCGTGTCTTGGATTCATGTCGCGGATTTTTGCCGGGCCATCGAGTGGCTGATCGCGCGCGATGATCTGGCCGGGCCCGTGAATCTCGTCGCGCCGAATCCGTTGACAAACCGCGAGATGATGCGCGCGTTTCGCGAAGTGTGTGGTGCGCCGTTTGGATTGCCCGCCACGCGATGGATGCTCGAAGTCGGCGCGTTTCTGCTGCGCACGGAAACGGAGTTGATGATCAAAAGCCGACGCGTCGTGCCGGGCCGGTTGTTGGCGGCGGGATTTGAATTTCGCTTTC
>JACPZS010000206.1 GCA_016195385.1 Verrucomicrobiota bacterium
GGCGTGCTGAGTTATTCGGGATTTTTCAAATCGGCCCGGCGGCGTCAAGCCTGCGTTTTAGCAGAACGGGCACGCTTTGAATTGGTTTGGGTGGAACGGCCAACCTGGCCGTTCGCGGCGGCAACCTGCCGCCGCGCCGGGCGTGCGAAAACGGCTTAGAGTTTCCTGCGCCGCGAGGGTTGATCTGTCGGGCTGGCAGCCCGCCAGAACGGGCCAGTGGCCCGTTCCACCCCATCCTTTGCGGCATCGTTTCGAGTTGGAAGAATACGCGCGTGTAATCAACCGCCGCGATTCGCCCGCCAGAGCAGCGCGGCCCCGACGGTTTGAAAGAGAAAGTTCGGCACCCAAAGAATCAACTCCGGGTGCAACTCGGGCCGCGTTTCCAACGCCTGGCCAAGGATGATGAAGGCGTAATAAATCAGGACGAGCACAATCGCGAACGCCACGCCCAGGCTCGTCTCCCGTCGATGCGCGCGAATGCCGAGCGGGATGCCGATCAAGGTGAAGCCCAGGCTCGCGAAGGAGAAGGCGACCTGGCGATGCAGTTGCACATGAATGGGTGTGAGGTCAACGCCGCGTCGGCGGTATTCCTCCAACTCGTCGCACAGTTGCAGAAATGTTTTGTCGCTGACCTTGATCTCTTCGTCGTTGCGCGTGGCAGATTCAAAATCCAGCGGCAGGTTGGCCTCTTGCGATGAATTCGGCTGCCAGCGATCGGCAATAAAATTGAACGTCTGCACTTCGAACAGATTGAGAACGATTTTCTTGTTGGCGGCATCGGCCACAATTTCGCCGCGCTCCGCCCAGATGCGCGTGTCGGTGACGCCGTTCGTGTTCAGGTGACAGATGCGCACGTCTTGCAGTTTTTCCAAGCCGGACTTTTTTCCGACGTAAATGACGTAGCCGGGAAAGTCTTTGATGTAACGGCCTTCGCTCAAAAGCATCATGGGATTTTCCAAGCCGAGCCGGGGCAGCAGCCGCTTGAAGGCAACGCGGCATTGTGGAGCGATCTGCAGATTCATCAAACCGCCGAGTCCGCTCATCAAGCCGCCGATGAGCAGCACCGGCGTGACGAGCGCGAGCAAGCTGATGCCATTGGCGCGCGCGGCGGTCAATTCGTGATCGGCGCTGAAGCGTCCAAAAACCAGCAGGCAGGCGGCGAGCATTCCCATTGGCAAGGCGAACGCGAGCACGAACGGCAAGAGCAAGGCGATCGCTTTCACGATCAACCAGAACGATGCCTGCTGGCTGACGAGCAAGGGCAGGATTTCTTTGAGCACGCTGCCGAGCAGGAGGATGAACGTGAACACCAGCACCGTCATGCCGAGGGTCGCGAGTACCTGGCGCAACAGGTAACGATGCAGAGTTTTCACAAGCGGGCACCGACGGGTGCGGAGGAAAAAAATTGAGCGGGCGACGCTCTCCGCTTACGAAAGCGGTGGCTGCCGACGTAACGACGCAGTTTCAAGCGCGGAGCGATTTCCACGGTTCCTGATCGCTCACTTCGACGGTCACTGGTCCGGGGCTTTTGGCCGGCGAAAGCACGGCGAGGAAATCGAGCACGCCCTCGCCGATATTGTAAGTGCCATGCACGATGCCTACCGGCAGATACAGCGAATCGCCCGGCCCCATGATGTGCGCCTTTTGTTCGACCCATTGTTCCGCCGTCCCCGCCAGCACGTAGAGGATTTCCTCCATCTGCGGATGGTGATGGAACTTGTGCGCCTGGCCCGTCTGCAATTGCGCGCGCACGAACATCAGGTTGGTGTCGCGCACCATGCCCGGCTTGGAATGCCAATGATGCGTTTTGCCGGGGAGTCGCTCGACCTCGGTTTCGCTGAACGAGACAAAGCGGAAAGCGGGCAGCGGCGAATTTGACATGCCGCAGTTTTGTTCGCGGAAATTGTGCGTCAAGCGAAATGAACCGTCGTGAAAGCTTCCGCACGGCTTGCGGAGTTGGCTCAATGGCACGCGACGGCATCGATCTGGTTCAAAATCAGATCGACATCACGGGCCGTGTCACTACAGTGCCGCTTCGTTTTATGAAGCCGCATTTGTTGGGAAATGTTCTGGTCGGGATCGCGGGATTGACGATTTTGATCGTCGTGGCGTTGTGCTACGCCTATGTGCAGGATGTCCGCCAATCGCGCCGGCTTCAGGGTCAATTGATCCTGGCCACGATGAACCGAAACCGCGCGCAAGCGCTGGCGGCGGACGCGCAGGAATTCGCGAAGAAGAACAAGCAAATGGAAGCCTTGCTGCAATCCTTGAGCCGACTCCCTGTTAGCGCCACCAACAACGCGACTCGTCTCATCAACGCCCGCCAACCATGAATGATTTCCCCGACCCCGGCAGCACGCCCGCCACGACGGAGAATGCCATCGAGCCGTTGCAAGCTGCCTATCGATCGCTCCGCGCTCAATTCCACGCCTTGCTGGCTTTGCTGATTTTGCTTACCGGCAGTTTGGGGATTTACTTGTATTGCCAGGTCGTGCTCGTGCAGCGCCAGATCGAGGACCAGCAACGGCTCTTGGCGGATTACCAGCAGAACAGCAAACCGCTGATTAACGACTTTCTCAACAAGATGCAGGCGTTCGCCAAAGGCAATGCGGAGTTCGCGCAAGTCTTCGCCAAGTACGTCCGGCCCGCCGATTCCAGCGCGCCGACTGTGCCGACCAAAAAATAATTTGGGAAACTGGCGAGCGGGCGGAATCGGTCGTCCGTCACGCGGCGGCTTCCGCTTGCTTCAACTTCCCGCCGCATTGCGAGCAGAATTGATCGTTTGGTTCGCAGCGACTGGCGCACGACGGGCAGTCGATATGCGCGTCCAGATGGCGATGGTGGATGATCAAATTGCGGATGTAGGGAATCCAAGTGAAAGCGTACGCGAAGATGAAGACGGAATCGCGTTTGTAAAACAGCGCGTAACCCAGCAACAGCAGCGATCCGATGAGACTCAGCCACCAGAAAACCACCGGCACCACGACGCGTTTGTGTTTCTCCGTGGCGTACCACTGCACAAAAAAGCGCGTAAAGAAAACCAGGTTGCCGAGCCAGCCGATGATTTTCCACAGCCCCCATTCGATGCCCAGAAATTTGCCGTTGTGCGAAAGCAGATTTGCGATCCAGTCCATATTTGTCGGGACATTCAATCGCAAGCGAGGAACACAAACAAACCAAAATGCCCGATGCCGCACCGATGTAGCCGGCCGGAGTGCTCATTGACTTATGCCCGAAGAAATCTCTGAACCGTTCAAGCTCACGCGCATTCCGTCGCTGAAGTCGGTCGCGGATTTTCGCGGCCACGTCGCGGCCCTCGGATTGAACATTCCTTGTGACGATCAAATCGCCGTCGGCAGCGCCTCGCCTTTGGCGCAGCCGATCCCGGACGTTCGTGTTGGCGGCAAGACCATTGGCAATCGCTACGCCGTTCAACCGATGGAAGGCTGGGACGGCACGACGACTGGTGGCGTCACCGAAGAGATGTTGCGGCGCTGGCGGCGTTTCGGCGAGAGCGGCGCAAAACTTATTTTCGGCGGTGAAGCGATGGCGGTGCGCGCCGACGGTCGCGCCAACCCGAATCAATTGATTCTGAGCGAACCGAATCAAGCAGGCATTGCGCAGTTGCGCGAGGCGCTGGTCGCGTCACACCGCGAACGTTTTGGCAACGCAGACGACTTGGCGATCGGTTTTCAACTCACGCATTCCGGACGGTTCTGCAAACCGAACGACAAGAAGCGTTGGGAATCGCGCGTGGCCTACCGGCACCCCATTTTGGATCCCAAGTTCGGGATCACGAGCGACGCACAGGTTTTCACCGACGACGAAATTCAGCGCCTCATCGAGGACTACATTCGCGCGGCAAAAATCGCCGCCAGCGTCGGCGCGGACTTCATCGACCTCAAGCATTGTCACGGCTACCTGCTGCACGAATTTCTCAGCGCCTTCACGCGGCTCGGTAAATACGGCGGCTCGTTCGAGAACCGCACGCGCATTCTGCGCGAGATCGTCGAGGGCGTTCGCGCCAGTGGAAACAAAATTGATTTCGCAGTTCGCTTGAGCGCGTTTGATTCCGTGCCTTTTAAGCCTGATCCGGCGCGTTCCCAGCCGGGCAAACTTGGCCCCGGTATTCCGGAGGATTACTCGCGCTGGCTGCCGTATCGCTACGCCTTCGGCGTGAATCAAAATCATCCCATCGAATTCGATCTCACAGAACCGTTTCAATTCGTCGAGTTGTGCGCACGCCTCGGCGTCAAGATTCTCAACTTGAGCGCGGGTTCGCCTTACTATAATCCGCACATTCTCCGGCCAGCGGCGTATCCGCCTTCGGATGGTTACCAGCCAGCGCACGATCCGCTTATCGACGTGGCACGCCAACTCGACGCCGTGCGCCAGCTCAAAGCAAAAGCGCCGTCCGGCTTGATCTTCCTCGGCTCGGCCTACAGTTATTTGCAAGAGTATCTGCCGCATGTCGCACAAGCCACGGTGCGCTCCGGATGGACGGATATGATTGGGCTTGGCCGAATGGTTTTGTCTTATCCCACCATGCTGGCGGACGGGCTGGCGACGGGCACGCTGCAAATCAAAATGATCTGCCGGACATTCAGCGACTGCACGACCGCGCCACGGAACGGAATGGTCAGCGGGTGTTATCCATTGGACAAGTTTTACTCCGGTCGTCCTGAGTTCCAGAAGCTCAAGGAGATCAAGAAATCACTTTGAACCGGGCTGCGTTCGCGTGCCCTTGGAGTTGTCAATTCAGACTCGCGCGCGTGTGAGCGGCATGTACACCTGTTCCGGCCGGGCCGGCGGAGCAGTTCGCCAATCGGCTGCGCGCGTGACAACGATTCGCATTTGTCCAAACCACCAGTGCGCGCCACTGAGACGTGCTGACTTGGCCGGCTTTGCCCGCCGCGTCGGCTGCTGATCGAGGGTGAGTTCCATTTGTTGCGTATTCATAATTTTCTATTCGCGGGCGAAGATTACCGCGGAAGGACGGACAACGACGGTCTAACCCACTCGACTAAATTCTTGCTGGCAAACTCCCGCAAACTTCCGCTCTCTACAACGCAGGCGAACAAACCAGGCGACACCGCCATTTCCGGCGCCACTACCCGCAACTTTGTATTTCTGGTGGTGTTGAAGATGAAGAAAAGTTACTTTGCGAACTATGAAGCCGATTGCACCTTCGATCGCGTTGACACTGAGCGGCCTGATTGCCGCCGGAGTGCCGTTCGTGGTCTTCGCCGACGTCGCTCAAAACCCCTACAAGGTCATTTCTGCGCGCAACGGATTTGATTTGAAGCCGCCACCACCACCACCCTCATCCGATACGACGCCCCCGCCGCCGCCGAAATCAGATCTCAAGTTCACCGGCATTTCGAAGATCGGGAACGTGAAGCGCGCACACATTGCATCCGCAGATCCCAAGAAGGCAGGACAATTAACTTTTTTCGACATCGAGGAAGGAGCCAGTCAGGACGGCATCGAAGTGGTGGAAATCGACATGGCCACCGCCTCGGTCAAGATTCGTAACGGCGGCATCGAGTCTGTCCTGACATTTGAAAAAAATGCGATCAGCCCGGCCAAGCCTGGAGTCGTGCCGTTAAACCCGATACCGCCCACGCCCGGTCAGCCCGTTCCAGGTGGAACTGCGTCCCAGCCGAACAACGGACCGGTCATCGTCGGCGCTAGGAACAATCCGAACACCCCCTCACCGACATTCGCTCAACCAGTGCCGACGGTAAACCCTGGGATGCCGGGAGCCGCAGTAGGAAGCTCGACCAGCGGAAGCACGGGCCTTCGTTCCATCCCATCACGCAACGTGCGCACCGCTCCATCGAATCCGCCCAATAATTTAAGTGCCGAGGAACAAGTGATATTGTTGGAAGCCCAGCGCCAGCGAGCGGCCCAACGCGGAATCGAGTTGCCACCTACGCCGGGAATTCCTTCGATCCCTGGCGCGCCAGTGCCGGGCGGGGGCAAGTAGCCGCCTGCGGGAAAACTTCGTCAGTTCAAGCCAGAGATATTTGCTCTCTGGCTGTGTCCCTTAAAATCTTCAAGGGGCGAGGCGCGACTCACATGTGCGCGATGAGGTTGTCCCCGAACTGCGAACACTTGATCTCCGTCGCGCCTTCCATGAAGCGCGCGAAATCGTAAGTCACACGTTTGCTGCCAATCGCACCGTTGAGTCCTTTGAGCACCAAGTCCGCGGCTTCCGTCCAGCCCAGATGCCGCAGCATCATCTCGCCGGAGAGCACGACGGAGCCGGGATTCACCATATCCTTGCCGGCATATTTCGGCGCGGTGCCATGCGTCGCCTCGAAAATCGCGTGGCCCGTGATGTAATTGATGTTGCCGCCCGGCGCGATGCCAATGCCGCCAACCTGTGCCGCGAGCGCGTCGCTGAGATAATCGCCGTTCAAATTGAGCGTGGCAATCACGTCGAAATCCTCCGGGCGCGTGAGCACCTGCTGGAGTGCGATGTCGGCGATGGCGTCTTTAATGAGCACCGCGCCACCTGCCAGCGCGGCCTTTTGTTCCGCGTTTGCGGCGTCCTCGCTTTTTTCCTTCTTCGTCCGCTCCCATTGCGCCCATGTGTAAACTTTGCCGGGGAAATATTTTTCGGCCATCGCATAACCCCAGTCACGAAAGGCACCTTCGGTGAACTTCATGATGTTTCCCTTGTGGACAATCGTGACGCTCTTGCGCTTGTTGATCAGCGCGTACGAAATCGCGCTGTGGATGAGCCGGATGCTGCCCGACCAGCTCACGGGCTTCAAACCGATGCCGACCTGCACGCGGTTATCAATGCCGGGCGCGCCCACCATTTTCCAAAACTCGGCTGATGCCGCTTCGGTGCCAAAGCGCACCTTCTTGAAATCTTTCGGAAACTCCTTCGCAATGAAGTCGAGCACCTTCTGCGCTTCCGGCGTGCCGGCGGCGTATTCGATGCCCGCGTAGATGTCCTCCGTGTTTTCGCGGAAGATCACCATGTTCACTTTTTCGGGCCGCTTCACCGGCGACGGCACGCCCGTGAAATACTGCACCGGCCGCAGACAGACGTAGAGGTCGAGCATCTGGCGCAACGCGACGTTGAGCGAGCGAATGCCGCCGCCGATCGGCGTCGTGAGCGGACCTTTGATGCCGACGAGAAATTCCTTGAACGCTTCGACCGTGTCGTCGGGCAGCCAGTTGTTGAATTTCTTGAAGGCGGTTTCGCCGGCGAAGACTTCCATCCACGCGATCTTGCGCTGCCCGCCGTAGGCTTTTGCGACGGCCGCATCCAACACGCGCTCGCTCGCCGCCCAGATGTCCGGCCCCGTGCCATCGCCGCGGATGAACGGGATGATCGGGTTGGCGGGCACTTGAAGCTTGCCCTGGTTGATCGAAATTTTTCCGCCGGCCGGAACGGTGCAGGTCGTGTAAGCCATGAATTGAATTTGGTTAACGGTTCAAAAAATCAGGCGAGCGGTGTAGCCGGTTTGCGATGCCGGAGCAAGGGAAGAAACAATCAATCCCTCATCATCAGCGGGCGTTAAAAAGTACATGCCTATCGGCAACGGCTCATTTCTTGTCCGCGATCAAGGATTCTTGCGTCGAAACCGCTTTCCACTCGTTTTTTTTGCGCACGAGCACGTCCGTGAAGCGATACCGGCCGCTGATGTCCTGCCCGTTGGAGCTTCCTTTTACGGTAGTGACGCCAGTGACCACTGCGGTTTTGCCGTAAATACGAACTTTGAGGTCGTCGAGCTTGCACTCGGTCATTTTCAGTGCGCCAGATTTCACATCTCGCAGATCGTCCGCTTTCGTGGAAATCTTGCCGCTGGAGTCGATGAACGTAAAATCCTTCGCTTCGATCCGTTCGAGCGCGGCAGCATCACCTTTGACGTAGGCTTCAGCCCATCCTCGTTCAAGTTTTTTGACCGCCTCCCCGACTGCCGCGTCACCTTTGCTTTTGGCATGAGCGGACACAAGCGCCAGAGCGAAAATCAAAACGCACAGCGTCGTGAGATTGATGAGTCGTTTCATAATGAAATGCCTTTTGGTTGAGGTTAATGCTGTTTCTGCCCAGTCGTTGTGATGCGATTGAATGCCTGAGCGCACGGGAGCAGCAAGATAAAAAGCGGCCAGAGATAAACGCCTGAGCGCTCTGCATTTTGATATGCACTCGTGCGAGGGGAAGAGCACGGAGCCACCTCAATCCCCTAGCAATCGCGTCAATCGATCCAGCACTTCCAACTCGCGTTCCTTGACCGTGATCTTGCCCTCGTCCTGCCGTCGCTGATCGCGCCCGCCGCCATGCAGTTCCTGGACGCGTTCGTTGAAGAACGGTTTGGGATTCGATGCTTCTCTGACTTCGTGGCGCAGCACGCACTGCCAGTGTGGCACGCGGGAACGGAAATCATTCAGATCCGCTGGCGCATACGTCTCCATGAGTCGGAGCAATTCGAGCGCGTCGTCGAGGCGAAAATCTTCGGCGTTCGTGCTCGCCATCAAGTAGCGCGACAAAATCTCGCGGCGCGGCGCGTGCTCCCAAATCGCGCGACGCGTCAACGCTTTGAGCATCGGACGATCCGATGCGGGTGGAAGATGAGCAATCAGTTTGAAGAGCGGTTCAGGAATCTCGCCGTCCAGACGCAGGCGATTCACGAAACGCGCGATGGTCACTTCGCGCAATGGCGTGGCGTAAATTTCGCCACTTTCACCGACGAGCCGCGCCACCGTCGGTCGCGCGACGAGTTGTTGAATCAGTTCCGGCCATTGACTCGCTGGCGACGCGCTCGCGCCGAGCAATTCGGCGAAGACCGCTTGCTCGCGCAGTGTCGGCGTGAACAGCGGCGAGAGGATGAGATCGATTTCGTAATCTTCGAGCCGAGGCAACTCGGCCACCAGAAATGCGCCGATGGTCTCGCGATCCTGCGCGTGCGCGGAACCGAGGTGCTTGATCACTTGCGCCGAAAGTTCGCGCGGACGTTCCAGTTCGGTGACGAGAAGGGCGAGGAGTTTTTGCACAGGCGGAGTTGGCAGCAAATGAAACGAACACAGCTCTGGAAATCGTTCAACGCTTGCGGTTGTCTTCGATGAATCGAAACGCCGGTCGTCCGGTGATATCCGTGCTCGTAAACGACGGGCACCAGACTTTTTCGATGTGCTCGACGACCAGATCCGTGCCGGCAAAGTGATTCACGCGCGGCCGCATTTCGTGATTGTACATCGTGTCCGTCATGTCGCGCATCAACGCCACGCGCTTGCCGACGTTGACCATTTGCCGGATCGCGAACGGCCGACCGAGCACGCACATGTTCAGATGCACGCCGCAAAGAATGACATTCTTGATGCCGCGCGATTCGAGCAGGTTGACGGTTTCCTGTCCGTTGTCCGTGATCGCATCGGCGTCGGCGATCTCGATGGTGGCAATCTGCCGCGTCCACGCGTCGCGGATTTTGCACTTCACGGCGCAGTCGCAGCCCATGTCCGAGTCATCGATGGGGAAATTTTTTTCACGTTTCGGATCCGGCCAGCACCATTTCGTGCCCCAGCGGTCGGATGTGGAGAGCGGCACTTTCGATTTGTGAAACGGCGCGGTCTGCGCGCGTTGGCGCTGCGGCGTGTCTTTGTAAAAATTCACCGTCGTGCTCGGCGCGTGAATAATGAAGACGCCTTTGGCGCGCGCGGTTTTTACCATCTCATTCATCGGGACGGCAAGTTCAGCGACGCGGCGCGCGGCGCCTTTGCACCAATGGTCATCCCACATGTCGCAGATCACGAGCGCGGTCTCTTTCGGATTCCAGTTCGCGGCTTTTTCAGTCACGCGAGTTCCTTTGCGCGAACGCAGATGGAATTGGAGCGCGTTATCAGCGCGAAGCGACACATTCATGATGCCAGACAGAATCAGGACGGCGAAGAGCCGCGAGCGGAAGTGAGCGAGAGTTTTCACAGTTCTATTCTTCTAACCGTAACCGCTCCGAAAGAAAGGAGAAAAACGCTTCACTTCGCGTCACGCGTCCGCGCCAAATCCAAACAAACAAGGTGATCTTCGCTGCGCAAGAAAAGCCGGCCGCGCGAAAGCGCGGGAGCCGCCCAGCAAGGAAAATGCAGCCCCGGCACCTGCCAGCGCGAGATTTCTTCGACTTTCTCCGGCGTCGGTTTGAACAAGCCGAGCAAGCCACCTTCGCCCAGCGCGATCAATTTTCCGTCCGCGAGAATCGCCGACCCACGGCCAAAGGCATCGGGTTGCGCGTGGCTGCCTGGCGGCGGGTGCCCAGGCCATCGCTCGTTGCGCTCCCACATCACTTTGCCGGTTTTGAACTCGACGCAGCGAAAGTTCGCGTCCGGCTCGTTGCGACCGCTGAATGCATAGACGAATCCGTTGTGAACGACCGGCGTGCTCCAATGAATTTCCAGCGCGGGCGAGACGAAACGCCCACTGTCGCGCTCCATCGGATTGCGCGGGCTGCGCCACACTTCGTCGAAAGATTTTCCATCCGGCTTGACGCGTAGCAGCACGCCGCCAACGCGGTAATAGGCCGCCGAGATCAACACGAGATCGTCCTGCACCACCGGGCACATCGCGTTGACGGAATCGTTTGCGAACGACTGAAACCAACGGCTGAAGTTCACCGCGCCGTTGGTCGGGTTGAGCGAAACGAGTCCTTGGCGCATAAGGCAGAACAAATGCCGCTGCCCGTGAATCGTCGTCGCGAACGGCGTGGAATAGCTCGCCAGTTTTTCCTCTCCTGACCAATTGTACGGCGCTTCGGCGCGCCACCCGATCGTCACGACGCCCTGCCAGTTCGATTTGCCGACACTTTCCCAAATCGTTTTGCCGGTATTAGCGTCGAGCGCAACAACGCCCGAATTGGGCTGACCACCGACCATTACGATCAATTTGTCGCCTTCCAGAATCGGCGTGCTACCGACGCCAAAGAACGCATCGGGAATCTTCCAATCGCGCGCCGTGTCACGCTGCCAGACGAGTTTGCCCGTTTTCAATTCAAGGCAGAGCAGCTTGCCTTCTGCGCCGAACGTGTAGCAAAGATTGGACGTTAGCAGCGGCGTGCAGCGTGGGCCATTGTTGTAGCCGTACGGATCGACGAAACGACTCGGATATGCGTGGCGCCACACTGGCTTGCCCGTGGCCGTCGCAACCGCTTCAACCACTTCCTCGCCCGCGACGCGATGGTGCAGCGCGAGCAAATCGCCGCGCACCGACGGCGCGCTGTAGCCCGTGCCGATTTCCTTTTGCCAGCTCACCGGCGGGCCATTGGTCGGAAATTTTTCGAGCAGCCCGGTTTCGAACGACGTGTTGTCCGCGCGCGGGCCAAGGAAGCGTGGCCAGTCTTCGGCGAAAGCTTCGCTTGTCGCGCCCGCCCAATACAGCATCAGCGAAAAACGGAGCGAAACCGCTAAACCACGAAGACACCAGGACACAAAGGAATGGAACAAATCGCCGCTGCGGAAATTTGTTTGGCTGGCACAATTACTCAGCCGACGTCGCGTCTTGCGATGATGTCCTGATTTCAAATCCATCTCCTTCGAGCCTTGGTGTCTTTGTGGTGCATCAAGACGCAGCGAACAGCGTGTTCAATTGCTTGAGCGCGCGGGGCACGGCCTGCCACGGATCTTCCGGCGCCTCGTATTCGAGCGCGACGTAGCCCTGATAATTCGCGTCGCGCAAAATTTTGGTGACACGCGGCAAATCGGCGGCTTCCTTCTTCTGCCCGCGTTTTTGAACTTCGACTTTGATTTGCACGTTCACCGCGTATGGCGCGCATTTCGCCAGGTCGCCGTAGGGATCGTCGGTGACGAAATTTCCCGTGTCCAGGTTGACGCCCAGCCAGGGGCTTTTCACGGCGCGAACAATTTTCAATAAATCCTCCGCTTCCGCAACAATGCCGCCGTGGTTTTCCAAACCGAGAAAAATTCCCCGCTTGCCCGCGTAGTCGGCGCATTCTTCCATCGCTCCAATGCAAAGTTTCATCGCCTCGTCTTTGGAAATGTTTTTGGCCGAGCCAGCAAAAATGCGAATGTGCGGCGCGCCGAGAACCGCCGCGCGATCAATCCACTTCTTTGTGTCGGCGATTTCACGATCGCGCTTCTCGCCAGCCGGCACCGTGAAATCGTTGCCGACGGCGGTGCCGCTGATGGCCACGCCGCGCAAAAACGCGTGCCGTCGGAGCCGAATCAGATATTCGTCGTCGAGCTTCGGCGGAAAATAGTAGCTGGTGACTTCCGCGCCCGCGCACCCGTGTTCGGCGCAATAATCGACGAACTGAAACATGTCGATGCGTTTGCTTGCGTCGGTTTCCTTGTCGCGCTTGTGATTCGAGTCGATGAAATAGTCGCGAAACGAATACGCCGCCAGACTTGAAAGCAGGCGCGGCGCGCCGGCGCGTTTGAATGGTTCGATACCAAACACTCGCGAGACGCCCAGCGGCGCGAGCGCCGAAAGTGCGATCCCAACCGTGGAGGTTCGTTTGATGAATTGGCGGCGAGAAAATGGTGGCTTCATAATGAGATGAAGAATCTGGCGCATCGCCTCGGCAGGCGAGCAGAAAATTCACTGCGCCAACGCGCGACAGCCATACTAGCTGGGAACGCGGATTTCCTATTCGCGCAGGCGTGCGCAGGCGCAAAAGTTTACTTCCGTTCCCGGCGAGCAGTATTGAAAATCGCGGAAGGAAAATCCACGCTCCGTGTGTGCTCTCAATTCACCCAGCCGTGAAACCTTCCCAGCCAGTACGGCAGCAAAAAATACCCGCCGTCGTCTTCCGCGGCGCCGCCTTGACCGTCGTCCGGGACGTACGGATTGCTGTTCCATTTCTCGACGGGCCGCTCATCTGGTGCCAGCACGTCCGTCAACTGGCGTCGCCCGTGACGTTCTTGATCGGGCACCAACCGCACATCGAGGCGATGTGAGTTGCGCATCGACCACTTAATTTGATCCATCGGGATGCGCTCAAGCGTGCGGCGCGACTCTTCGCGGATCTCACGAGTCATTTTGCCTGCGCCGCTCGCGATCGAGATGTAGTTCCACAATGGATTGCGGTCGCTGCGAATCTGGCTCCAGGTGAAGCGTAAGCCGTCGAGATAGATTGCGCGCAACTTCGGATCTTTTTCGTAGCGCAGCAACGGCTCGTAGGAAAGATAGGCAAGTTCGTCGTCGGAAAAATTGATTTCACCTCCGCCGGGCCAGCGCCGGTAGTCTCCGACCATTGGCCCCAACGCGTCGGCAATCCGTCGAGATCGGGCATGTCGTAATCGTGTTTGATCAAGTAGTCGGTCATGCGCGCGACGACTTGCCGGATCGCCGGTTTCTCGTCCTCCGTCGCTACGAGATCAAAGTAGAGCGTGTAGCCATAATAGTGCCCGACGCTTTCGTCCGAACTCGTGTCGCCTTTCCAGAGCCACTGGCCATCGGGCGTGGGATGCCATTCGCCGCCGTTGGGCTTGGGTTCGTCTTTCGCGACGAACGATCGCGCATAAAATCCCGGCACACCGGTAATTTCCTCCAGGCGCATGAGCGCCTTCAATGCTCGCTGGGCTTTCATTCGCGAGTCCGCGTCGTGCGTCACGCCGTAGCGATAGCACTGCGCGCCGAGATAAATCGCCGTCCACAAACCATCGTTGTCATTGTCCGCGCCAATGCTGGACGATACATCGCCCGGCGTGCGCAAACTCGAATCCGCCACGAGTCCATGTCGCACATGGCGAGCCTCGATCCGTTCCTCAAAAAACTTCACCTTCTGCTCCAGCGTCATCGGCCGCCACTCGATCAACGAAACGCCGGCGCGCGTGCGAATCCAAACCTTGCGATGGGGCGCGGCTTCATCCACCCAGATGTTGCGCACGTCGTCGTCGCGCAACCAGCGCCGGCCCGCGAAATACTGCCAGCGATCCCACCGATGTTTGGCAAACTCATCGAAGCGCGCCGCGCCTTGTTCGTTGCCCAGCCACACCGCGCCGGATCTTTCGCGCGCGAACACCTTGAGTCCTTTCACCGGGCCCGGCTCCGTGCTTTCCCACGCGGTCGGCTTCGCCTCTTGGCGGACCGGCAGCGGAACTTCGGCGGCCTGCTCCGTAAACTGCGTGGCGAATTTTTGTGTCTGGGCGAGCAAGTTGAAGTTGAGCGCGGCGATCACGCCGAGGAGGAAAAATTTTCTCATGTTCACAAACTTGATTGAAGTCGAGCGCATCGGTTCATGCGAACTTTCATTTCGCCGCCGCCAGACCAGCAATGACCGCGCGTGCAACCGTCGGGATGATTTCCCGTTCCGTCGCGTGGCTTGTCGTGAATGTCACGAGCACAAATTTAGCGCCCGACGGCAGCTCGACATAGGCAGCTGGCTCGTCCAACCCGCCTTTGACCATAACTTCGCTCCCGCTGGCAGCGCGATGCCCGTGAAGCCGTGCGCCTGATCTTCCGGATCCGTTGTCGTGCTGAATGGATCGCGTTCGAGCAGCTTCATCATCGCTTGTGAGCACGCCGGCGACACGGCCCGGCCCGTTACAATTTCCGCGAGCAGGCGTGCCGTCGCGTCCGTCGTCAACAAGTTGCGGTTCGGCTGAAACGCTTTGCTCGCCTGCGTCTCGCGCCCGTATGGCCCTTCGCACCACGGTTTCTTGTTCGCGTTGATGTTCGTGTAACCGAGCGAAGTGAAATAGCGATTCACCGCGTTGCGCTTGTCCTGCCATGCCGCAAGCTCGTTCGTGGGCAACTCCGGGCCGCTCGTCGTGTCCGTCAGCAGGTCGAGCACGTAATGGGTCGCCTCGTTGTACGACTCGACGATCATGTCGCGCAACGCGCGGCGCAATTCGTCGGTGTCTTGCAACTTTCCGTCTTCGAGCCAGCGATGCGCGGCCACGAGGTAAAACAATTTCACGACGCTCGCCGGATAAATCTGCGCGTCGCCGCGGTAACTGCCGCGAATCGGATGCGCCGGATCGCGCAAATCGATCAACGTCGCCGCGAGTTGATTCGTCTCCAATTTCTGCGGCGCGAATTTCGTGAGCGTCGTTTGAACCGCCGAGTTCAGCAGCGACTGCAACTGATTCGTTGCTGCGCCGCCCGCTGGCGCGGTCGCAACTTGAGCCGAAACCTGAAGACAGCCGTCGAACAACGCACCGGCTAGCACAATGGGCAAAATGAATTCAGCCACCCCACGCTGGTCGGAAAAAAGGCGGATAAAAGTTTTAACGCAGAGGCGCAAAGAACGCGGAGAAATGCCCCAAAAATATCGCGCTTGAAATCTCCGCGCGCTCCGCGTCTCTGCGTTAAATTCTGCATGCATGGTGCTGTTTGGCCGTACGTTCATTTCATCCGGGCGTCAAAGCGGCGGTCAGAAAACGCATCATCGAATCGCCGTGCCGCATCGCTTTCTTCTCCCGCCAGCACGGCGGCAACGTGAGCGAGTCGCGTTTCGTGTGACCGAGCACAAACAGTCCGCTGGGAGCCAGCAAGCGTGGCAAGTCTGCGTCGTCGAGCAGGCGTTGGGCAAAAGAGGTGGAGCGCCGGTTCACATTTTTTTCGCCGTACGGCGGATCGGCGAGGATTAAATCGAACTGGCTGCCGGCGGCGGCGAGTTGCGGCAGCGCGGTGAAGACATCCTGGATGCGCAACTGAAACGAGCCGGCGGGCAAATCAGCCATTTCAAAGTTCACCTGGATGAAACGCGCGTGCTTGCTCGAAAGCTCGATGCACGCCGCGTGCGCCGCGCCGCGACTGAGGCATTCTAAACTCAACGCGCCCGTGCCGCCGAATAGCTCCAGCACGTGCGCGCCGATGACGCGGTCGCCGAGGCCGTTGAACACGGCCTGGCGCACGAGGTCGGGCGTGGGCCGCACGTCAAAGCCCTTCGGAGCCTTGAGCAGCCGACCGCCTGCTGTTCCGCCAATAATGCGCATGACGGCCACAGCAGAACAGGATCGGCGCGGAACGGAAAGCGGATTCAGGCGAGCGCAAAAACCAACGAGATTCCACACGCATCGGCCACCGGCCCCTCGGTTTTCATCTCCACGACGCCGCTGATTTTCCATTTGGATTTCTCGCGGACGAACAAGTAGCGGAACTGCCCCGTCTGTTTGCCGACGCCACGAATGTTCACAGTAAGCATCGCTTCGTTGCCGTTGTCCGCTGTCGCACCGAACTTGGCGGACTTGGAATTCGCAATCGCCGGATACTGTTCCTTCACCATTTTTTCGAACGCCTCGCGATCAAACTTCTCCCGGATGCCTGTGGCCGCGAACGTGTACGCCTTCGGGTAGTCATTCTGGCGAAACGCTTCGAGTTGTGAAGTCACCACCACGGCCAGTTCATCCTGGGTTTTCTTGTCGCTGGGCTTGAACTCGGTGCCGGCGGCGAACACCGGCGTGCAGATCAAAAGCAGAAGGATGATTGCCCCGAACACGCGTGTCAGTTTCATGCCGCAGCGTGATCCAGGCAGTGCAAATAGTAAACGCCGAAGACATCGAGCATCCATCGCTGGGCGTAAATCGATTTCCGAGCGGTGCTGATGGGATGAAACAAAAGCTCATTCGCGTCCGCCCGACGGGGGAAAAGAAACTCGACAACCGGCTCTTAAATCGCTTCACTCAGCAACAACAACAATTCAACCGCTTCCAATGGAGCCATCAGCATTTCGAGCGGAGCCAGGACGAAAAAGTTTGCCGCTCGCGTCGAGGATGGCGTTGATTCGCGTATGTCCACTCACCACATCATTATTCTTTTTGGCGCGGCACCAGGCAGTCCGGCTGGGCGTGGCGGCCGTTGTGCTCGTTGGCACAAAACTACAGGGTCGAATTTCCTCTTTCTAGCTGTTCACGTTTTTTTGATAAGTTCAACGTTTGAAGCACGTCAAACAGCGACATGAAAACCTGCCTTTCCTTCCTGGTGGCGTTGGCGGCCCAGTTCAGCCTGGCAACACTCACGGCCCTAGCTCATCCCGGCTCCGGCATTGTCGTGGATAAAGAGGGCAATGTGTATTTCACTCACACGGGCCGCGGTGCCGGAAAGATCGACGCACAAGGCAAGCTCACGTACGTTCACAAAGACACCGGTGGGCACTTCATCGCTCTGGACGCGGAGGGCAGTTTTTCTTCCGCCGCCGGCAACCGGTTGTTTGAGAGGATCACCCCGTCAGGCGCCAAGCCGACACTGCTTTACGCCAGCGGCGGCGCGCCCCTCGTCGTGAACCGTGATGGAAATTTGTATTACGGGAGCGGATTCCCCGGAGGCGATGACACGACACCGGGAGGCTTCACATTGACTCGAATGTCGCCGGACGGGAAGAAGACTCTGTTCTCGCCCGAAGTGAAAGTGACACTTGAGAAGCTCGGCGAATCGGTCACTGGATTGGCCGCCGACCGGGACGGAACTCTGTTTGTCGCCTGCCCCAGTGCGATTCTGAAGGTCAAGATGGACGGCACGGTGACGACGGTCATTCATCCGGTGGTGGTGAAGGACTGCGACTTCGCGCCAAAGGAATCGACCTCACGATTTTTTCACGCTCCTTACTTGAGAGGTTTGGATGTCACCGAAGAGGGAACGGTCTATGCCGCCGTCGCCGGCTGTCGCTGTGTCGTGAAGATCTCACCAGAGGGAAAGGTCGAAACCGTCCTGAAGTCCGAGCAGCCTTGGGTGCCGACCGGTGTTGCCGTGCATCGTGGCGAGGTTTACATCCTGGAATACACGAATGCGAACGGAAGTCCCACGGAAGGCTGGCGGCCTCGCGTCCGAAAATTGGGGCCTGATGGCAAAGTCACGATCCTGTTAACGGTCGCGCCTGACGACGGCTCTCCAGCCCAGGTGGGTTCCTTCCCCGGGTCTAAAGCTGGTGACGAGCGCGAAGCGGGCGGCATTAAGCTTTGTTGGTGTCCGGCGGGAAAATTCTTAATGGGCAGCCCGCGCGGCGAACCAGAGCGCAGGCCCGGCGAAGATCAGGTCGAGGTGACGTTGACGAAGGGTTTTTGGATGGGGAAGTACGAGGTGACACAAGGTGAGTGGAAGCGGGTGGTCGGGAAGTTGCCCGGAGAACTCACGGCGGGAGGTGGCGAAGGTGACGACCTCCCCGTTTACAATGTCAATTACGCGGAGGCGGAAGCGTTCTGCCGGAAGTTGACCGAGATCGCCCATGCATCCGGCAAGCTGCCGAGCGATTGGGAATTCCGGCTGCCCACCGAAGCGCAATGGGAGTACGCCTGCCGGGCGGGAACGACGACGGCAACTTCGTTCGGTGACAAGTTGAACAGCCAGCAGGCAAACGTTTTGGGCAAGCCGTACAACGGAGCCGAACCGGGGCCGTCACTGAACCGGGCGACGAAAGTGGGGAGCTACCCGGCCAACGCGTGGGGCTTGCACGACATGCACGGCAACGTCGTCGAGTGGTGCCGGGACTGGTACCACCAAAGGCTCCCCGGCGGTGCCGATCCGGATCTCTCGTCGGTGAAGGGGACAAGGAACGGGGACGGCACGTTTTCGCGATCGCGCCGGGGCAGCGCCTGGACCGATGACGCATGGGCCTCGCGCTCGGCCTTCCGGCAGCGGTATGAACCCGAGCGACGGGCCGATCACATCGGCATTCGCGTCGTCGCCGTCCGACTGTAGCCGGTAACGGTTGCGATTCGACGCCGCTAAAATACATGAGCGAAGGCGAAGCCATCGGGTCTGGTGGGCGGCCGCTTTCTGTTCTTCCTCGAGTCAGGGAAAGTCACTAAACTTCATCCATGCCAGACACTCCCCTAGCTCGCAAGCGGTGGGAAAGCAGGCGTTATGAGAATTGATTCGCACCAGCATTTCTGGATTTACGATGCGTCGGAATATCCGTGGATGACCGACCGGCTTGCTGCCATCCGGCGCGATTTTTTGCCGGCTGATTTGCAACGCGAGCAGGCGAAAGTGAGTCTGGATGGCTCCATCGCCGTGCAAGCCCGCCAGAGTTTGAAAGAATCGCGCTGGCTGCTGGAACTGGCGGAGCGGGAACCGGTGATCCACGGCGTCGTGGGCTGGGTGGATTTGCAATCCGTGGAAGTCTGGCAACAACTCGCGGAACTGGCGCCGCACGGAAAATTCGTCGGCGTGCGTCACGTGGTGCAGGACGAACCGGAAGATAATTTCATGCTGCGGCCGGCTTTTCTGCGTGGCATCGGCCAACTAAAGCAATTTGAACTCGCGTATGACTTGCTGGTGTTTCCACGGCAGCTTCCGGCGGCGATCCAGCTCGCCCGGCAATTCCCCGAGCAGCGGTTCGTGCTCGATCACCTCGCCAAGCCCGCCATCAAAGCCGGCAAACTCGCGCCGTGGGAACGCGACCTGCGCGAACTGGCGAAGTCACCGAACGTCTTTTGCAAAATCTCGGGCATGGTGACGGAGGCGGATTGGAGCGCGTGGCGACCGGCGGACTTCCGCCCTTGCCTCGATGTGGTGTTCGCTGCATTCGGCGAGGACCGGGTGATGTTCGGATCGGACTGGCCCGTGTGTCTGCTCGCTGCCAGTTATGAAGAAGTTTTCGGTATTGCCCGCGACTACTTCTGTCAATTTTCCGCCGCGACTCAGGCGAAATTCTTCGGCGGGAACGCCGCCAGGTTTTATCGCCTCGAATAAGCCGACCACAGCAGCCGCGCCCGCGCTACGGTGTTTGAATCTGCCGATACAACCACGCGCGGGCAAAAGCCCACCAGCGTTCCACGGTCGGCTCGGAAACGCCGAGGATTTCAGCGGCTTCTTTGTTCGTGAGGCCGACGAAGAAACGGAGCTTCACGAGTTCGGCCATTTGCTTGTCTTCAGCGGCCAGTTTCTCCAGCGCTTCATGGACGGCCAGCAACTCATCATCCTTCGCGGTGGCCGCGATTTCAATTTCATTGATGTCCACGCGCCGTTGGCCGCCGCCGTGACGGGCGGCGCGTTTGCGGCGGGCATTGTCGATGAGGATGCGGCGCATCGCCTCGGCGGCAGCGGCGAAGAAATGCGCGCGGCCATCGAATTTTGGATTGTCCTCGCCCACCAGCTTCAACCACGCCTCATGGACCAACGCGGTTGGTTGCAAGGTTTGCCCCGGCGCCTCACTGCCCATCTTGTGCGCGGCAAGTTTGCGCAACTCCTGATAGACGAGCGGGAGCAATTCATCGGCGGCTTTGGGATCGCCTTGCTGAACACGGTCAAGGATGCGGGTGACGTCGATCATCACGACGCGGGCAGGCGTGATTTGACTGTTTCGAGCAACGCCGTGACTCCATCGACTTGCGCCCGCAACTTCGGCCAGTCGGGGTCATCCAGATCGAAACCAGGATAACGGTCGGTGAAATAGACCTGTGCCAGCACATCGCAGAGCGGCTCGACAGTCGGAAGGAGATCGGAATTGCGTTCCGCCAAAAAATCAAACAGCCGGTTCAGATCGTGCGTTTTTTCGAGCGGCCAGCCGGTGCGGATCAATTCCGCTTTGAGAATCTTCTCCAGAATTTCCGCCCGCTTGCTGCGCGCGCCGGAATAACTGATTTCCTGCTCGGCCGCCATCCGCACCATGTCCATATCGGATGCGGCGATTCGCAGCCAGTCGGCGGGATTCTTCGAGTTAGTTTTCCTCGGCAAGACGCACTCCTTCCCTCAGCACCGTCTCATAAAAAAAATCCTGGATGCTTCGCTTCTCTGACAATCGTTCCGGCGTGATCGGCACAATCGTGAATGAAGGCTTGGGCCGGATGGGGCGCATGGCCCGGCAAAAACTCTGCGCCGCCTCCAATTGCTTTCCAGCGCCGTCGGCCACGATGCACAGATCCACGTCGCTGTCGGGCCGGGCGTCGCCGCGTGCGTGCGAGCCGAAGAGATAGACCGCGCGCAACGGCATCACGCGGTTCATCGCTTCGAGGCAACGCACCAGTGTCTCGCGCTGAGAGGCAAGGCTGGGCGGTAAGTTCTCGAACAGCAGCTTCATCGATGAAGTTTTATCCGCGAATCGTTTTGCCTGCAAGCCACGCCTTTGCCTGGTTAAAGACAAACAACCGGCCCAGTACTCCGGTCTGGCTTTGCTCTCCAGTCACCGCAGCATCGTTCGATAGAAACGCCGCGAAGGATTTGCCGCATCGGGATCAGTGAACTCCAGCGTGCCGGTGAGATTGGTTACGGTGGCCACTGGCAACCATTGCTTTAGATCGGTGGACGCTTGCACCTCGAAAGCCATCCCTTTCCACGATTGGACGCGAAGAAGACCTGCTCCCAGCGCCTGGAGCCGCGCCGGCTCTGTGACGGTTAGGAACTGCTTAGGCGCGACGTTATGGAACTCCTGCACAATGCCCGAGGGCCATTCGATGCGGAGCGTGTCGATGATCATAGCGTCGCCGAGGCCAAAATCGGCTTCGAGGCTGCCGCCGGAGGTTCCATCGCCGCCGTCAATCTGGCGCATCTGCCAGCGGGATTGTCCGGCGATGATAGCCTTGAGGCGGACCTTCGCCTCGATTCCAGCGCGGTTCGATACGGTGCCGACGCACTTGATCTTGACCCAATTGTTGCTGTTCCCGTTGTTTCGGTAAAGGAAATTGACCTGTGCCGGGCCAAGGAGGCCGTTCGCGACGAACAGATCGAGAAAGCCGTCGTTGTCGTAGTCGCCCCAGGCGATACCGGAGGACGCTCCCCCGTCGTTGGCGAGGCTGCCCGAGGTAATCCTGGTGAAGCTGCCATCGCCGTTGTTTCGGTAGAGGAAATTGTTCTGCGGTGCGGAGAGGCCATTGATCACGAACAAGTCCAGGAAACCGTCGTTGTCGTAATCACCCCAGGCGCAACCCAGGGAAACAGCCGTGTCCGTCACGATGTTCCCGGAAGTGATCCTCTCGAAGGTGCCGTCCCTGCGGTTGTGGTAAAGACGGTTGCTGCCGCTGCCCGCGTTGGCGACGAATAGATCCAGGAAGCCATCATTGTCGTAGTCTCCCCAGGCATGCCCGGCCGACGGTTGAGCATCGGAAGCAGGCACTCCGCCTGTGATTCGAATGAACGCGCCGTGTCCGTCATTGCGAAAAAGGAAATTGGCACCGCTGTAGCCGGATACGAAGACATCGCTCCAGCCATCATTGTCGAAGTCCGCCCAGGCACAAGCGATGGACTGCGAGCCGACGTTGACGAGTGGATCGCCAACGACTTTCGTGAAGCGTCCGTCCGGATTGTTTCGATACAGAACCAAATTACGACTCCAGTCCGCCACCAATAGGTCCAGCAGGCCGTCGTTGTTGAAATCACCCCAGGCGCCGCCGTGGCAGTTGCCCGTGGCGCTTGCCAGCACGCCCACCGCTCCGGCAGCCATTCGTGAGAATGTTCCGTTCCCGTTGTTGTGATAGAGGGCGTTTGATTCCGTAAAATTCGCGGCTCCGTTGAGGGTCACCAGATCCAGAAACCCGTCGTTGTCATAGTCGCCCCAGGTGCAACGAATCGTGTGTTCGGGATCAGTCCCGATCGGCAACGCGTTGATTCGGGAGAAAGTTCCGTCCCGGTTGTTACGATATAGAAAATTCCCTCCGCCACCGTAGTTCGAAACCAGCAGATCAAGGAAGCCGTCGTTGTCGTAGTCCGCCCAGGAGCTGCCTCCGAAGCGTGCGCGGTCGGTCACGATGCCGCCACTGGTGATTTTAGTGAACGTCGGATCGACACTGAGCGTCGCCACGCGGCTCGTGGAAGAGAGCCCGGCGGCATCAGTGACCACAGCCAGATAATCGCCTGCCGCTGCGAGCGAGACGTTCGTCAACGAGAGTGCGTTCGCCACGGTTCCGGTGATCTCGCCGCCGGCGAATCGCCACTGGTAGTTCAACGGTGCGGTTCCGGTGGCTTTGACCTGGAACGTCACGTTCGCGCTGAGGCTCACCGACTTGTTCGTTGGGTGAACAGTGATGGTGGGTTGAGCCGGGCTGAACATGGGGAAAGCGAGTCCGATTAAACAGGTCAGCAGTATTGGGGTTGGTTTCATTGGTTTTTCTTTTGTGTTTTTTCAGGCGGCGAGCGCTTGTTTTTTTGTTTGGCCACTGCTACGGGCAGCGGAAATTCACGGTTTCAAACGACACTTCATGCGTTGAGGTTTTGAGCCTCTTTCAATCAGGATCTAATTGCTGACGGGAAATTGATTGTTTACCCGGCGCTGTTCCGGCGTCGCGGAGCGACTTGGTGATGGTAGCCGTGGCTTTCAAGCCACGGTCCTATGCGCCAAGATCTCCTTCGTCGCAGAGCGACGATTGAAAATACGGTGCCGGATTCATGCGTCGCTCCGCGACGCGGCGCATGGGATGCGCACAACCGCGGGATAAATCCCACGGCTACCGTCAGTTCATCGCTCTGCGATGCGATAAGACCACGCTCGGGAGATGTGGTTAATACCAAGGGTTTCATCGGCTTTTCGTCTTTGTTTTTGCGATTACATCGGCTTCTGCGAGAGGCGCGGCGGGCCAGAGCCGCACGGTGGCATCAGCGCCGCAGCTTGCCATGAAGTTGCCATCCCGCGAAAAGGCCACCCCGGTGACCTCGCCCACATGCCCTTTCAGACTAAGGGCCAACTGACGTGTGGCCACTTGCCAAAGCTTCAGCCCTCCGCCTTCGCCCGCAGATGCCAGAGTGCGACCGTCTGGGCTGAAGGCCAAGGACATCACCCTCCCGGTATGGGCTTTCAGCGTCGGCTGGAGCGCCTCCATCGTCGTTGTGTTGTAGAGCACGATGTTTCCGCCCCAATCACTGGCGGCCAGAAGTGGCTCGCTAGGAGAGAACGCCAGGCAGATCACCGAACTACCGAACTGACTCCTAATCCGATAGAGAAGCCGCCGAGTTGAGGCGTCCCACAGACTGACAGGGCCGTCCTTGTGGCCCGTCGCCAACAAGGACCCACTCTGAGACCATGCAACTTCCACAATGTCCGACGCGTCGCCGGATAGACTTCCGGTGGCCTGTCGAGATGTAACATCCCAGAACTGCAAGCCAGCTTGACCGCCCACCATGAAAGGATACTTGGACCCTCCGGCCATCAGCGTCTGTCCGTCCGGTGAAAAGGCAAGCGAACCCACGGGAAATCCATTGGTGAGCGTGGCGACCGCTTTGTGGTCGCTCACGTCCCACAGTCTCACCGTCTGGTCGTGACTTCCGGTGGCGAGAATCTTTCCGTCGGAGGAAAAAGCAGCACACATCGTGGCACCGGTGTGTCCAGCGAGAGGTGTCCGCGTCTGGGTGGGCAGATCCCACAAGTTCACGGCAAGACTATCGGTTCCTACCGCCGCTAGGTGTCGTCCGTCGGGGGACAAGGCCAAGTCCTCCACAAATGTCCCGTTGCCGATGAGAGCGTCGCCGCCTGTCGTGGCATGCCAAAGCTTGACCAGACCGTCATCGCTTCGAGATAGGAGCAGCTTTCCGTCCGGCGAGAAGTTGAGCCAGTTTATTGTAGCTCCGTGCCCGCGAAGCAGCGAAATTTGTTGGCCAGTGTTCAAGTCCCACAGCCGGATGGTGTGATCGTGCCCTCCTGAAGCGAGGATTCGTCGATCCGGCGAAAAGGCCAGCGCCTTGATCGCCGCGATGTGACCGAGCAGCTTTGACACGGGTTTGCCCGAGATCACATCCCAGACAATGACCGCGCTGTCAGCGCTTCCGGAGGCCATCCGAAGGCCGTCCGACGATGTTGTCATCGCGTAAACCCAGGCTGTGTGGCTTTCGAGTGGAGCCGCCGCTTCCGCCCCCGTGGCGACATCCCAAGAGCGGATCATGGCTTCGCTCCCGCCGGAGAACAGATATCGTCCATCGGGCGAGAAGGCGACACCGTTCGCCCAGTAGGAGTAGTGGTGCAAGGTCCGGCCAGGCTTGGAATTCCCCGCCTCGACATCCCACAGCTTGACGGAGTTATCAGGACTTGCCGAAGCCAGCCATCTTCCGTCGCGGGAGAAGGAGATGGCGTTGATTGATGAGCGAAGATGCCCTTCTAATTCCACCCGGACACGTCTGGCAGCAAGCTCCCACACTTTGATGCGGCCATCCTCGGTCGCCGTGGCCAGAAGGTTAGTGTTCCCGGAACAAAAGGTGAGGTTCGAGATTCCGTCTTGATCTTCGAGCAGCACCTGGTTTTTCCGGCCGGAAAGGTCGTGAAAGGCAAGCGTCTTCGCGTCGTTGAGCAGGAGCAATCCGCGATCGAAAAACAGCGCGGATCGGAATTGTTGATTGAGGTCGCCGAATGTCGCGATGCTTTGGTCCTGGCAGAGTTTCCTGAGATAGCGCCACTCGAATGCGGGTGCATCGCCACGCATGGGGCGGCTGGCCTCGATCAAATCTTTCGCGCGGTGGAGATCGCCTTCTTCCCACGCCTGGAGGGCCAACTGCATGTCGGCGAGCTTGCGCTGCGTTTCGGCCTTCTGCTCCGCCTGACGGGCCTTCTCCGCATTCTTGTCAGCGGTTTGGCGTTGTTCCACCGCGTCCTTCTTTGCTCGCGTGGCCGCAATTGCGAGCCACGCGCTGACGAGCACTCCGAGCACCAGCACCGTCGCAATCGCTGCTGCGGCGGCGAAGGCGAGCTTGTTCCTCCGAACCAGTTTCTGAAACCGATACGCCGCGCTTGGTGGGCGCGCGAGGACGGCTTCGTTGTTCAGATGTCGTAAGATGTCACTAGCGAGATTGCTGGCGGTTTCGTAGCGCCGGGCGCGATCTTTCTCCAGGCACTTCATCACGATCCAGTCCACGTCGCCGCGCAGCAGGTGAATCAGCTTCAGCGCTTCGGATTGACGGTGTTTGGCCGTGGTGGTGAGTTCACCCTCCAGCATCGTGCTCAACCGCGTTGAAGGGCGCACGGGTTCCTGCTCCCGAATGGTGCGGCGCATCTCGTCCAGGCCGGACGCCAGCAGTTCTTTCCCATCGAACGGCGTCTTGCCCGTGAGCATTTCGTAGAGCAGCACGCCCAGGCTATAAATGTCGCAGCGCGTGTCTATATCTAAGCCACTCATCTCCGCCTGCTCCGGACTCATATAAGCCGGCGTGCCGATGAATTGCTCGAGCGCGGTGAAGAGCGTCTTGTCGGTCAGGCGCTGATCGGTCGTGGCCTTGGCTATGCCGAAGTCGATTACCTTGGGCACCGGCACGCCATCGTGCAGCGTGACGAGGATGTTCGAAGGCTTGATGTCGCGGTGGATGATGCCCTTTTGATGCGCGTGCTGGATCGCCTGGCAAACCTTGATAAACAAGTCGAGCCGGTCACGCGTGGAGAGTTTGGCCTCGTCGCAATACTCGGTGATGCGCACGCCGCGCACCAGTTCCATGACGAAGTACGGGCGGCCCGCGTCCGTCGCGCCCGCATCGAGCACCTTGGCGATGTTCGGATGATCCATAAGCGCGAGGGCCTGCCGCTCGGCCTCAAAACGCGCGATGACGCTCTTGGTGTCCATGCCCAGCTTGATGACCTTGAGCGCGACGCGGCGGCGCACCGGTTCCTCCTGCTCGGCCATGTAAACGACGCCACAACCGCCCTCGCCAATTTGTTGGAGCAGCTTGTAGCGGCCGATGCGGTCGCCGGCGCGTTCGGTGACGGGAACGAAAGCGGTCGGGGCGTTCGTCACTGGCCCCGCCAGGACGGTCGGCGCTCCCGCCGCCGGGCTTTGCAGGAATGTGCCCGCATCGGTGTGAGCCTTGAGCAACGCTTCGAGGCGCTGGCGGAGTTCGGCGTCACCGGCGCAGGTCTCGGTCAGGTAAGCGTCGCGCTCCTCCGCGCCGGGCAACTTGAGCGCGGCGGCGAAGATTTCCAGCTCACGGTTGAACTGGCTTTTCATGGCGTGCCTTTTGTTTCCATCTATTCATCAATGCGGAATCGGAGGGCAAAAGCCATCACGGAGGTGTGACAATATTTTCCACTTGCGATCAAATGGTTCGCGAACGCGACTTTGATAGTCGCGCTCAGGAGGCGTGAAGCGACTCGAAAGATGCGGAACGTTGGCCTTCGCCCACTTTCGATTCAATGGTGGAAAACGAGCCAGCTTCACAATTTCCCTTTCCGTGACTGACACGCGTGTGGAGTTCGGTTAGCTTGCGCTCGCCATGAAATTCCTTGCGCCTGCCGCGTTCTGGTTCGCCGCCGCGATTCCGGTGGTCGTGGTGTTCTATTTGCTCAAGCGCAAGCGCACGGTGCATCTCGTTTCGAGCACGCTGCTGTGGCAAAAATTTCTCGCCGAGACACAGGCCAGCGCGCCGTTCCAGAAGCTGCGTCACAACTGGCTTCTCGTGTTGCAACTCCTCATGCTCGCACTGGTGATCCTCGCGCTCGCGCGACCTTATTTCGCGGGCCAGAGCAAAAGCAGCGCGCTGCGCGTGATGATTCTCGACGCGTCGGCTTCGATGCAAAGCACGGACGAATCCCCGTCGCGTTTTGAAAAGGCGCGCGCCGAGGCGTTGCAATGGGTGGACAGCCTGCGCGACAGCGAGCAAATGGTCATCCTGCTCGCGTCCGCGACGACGCAGGTAAAGCAATCGCCCACGAGCGAGAAGGCCGCGCTGCGGCGCGCGTTGCAGGCGTGCGCGGTCACCGACGGCCCGACGCGCTTGACCGACGCGTTCAAGATGGCGGAGTCGCTCACGCGCGACCGGCCCGACGCGGAGATTCATCTGTTCAGCGACGGCGCGCTGCCGAGCCTGGGCGAATTCGAGAACAAGAATTTGCCGCTCGTTTACCATCGCGTTGGCCAGCGCGGAAACAATCTCGGCATCACGTCCCTCGACGTGCGCTCGAATCCCGAAGACGCCACGCAGCGCGCGATCTTCACGAGCGTGGTGAACAAATCGACCAACGCGGTGCAGACCGAACTGGAGTTGCGGCTCGACGGTCAATTGATCGAAACGCGTCCGCTCACGCTGGCGACAAACGAAACTTCGCCGCAAGTGTTCATCGCGTCGCAGGCGAAAGACGGCGTGTTTACCGTTCGGCTCACCTCGAAGGACGATCTCGCGGCGGACAACCAGGCCAGCATCGTCAGCCTGTTACCACAGCCGGTGAAAGTGTTGCTTGTCAGTCGCGGCAATCGCTTTCTGGAAAAAGCGTTGAACGCCGCCGGCAAAGTGGAGTTGAGCGTCGCCACCGACTTTACCGATCCCGAAGGCGCGTACGATGTCGTCGTGCTGGACGACGTGACGCCCGCCGTGTGGCCGACGAAGAACGTGCTGGCGATTCACACGGCGCGCACGAACTGGTTCGACGGCTGGGCGAAACTGGAGGCGCCGCCGATTGTCGATTGGAAGAGCGCGCATCCGCTGTTGCGTTTCGTCACTTTCGACAACGTGCAAGTCGCGGAAACGCTCGCGATCAAAACGCCGAGTTGGGCGACGGCGCTGGTCGAGTCGCCGAAGACGCCGCTCATCGTTGCGGGCGAGATGGAACGGCAGCGGATTGTTTGGATTGGCTTCGACACGCTGCAAAGCAACTGGCCGCTGCGCATTGCGTTTCCCATTTTCATCGCGAACGCCGTGGACTGGCTGAATCCAGCCAATGCGCAGGCAGGTCAATTGATGGTGCGCGCGGGCGAGCCGTTTCGCGCCGGTCTGGCGAAGGCGATCACCACCGCGCAGATCACGCTGCCGGACGGCGCGGTCAAGCCGCTGCCGGTGGACACGGCCACGCGCGAGATTGTTTTCGGCGACACGGAGAGGCAGGGTGTTTATCGGCTCAAGTTCGGTACGAATGAAACCGTATTTTGCGTCAACGCGATGGACGCGGCCGAGAGCGACACGACGCCACGCGCCGAATTGCCGTTCGGCAAATATGCGAAGGTCGGCGCGACCACTTTGAAGCGAGCGAACTTGGAAGCATGGCGCTGGATTGCGGTGGCGGGCCTCGCGATACTACTTTTCGAGTGGTGGTACTATCACAAGAGGACGGCGTGAGCGCAGGAGAGGATTCTTCTCAAGTGGAGTTTGATGCGGCGCGAATTCGCAACCGCAGAATCAGGCTTGGGTTGCGAAAACTATTTTGCAGAAGTTCGGCGAGCGCGGCTCTTGACGGTCAGCAAACTGATACGATCCAGATCGAGGATGCAGACGCCGCCTTCGAGAGGAGCGACAACGACGGTGCTCTTGTCGGGCGTGATCATGACTTGTTCGGGATGAAGAACAGGAATTGTTCGCCCATCGGTGTGCAACTCAAACGGGCGAAACGGCGCGGTGTGCAGTGTCCCTTCCAATGTCGTCAGTCTCATGCCGGAAGATTACCATGCGCGCGTCGATTGGCAATCTGTGTTCTGTTCCGAGAGACGATTGAAAGTAGCGGGCCGGAGCGCCGAGCATTGCTCGGCAATAGCCGGCTGCGCGCCTCCAAGCCGAGCGATGCTCGGCGTTCCGCTTCCGACTGGCAATGGAGTGTTCGTCATTTTCAAACACGCATTCTGCGCCGCTCATGAGCAAAGACGAATCACCGGACAAGCCGTACAACTGGCGCGAGAATATGCGGCGGTTTGAAATGATGCTCTACCATTCTTTTCCACTTTGGCTTGGTGCTCTGGTATTCTTCATCTTTGTTTATGTCGATTTGGTCAAGAAAACCGAGAAAGCTAAATTGATCGTCATCGTTTACGCATCACAAGATCAAATCTTCGCCGAACCAATTCTCGCCGAATTCACGAAGCAGACCGGCATCAAAGTCCGTGCGGTGTACGACAGCGAGGCGGTGAAGACCGTCGGCCTTGCCAATCGCCTGCTCGCGGAGCGGAACCATCCGCAGTGCGATGTGTTTTGGAGCAACGAAGAACTCCGCACACGCCAGCTCGCCGCGCAAAATGTCTTCCGCGAAACCAACGGCGGGGCGGCGTTCGGTTATCGCAGCCGGCGGCTGGTAGTGAATACGAATTTGCTGCCGCTCGCCGCCGCGCCTCGTTCGTTGCTCGAACTGACCAACGCAAATTGGCGTGGAAAAGTCGCGCTGGCGTATCCGTTGTTCGGCACCACCGCGACGCATTTTATCGCACTCCGCCAGCACTGGGGCGATGCGCGCTGGCAGGAATGGTGTCGCGCGCTCGCGACGAACAAACCGTTCCTTGTGGACGGCAACTCGATGGCCGTGAAACTCGTGGCGAAAGGCGAGGCTTGGCTAGGTCTGACAGACTCGGACGACATCGCTGCCGAGCAGCGAGAAGGCGCGCCTATTGCCGCGTTGCCGCTAACGGATGAGTCGTTACTCATTCCGAACACCGTCGCGGTGACTCGCAACGCGCCGCATCCCTTGCCGGCGCAAAAGTTATTCGAGTTTTTGCAGCGGCCGGAGATCGTTAACCAATTGGTTGGGCAAAACGCCCTGGAAGGCGTCACGCACATGAATGTCACGGCGAAAACGCTGGAGCCGGATTGGGCGCGGGTGCTTGCGGAGTTGGACGCGACGACCGCAAAGTTGAAGGAGATTTTCTTGAGGTGAATTGGACGCTCCTTTCAAACAGTCTGATCGTGAGCGTGGCGACGACGCTGGCGTCAGTGAGCATCGGGTTCCTCGCTGCTGCGTGGCTCTGTGCGATGCCGCCTCGCGGTCGAAGTTTTTTTCTTTGGTCTGCGGTTGCGACGTTGGCCTTGCCACCGTTTCTTGTGACGAATTGCTGGCTGGACTTGCTCGGCAACGCGGGTCGCTGGCGCGGCTGGCTGCCGCTGAACATTTTTTCGCTGCCCGGAACGATCGGGATTCTCGCGCTGTTGACGTGGCCCATTTCACTCTTGCTCGTGTTTGGCGCGTGCCAGCGAATCGAGCGCACGCAACTCGAAAGCGAGCCGGCGCTGAAAGGCTTGGCGCTTTTGCGCTGGCTGGTCTGGCCACAAGCGAAATCCGCGGCAGCGCAAGCCGCCGTCGTGACGTTCGTGCTGGCGCTCAATAATTTCGCCGTGCCCGCGCTGCTGCAAACCAAAGTTTATCCAGCGGAATTGTGGGTGAGCTTTAACACAACGTTCGACTACGCTGCGGCACTGCGAACCTGCGTTCCACTCGTAGCGGCACCGTTGTTTCTTGTGCTGTGGTTTCGCCACCGGCCAATCGCGTGGCCGCGACGTGACGGCGGCGCGCCGTCGTTTGTATTTCGGCGGCAGCTTGGCGAAACTTGGTTTGGCGTCGCCGGTCTGATCACCGTGGCGATGACATTTTTGGCTTTAGGTTTGCCGCTGGCTCAATTGGTCTGCTCGCGAAAAACGTGGGTGGAGCTTTGGCCGACGCTGGCCGCCGGGCAGACAGCCGTTGGCAGTTCGTTGCTTTACGCGTTCGTAACGGCGAGCGTGTGCGTGGTAGCCGGATTGGTGGGCTGGCGGTGGCGAAGGAGCGCATTTCTCTGGATTCTTTTTTTTGTGCCGGGCGTTTTGATCGGGATTTTTTTGATCGCCGTTTTGAATCGGCCACCGCTGGTTGCGCTTTACCAAAGCGCCTTCGTCGTGATCGTTGCGTTCGCGCTTCGCTATGTCGCCCTGACGTGGAACGGCACAGCGTCGGCACTGCGCGGCGTCGATTCCAGTTTGACGGATGCCGCGCGGCTCGAAGGCGCGGGTCGTTGGCAGCTTTTGCGTTTTGTTCAAGTCCCGCAAATCGCGCCGCAGCTTGCTACCGTGTGGTACGTCACGTATCTGCTCTGCTTGTGGGATGTCGAGACGCTGGTGCTCGTCGTGCCGCCCGGCGGAGAAACGCTGGCGGTTCGCATTTTCAATTTGCTACATTATGGCCACAACTCTCAGGTGAACGCCCTTTGTTTATGGCTGCTGGCGCTGGCGCTGGCGCCGCTCATTGTCTGGCACCTGGCGCGGGCCGTTGCGACAAGGCGGCGCGTCACGGAAATTTTTGCTTTACTGGGCGCGGCAGTTTTTTTGACTGGATGTGATTCATCGCCGAACGCAGCGATTCCGCTCGGCGGCAAAATTTTCTCTGAAGTAAAAATCATCGGCGGGCGTGGCGTGACGCCGGGGTTGTTCAACAAACCACGCTCGCTCGCCCTCGACACGAACGACAATCTTTATGTCGTCGATATGACCGGGCGCGTGCAAAAATTTTCGCCGGACGGAATTTTTCTGAAATCGTGGCAGATGCCGCAAACGGATTTGGGCAAACCGAAGGGTATGGCCTGCGACCGCGACGGTAACGTGATCGTCATCGAGCCGCATTATCAGCGCGTGAACCATTTTTCTCCGGATGGCCGGCTCGTCGCGCAATGGGGCGCGCAAGGCACGAACGACGGGCAACTCGTTTTGCCGCGCGCAGTCGCGGTCAATTCACGCGGCGAGATTTTTGTCAGCGAGTATACAATTGTGGATCGCGTGCAAAGATTTTCGCCTGATGGAAAGAAATGGCTCGGCACATTCGGTCACACGGGCGGTGGCGCGGGCGAGATGAATCGACCGGAGGGATTGGGTATCGACGCTGCGGATCGAATTTACGTCGCCGACTCGTGTAATCATCGGATTCAGATTTTTTCACCGGACGGAAAATTTCTGCGCAGCTATGGAAAAGCTGGGAACGGGCGCGGTGAATTGAGTTATCCGTACGACGTGCGCGTTGATGCAGCTGGTCGCCAGTATGTCTGCGAGTTTGGCAACAGCCGCCTTCAAATCTTCGATGCGCAGGATCGGCCGCTGGAAATTCTCGGCGGGCCGGGCGCGCGGCCGGGAGAGTTCAGCAACCCGTGGAGCATCGCGCTGGACTCGAAAGGAAATCTCTACGTCGCCGATTCGCTGAATCATCGCGTGCAGAAGTTCTTTCGCCGCCAAACCGTGGCTGCGCGAAACTGAAATGAATTTCCAGTTCACCCATCCGTGGTGGTTGTTGCTGCTGGCAGGCGCATTGCCGGCGGTTGTTGGACTGGCGTGGAAATCGGATGTGCAGATCGGAACGTGGCGTCGTTGGACGGCATTGGCGTTGCGCCTGGCGATCGTGCTCGCGGTGATTTTCGCCATCGCGGGATTGCAATGGCTGCGCCCGCTCGAAGGCATGAACGTGATGTTTTTGCTCGACCGCTCGGACAGCGTGCCTTCGCCGCAGCAAGAGGCCGCGCGGAAATTCGTAAATGACACAGCGGCGGCAAAGAAGTCCACGGACAAAGCGGGCGTCATCGTTTTCGGCGCGGAGGCGAGCATCGAAAACACCGCGAGCGCGGCGACGGATTTGGAAAAAGTGCAGGCCGTGGTGCCGTCAGTCGGCACAGACATCGCGGCCGCGATTCGCCTCGCCACGGCGGCGTTTCCCGAAACCGGACAAAAGCGAATCGTGCTGCTTTCCGATGGCAACGAAAACATCGGCGACGCGATGAGCGCGCTCGCAGCCGCGAAGCCCCTCGGCGTGTCCATCGACGTCGTGTCGCTCGGCGTCGCGCGCGCGAACGATGTGTCCGTTCAAAAACTGAGTCTGCCGGGCAATTTGAAAAAGGGACAGACGTTCGAGGTGAAAATTTTCGCGCAAGCCGATCAAGCGCAGACGGCGACGGTGCGTCTGTATCGCAACGATCAGCCGCTTGGTGAACAGAAGGTCGAACTCGCCGCCGGGAAAAATCTTTTCACGTTTCCGCAAACGCTGACCGAGCCGGGCTTCTACGCGTACGACGTGCGCGTGGAAGCGCCCGGCGATGTGACGCCGCAAAACAATCGCGCGAGCAGCTTCACGCACGTGCGCGGCGACCCGCGCGTGCTGATCGCGTCAGCGGACTCGGCGGTAGATCAACCGCTCGCGGCGGCGTTGCAATCGGCGCGATTGTCCGTGCAGATCGTCGAAGCGAAAGGATTTCCGGCTACGCTCGCGGAGATGCAAAGTTTCGACACGATTTTTTTGAGCAACATCGCGGCGGGGGATTTGAGCCTGGATCAATTGCGTTTGCTCGAAAGCGCCGTGCGCGATTTCGGCGTGGGGCTGGTGTGCATCGGCGGCGACCAGACGTACGGCGCGGGGGGGTATCGCGGCACGCCGCTGGAGACGACGCTGCCGGTCGATATGGAGTTGGACAGCAAGAAAGTTTTGCCGAGCGGCGCGCTCGTGCTGGTGATGCACGGAATGGAATTCGCCAATGGCAATCAAGTCGCGCGGGACACTGCGGTCGGCGCGCTCGACGCGCTTGGGCCGCAGGATGAGATGGGCGTGGTGCTGTGGGATGGTACGGAGCGGTGGTTGTTCGAATTGACGAAAGTCGGCGATAAGAAGGCGCTTGGCCGCCAAATCCAGGGAATGAACCAAGGCGACTTGCCGACGTTTCAGGGCGTGCTCGCGAAGGCGCAGGCCGGCCTGCAAAAATCGACGGCGAACCTCAAACACATCATCGTTTTCAGCGACGGCGATCCGAGTCCGCCTTCGCCCGCGCTGATGCAATCCATCGTCGCCGACAAAATCACCGTGAGCACCGTGCTCATCGCCGGTCACGCCGGGCCGCAGACCATGATCGCGATGGCGGATCAAGGCAAAGGCCGTTTCTACAACGTGCAATCGGCGGAGCAACTCCCGCAGATTTTCATCAAAGAAGCGGCGGTGATTTTGAAGTCGGCGATTTTCGAGGAGCCGTTCAAGCCGCAGCAGGCCGCCGGCAGCGAGCTGTTGCGCGGCATCGCGGCGAACGAATATCCGACGTTGCGTGGCTACGTCGCGACGTCGCACAAGCCGCGCGCGGAGACCCCGCTCGTTTCGGAAAAGGGCGATCCGCTGCTGGCGCACTGGCAATACGGGCTGGGGCGCGCGGTGGCGTTCACCTCGGACGCGAAAGCAAAGTGGGCGACGGATTGGTTGGGCTGGGAAAAATACCGGCAGTTCTGGACGCAGATCGCGCAGTGGAGCTTGCGCAAAGTCGATGCGTCGGACTTCGCAACGGAAGTTTCCATCGAGAACGGCCAAGGCACAATCAGCGTCGAGGCGCTCGATGCGCAGGGAAATTTTCGCAACTTCCTCAACTTGCAGACGGCGGTCGTCAGTCCGAAAGGCGAGCGGCAAACGGTGAACCTCATGCAAACCGGGCCGGGACATTACGAGGCGCGTTTTCCAGCGAAGGACGTTGGTTCGTACTTGATGAACTTGATGGACACCAAGGATGGCCAACTGCGCGGCGCGCAAGTGCTGGGCGCGAGTGTGAACTATTCGCCGGAGTTCAACGCCATCGCGCCGAATCATCATCTGCTGCGCCGGCTCGCCGAATCGGGCGAGGGAAAATTTTTGAACCCGGCGCTTCCGACGGACAATCCCTTCCTGCACGACCGGAAGAAAACATTTCAGCCGCGCGATCTTTGGGAATGGTTGTTGAAGCTGGCGGTCGTGCTTTTCCCAATCGATGTCGGCGTGCGGCGTGTGCAATTGGACCGCGCCGAGTGGTTGATTTTCTGGCAGCGCATCCTTCGCTCGCTGGGACTGGGCGGCAAGACGCCGAAGCAGATGGAAGCCGACGAAGCGCTGGGAGCGTTGCTGGCACGCCGCGAACAAGTGCGCGCGAAACACACCGTGCCAAACGTGCAGCCGGATCCAGAACTTTTCCGGCCGAAAGAACAGCCCGTGGTCGAGACGCTCGCGAGTTCAACTCAAGCAACGTCAACTCCCGCTTCGGAACATCCCATCAAACCGACGCAGCCGGAGAAAACGGCACCCGCCAGCACAGCGAGCAAATTGCTGGAGGCCAAGCGTCGAGCGCAACGCAGACAAGAATGAACAGAATTCCGAAATTGAATAGCCGCGAAAGAACACAAAGAACGCAGAGAGAGAAATGGAGGAGAGATGACAGCGGGAAAAAATCTGACCACCATTTTACCTTCAAGATCAGCCCGTCTTTCTTTGTGATCTTTGTGTTCTCTCATGGCCAACTTCAGTTTTCGGGATGAATGCTTAACGCGTCGATTCATGCAGATGGCCAACGGACGCAGTTTGAGAAAATCGCGAGAAAATTCACCGCGGCGACAAAGCCTCCACCGAATAGAATAGGTGCGGATTATCGACATCCAAATCCACGAACGACGAAACTGAATTCGTGGCTCGAAATTCGGGAACGATGACTGTCCACTGCGGCGAACTCAGCGAGTCTTTTCGTAGAATGTTGTAAAACGTATTTGAGACACTGTTCCAGGTAATTTGCGGCACGGCACGAATGCCAAGTATTATCTCCGGCGCAGAATTTGGAGCAGTGACGATCACGGTTACAGTACCGGCTGCCAGGCCACCTTTGCCATCGCTGATCGTGTAGGCAAATGAATCACTGCCGGCAAAGTCAACTTTTGGCGCGTAGTAAACTGTGTTGCCATCCAGGGAAACTGTCCCACCTTGCGCGCTTGCGGAACTGACCGCACTCACGATCAAAGTGTCTCCATCCGGATCGCTGTCATTTCGCAGTAAATCGGCGACAGGGATCGCCAGCGCGGACGGTTGTTGGACGGCAAACACATCATTCGACGCCACCGGAAAATGGTTGGCCGGCGGCTCATCATCATTCTGGATGGTGACCATGACTTGCGAAGAAAAAAGGACGCCGTTTGTCGCCGTAAAAAATTTTAACAGAAAAGTTTCGTCCGGCTCGTTCAACTTATCGCCCACAACCAGCAGCATGATCGTCTTGCTCGTTTCGCCCGGCGCAAACGTCAGGAGGCCGCTCGCTGGCGCATAATCGCTGCCAGCCGTCGCGCTGCCATCGGCCGTGGCGTAGGCGACCGTGACGGGCTGCGCGCTTGGCGTGGACAAACTGACGACGACGGGCACGGTCGTGTTGCCGCTGTTTCCTTCCGGCACCGGTGCGGGATTTGAGACGAAGATCACTGGCAGAGTGTCGTCGTTCAAAATGGTTCCCTGCGCCTGCGAGCGTACGAGCGTCACCGTCGCTCCCTGAAAATTCGTCGGGCCGCTCAGGTTCAGGAAGAAAGTTTCATCCGGCTCGATAAGCAGATCGCCAATAACTCCGATCCGAATCGGTAAGTGTGTGCTTCCTGGCGAAAAGATCACCGATGAATTGGCGGGCGGGGCGACGTAATCGCTGCCGGTGGTTGCCGTGCCATCGAGCGTGCTGTAGTCCACACGAATGAACCCCGGACTGGGAGCCGAGAGCACCACATCGAACACCATGAAGTTGGTGCCACTGTCGCCTTCGACGAGCTGCGCGTCGTTGATTGAGATAACAAGCGCGGTCCCGGGGGAATCATCGTTGAGAATCGTGCAGGTACCCGTCTGCCGGCTGATGATGGCCCCGGGCGCGCTGGAAAGTTTCACCGTGAACGTCTCATCGCCTTCCACCTTGGTATCGCCAACGATATTCACGGGAAGTGATTTCACGGTTTCACCGGGATTGAAAGTCACGCTGCCAAACGCGGTCTGATAATCTTGGTCAGCGACCGTGGCTGTGCCGTCGGCGGTCGAATAACTGACGGTGATCGGCACTGCGCTTGGCATCGAAAGGGAAAGAGTGAAATTCGCTGGCACCGTGCCCGCGTTGCCTTCGGCCAGCGACACGTCGTTGATGGAAATCGTCGGGAGCGTGTTGCTGTCATCATTTTGAATTATGCCGACGCCGACGCCGCTGGTGGACGAAATGATCGCCGAGTGTGCATTAGTGAGCACGACCAGAAAACTTTTGTCCGGCTCGAACGTCAGATCACCCAGCACCGGCACGATAATGGTTCTGTTGGTGGTCGTCGGTCCGAAAACCAGCGTGCCTTGCTGAAGCAGGAAATCGACTCCCGGTGCCGCGTTGGTGCCGCCAGTTGCGGCTCCACCGCTCACAGCGCTTCCCACGGTGTAGTAGTCAACCGTCGGGAAGAATTGTGTAATTCCCACGAGGGACACATTAAACACAAAGTAATTCGTGCCGCTGTTGCCCTCAGGCTTACTGACGCTGTCGATTGTGAGATAAGCCGAAGTGTCGTCATTCAAGATCGTGCCAGCCCCCTGCACGTCGCCGATGCGTGCGCCGACGGGGCTGCTCAAGTTGACGAAAAAAGTTTCGTCCGGTTCGTTCAATCGGTCGCCGTTTACAGTCACCGAAATCGTCTGCGAAGTCGTGCCCGCCCGGATTGTGACCGTGCCGCTGGCGGCCACGTAATCGCTGCCGGCGGTGGCCGTGCCGTCCGAGGTCGCATATTTGACCGTGACGTCCTGCCCGCTGGTGGAAGCGAGCGTAACGGTGAACACGGCGTTCGTCGTTCCCGTGTCGCCTTCGGCGACGGTCACGTCGGAGATGTTGAGCAGCGGGAGCGAGTCGTTGTCGGTGATGGTGCCGATGGCCTGGTTGTCCACGATGACGGCATTGACCGGGTTGGCGAGGTTTATGAAGAAAGTCTCCGTCGGCTCGCTCAACAAATCGCCGATGACGGGAATCAAAATGGTTTGCGTCAGCGTGCCGGGGGCAAAAGTAATCGTGCCGCGTTTGGTGACGTAATCGCTGCCCGCTTTCGCGGTGTCATCAGCCGTGGCATAATCCACGGTCACCGGCGAACCGCTGCTCGTTGAGAGCGTCACCGTGAAAATCATGTTTGTGGTGCCCGTGTCGGCTTCGACAATGGCGGCGTCATTGATGCGCAGCGCCGGCAGGAAATCGTCGTCGATGATGAATCCGCCCGCTTGATCGTCACCAATCACGGCGTTGACGGCATTGGTGAGGTTCACCAACAAGAAGCGGTCGCCATCTTGGACGTCGTTCCCGATGACATTGACCGTGATGGTTTGCGTCGTTACGCCCGGATCGAAAAGAACCACTCCGTTGGTGGCCACGTAATCGATCCCGGCCTTTGTTGCTGGGCCATCGGCAGTCGAATACGCGACGGTGATCAGCGATGTCGCGTTCGTGCTCAACGTGAGCGTAAACTCCATCGGCGTGGTCGTTCCGGCGCTGCCTTCGGTCGCGAACGAGTCGGTGATGGAAATGAAAACGGGGATGTCATCATTCACAATCGTCGCGGTGCCCGTGGCTTTTTGCAGCGCGACATTCGGCGCGTTGAGAAAGGTGAGCGTAAACGTTTCGTCCGGCTCCGGCAGAAGATCGCCGAGCACGGTGATGTCAATATTCGTGCTGGTTACGTTGGGCGGGATGTTCAAAACGCCATTGGTTCCGAGGTAATTCGAACCGGCCGTGGCCGTGCCGTCCGACGTGAAGTAAGGAATCTGGAGCGGGACGGTCGTGGGCACCGAGAGCGTGATGTTGAAAGTGATCAGGCTCGTGCCGCTGTTGCCTTCGAGCACGACGGGATCGTTGACCGACAATTGCGGCGCGGCGGCGAAAGCCGGGAGCACGGCCATCCAAATCAGGGTTGCGAATAACAAAAACACGTCGAGCACTCGCCACCGAACCAATGCATGAGTAGTCAAGTGCCGAACGTTCGTTGAGTGGGCGGAAGCGGGAATATGCGAGTGGTTTTCAGTAGAACTGGCATGGGAAGTTTTCACGCTCCAACTTGTTCCAAAAGAGTCTGCCGGAAGCAAGCACTGTTCTACCGCCGGCGAACCTCGTTAGTTATGTTCCAAATCAACGGCGTTTGTGAGCAGCGAAAGCAAAGGTCTCCAGCGCGTGCCTGCGTGGGTGACTGGAAGTAGAATTACATCAAGGCTTTTGGCTTGCTCCAGCGGGAATTTGATTCGAGTGTTTTACCGAACCAATCACTACTTATGGCGAACTCGATTGCTCAAGATTCATCCGCTGTTTCCCGTCGGGATTTTTTGTCGGCCACCGGTTTGGGCATCGCGGCTTCACTCGCTGCAACCGTGCCTGCTGCTGCCGCAGCGGTTGAGCCGCGTTATGTGCCGCCTGCCGATGGCAAACTGCGCATTATATGTTTCGGCGCGCATCCGGATGACTGCGAAGTCGCGGCTGGTGGCGCGGCGGCCAAGTGGACCGCGGCTGGCCATCACGTAAAATTTGTCTCCTGCACGAACGGCGACATTGGCCATTGGGCCACGGCGGGCGGGCCGCTCGCGCTGCGTCGCGCTGCGGAAGTGAAGAAGTGCGCGCAAATTCTTGGCACGACCAGCGAAGTGCTCGACATCCACGACGGCGAACTCATGGTAAACATGGACAACCGCCGGACGATTTGCCGGCTGATTCGCGAGTGGAAAGCAGACGTGGTGATTAGTCATCGGCCGAATGATTATCATCCGGATCATCGCTACGTTGGCGTGCTGGTGATGGACGCAGCCTACATGGTGACGGTGCCGTTCTTTTGTCCGGACGTGCCGCATCTCACGAAGAACCCGGTCTTTCTCTTCTATTATGATGGGTTTCTCCGTCCGAACCCGTTCACGGCGGACATTGTAGTGGGCATCGACGACGTGGCGGAGAAGAAGTTCGCGGCGGTCGAGGCGTTGGGATCGCAATTTTATGAAGGCGGCTGCAACGGGTCGGCCGCGCTCGTCCCGGATCCGAAAGACGTTGCCGCGGTGACCGCCCGAAAAAAAGCCGTCCGGGCCGAATGGGCGGCGGAGTTTGCAACGCCGGCCACGAAATATCGTGCGCAACTCAAAGAGCGATTCGGTGACGCGAAGGGCGCGCAAGTCAAATATGCCGAAGCGTTTGAGATCTGTGAATACGGCCGCCAGCCGGCCAAAGAGGAGTTGCCTGAGCTTTTTCCGTTTTTGAAACAGCGGACGTGACGAGAAAACCAGCTCTCGCCGTTCGATTGCGGTCTGAAATTTTTGCAGTGGAGCATCGGCGGCTTTCGATCATGACAATTTAGTTTGCCGCCTGAGATCGAAAGACTTCCAGGGAACTTTTTGGCGTGAAATGCCTATTGACTTGGAGGCTTCGTTTGTTAGTTTCTGCGCTCCTTTGATTTGTTCGAGATGAAAACGTATCTACCGAAAGTAAATTTAGACCAGCGCAAATGGCACGTCGTCGATGCCAACGGCGCGGTCTTGGGACGGCTCGCCGTTCAAGTTGCTGATATTTTGCGCGGCAAGAACAAGCCGGTCTTTACGCCGCATCTCGATGCTGGCGATTTCGTCGTCGTCGTCAACGCCGAGAAGATTGCCGTCACCGGCAAGAAGGAGACGGAGAAATTTTTCATGAGCTACTCCGGGTGGCGCGGCGGGGAGAAATACAAATCCGTGGCCGACATTCGCGCCAAACACCCGGAGCAACTCATTACGCACGCGGTCAAAGGCATGTTGCCCAAGAACCGGCTTGCCGATGTGCTCCTGACCAAGCTCAAAGTTTACAAAGGCGATCGTCATCCTCACGCGGCGCAAATGCCGGCGCAGTTGACCCCGGTGAAATGATTTTTGATTCGCAACTCTGCGTATGACTGAAAGCAAAACGACTGAATTTTTGGGCACGGGACGGCGCAAGACCTCGGTGGCGCGCGTGCGCCTGGCGACCGGCTCCGGCAAGGTGGTCATCAATGGCCGCGCGCTGGAAAATTATTTTCTGACCGACTCGTTGCGTGGCGTGGTGTTGCAACCGCTCGTGTTGACCGAGTCGCTGACCAAGTATGACGTGCGCGTGAATGTTTGCGGCGGGGGCATCTCCGGGCAGGCTGGCGCGGTGCGTCACGGCATTTCCCGCGCGCTGCTCAAGGTGGACGCCAATCTTCGTCCGACGCTCAAGCGGGACGGATTGCTTACCCGCGATCCGCGCATGAAGGAGCGCAAAAAGTACGGCCAGCCGGGCGCTCGCAAACGTTTCCAATTCTCGAAACGTTAATTCGAGTTGGCACTTTCAAGCCCCGCTGGTTCAATCCGGCGGGGTTTTTTGTTTTCGGCGGTGAATTAAGAAATGAAAACTCTGGAAGCTTGGCATTTTCTGTTTTCCAGTTTTCCTGTTTTCCTTATTTGAAATGAAACGAGACCAAGTCAAAGTCGCCATCCTTGGCGCGTCCGGTTACTCCGGCGAAGAACTCGTGCGGTTGCTGCTGAACCATCCGCACGTCGAACTTGCTGCCGTCACTTCGCGCCAGAATGCCGGACTCAGCGTCGCGCAAGTTTTCCCGAAATTTGCCAGTCATCCGAAGTCCAAGTTGCTGCGCTTCACGGATCCCAATGCGGAACTGCTCGCGAAGCAGGCCGACATCGTGTTCCTCGCGTTGCCCCACGGCGTCGCGGCCGAGTTCGCCGTGCCGCTGCTCGACGCGGGCTGCGTCGTGATCGACCTCAGCGCCGACTTCCGGCTCAAGAGCGCGGACGTTTACAAGGAATTTTACGCGCACGACCATCCTGCGCCGGAGTTGTTGAAGAAATCCGTTTACGGCCTGCCGGAGATTTATCGCGCGCAGCTCAAGGACGCCACGCTCATCGCGTCGCCGGGTTGTTATCCGACGAGCATTTTGCTGCCGACGATTCCGCTGCTGCGCGCGCAACTCATCAAACCTTCCGGCATCATTGCCGATTCGTTGAGCGGCGTCAGCGGCGCGGGACGCAAGGCCGAAGTTGATTACCTTTTTGTTGAGTGCAACGAAAGCGTGCGTCCTTACGGTGTGCCGAAGCACCGGCACTTGTCGGAGATCGAGGAGCAACTGTCACTCGTGGCCGGTGACCGGGTCACAATTCAGTTCACGCCGCATCTCATCCCGGTGAATCGCGGCATCCTCACCACGCTTTACCTGGCGCCGGAAAAACATTTCTCAAACGCCGCCGAAGCCGTTGCGCTCGGCGAGCAAATCGCCGCGTGTTACCAGACTGCCTATGCGAACGAACCGTTCGTCCGCTTGCTTGAAGGCCGGGCGTTGCCGGACACCAAGAACGTTGTCGGCACGAACGTCGTGGAAATTGCCTGGCGGCTAGATCCGCGCACCGGCCGGCTCATCGTCATGAGCGCGGAAGACAACATCGTCAAAGGCGCGAGCGGTCAGGCCGTGCAAAGCCTGAACATCCTCTGCGGCTTCCCGGAAACGGCGGGCTTGGTGTGAACGATGGCTTGCCCGCTTTGCCAACTCGAACTTAACTCGACGCTATGACCGCCAGCGCCGCCTTTGAGTCGATTTCCGGCAGCGGCGACGATTTTCAGCAAGTCGTCGCGCTGTGCGAATCACTCCATGACTACTGCCTCATCGGCGGCCTCGCCATCAATTGCTACGTCGAGCCGGTTTACACGATGGACGCGGACTTCGCGCTCGCGGCGGCGCATCTCACACCGGTAAAGCAACGGCTCGCCGCGCTCGGCTTTAAAGTCGAAGACCATCCGCATTCGCTCAACGCGCTTCGTCCGGGCAGCCAACTCAGCATCCAGTTTACCAAGGACGTGCGGTACGAAGGGTTTCCCGCCCGCTCTGAAATCCGCGAAACACTTGGCCTACACCTGCGCGTTGCATCGCTGCCCGATCTTGTTCAGGCCAAAATCTGGGCGTGGTCCGATCCGCAACGTCGTCTCTCCAAACGCAAGAAGGATGAACTCGACCTCATTCGCGTAGCTGAAAAATATCCGCAGTTCATCCCGCAATTGCCAGTGGTTATACGCAGCCAAATGAGTTAGCTCATTGCTTGACTTCAGGAATGAACACTTACCTTTTGACCTGGAACCCGAACCGTTGGTGGTGGGACAATTTAGCCAAGGAAGCCAATGAGACAGCCTCGGGCAAAATCATCAAATCACGATGGAGTTGCGGCGTCACAAAACAGATTAAGATTGGAGACAGAGGATTTCTCATGCGGCTTGGAACTGAACCGCGTGGAATCATCGCTTCCGGGTGGGCAACATCGGAGCCGTATTACGACAAACACTGGGACGAACAAAAAGCAGCCGGAGGACAAAAGTGTTTATATGTGGAATGCGAGTGGGAACGTTTACTCGACCCGGACGTAGATTTGCCACTTCCTCTTGCCGTGTTACAAAATGGGAAGTTGAGTGAATTTCATTGGACACCGCAAGGTTCCGGGATTCGCATACACGCAGACATTGCTGAGGAACTAGAGCGAGTCTGGGCTGTTCACGTCGGTGCTTCGAGTCTCAGCACGGTTGATTTTGATGATGAGATTTCTAGCTTTGAGGGCGAAGAGCGTATCACGCTGATTCGTCATCGACGGCGCGAACACAAACTTCGCGCGGCAAAGCTGAAAGAAGCTTTGGAGGCAGGGAATGGTCGCCTGAAATGTGAAGTTCCGAGATGCGGTTTCGATTTTTATGAAGTTTACGGCGAACTAGGATTTGAGTTTGCCCAAATTCATCACTTACAGCCTCTCGGCGATAGAAGCACTCCGTCAGTAACCAAGTTGAACGACTTGGCAATTGTTTGCGCGAATTGCCACGCGATGATTCACCGAAGTGGAGCTTGCCGTCCGCTTGAAGGATTGATTCCACAGAAATGAGATCGGTTATGGTTCTCTGCGTCTCTGCGTTTAACGGAACATGAAACATAAGTCGAAAAACATTCCTGGTTCCATCGTCGCGCCGCAGGGCTTTCTGGCCAGCGGCGTGTTCTGTGACATCAAACGCCTCGGTACTGGCAAAGGCTCGAACAAAGGCAAGAAGCGCGACCTTGCGCTCATCGTCTCAGAAGTGCCGGCCACGGTCGCCGGACTTTTCACGACCAATCAGATTAGCGCCGCCCCCGTGAAGCTTTGCGTGGAGCGCGTCAAGCGTGGCCGTGCGCAAGCACTCGTCGTCAACTCCGGCAACGCCAACGCTTGCACCGGCAGGCAAGGCATGAAGGACGCGCTCGAAATGACCGCACTCGTCGCGCGCGAACTACACATGCCGGTTGGCCAAGTCCTCGTCGGCAGCACGGGCCGCATCGGTGTGAACCTGCCGATGGCGAATGTGAAGGCGGGCATTCTCGAAGCCGCGCAACTTCTCGGTAACGACACGGCGCACGCCGCCGAAGCCGCTGAAGCGATCATGACGAGCGACACAAAACCAAAGCAGATCGCGGTCGAGTTCAAGCTTGGCGGCAAAGCCGTTCGCATTGGCGGCATCTGCAAAGGCGCGGGGATGATTCAGCCCGGCATGAGTCCGACCAGCGCGCGCCCCGCCGCAACTCCCTCCGGCCTTCACGCGACGATGCTCTGCTTCATCACCACCGACGCGGCCATCGAAGCGAAGCCGCTGCAAACCGCGCTCACCGAAGCCGTGGCAAATAGTTTCAACCGTATTACGGTCGATGGCGATATGAGCACCAACGACACCGTGCTCGTGCTGGCAAACGGACTCGCTGCCAATCCGAAACTCAAAACTCAAAATTCAGAATTCAAAATGTTTCAGTCCGCCTTGAGCCACGTCTGCCCCGAACTTGCCAAAATGATAGTTCGTGATGGCGAAGGCGTTTCGCGCTTTGTCACAGTGCGCGTGAAGGGCGCAAAAAGTTTTGTTGACGCCGATGCCGCCGCGCGCGCGGTGGCGAACAGCCCCCTCGTGAAAACAAGCTGGCACGGCGGCGATCCGAATTGGGGCCGCATCATTGACGCGATTGGTTACAGCGCGGCGCGCGTCGTCGAGGAACGAGTGGACATCGGCTACAGCTCGCCCGGCGCGAAGAAAATTCTTTATTCGCTCAAGCGCGGTCAGCCGACGAAGGCGACGTTCAAGAAATTGTGCGCCGCCGTCGCGGCGAAGGAATTTAATCTGCACATCAATTTGAATCTCGGCAAATCCAGCGCGCTGATGTACGCTGCCGATCTCACCGAGGAATATGTCGATTTCAACAAAGGCGACGTGAGCGATCCGGCGGCACTGGGCGGATGAATTGAGTTTCGGAATTTTGAATGTTGGGTTTTGAGTTTTGAATTGTCGGCCAGCGAATTCGCGTCGCAAAAAAGGCGATGTTTTTGCTTCCGGCTTCGGTTGGCAAATAGAGAAAAAACGTTGCGGCCAATCACGCAGGCGGCAGACTGACGTCCAAGAACCCAGTTTATGAAAACCATGTCGAACTCAGAAATCTTTCTGGCGGCTTTCGCTGTCTGCTTGTTGAGCTCTCTTGTTGCTGGTGGCGCGACTGCGAACAAGCTGCCGCACTTCGCCGACGCTGCCGCACTGACGCCGCAGCCAAATTTTCCCGATCCGCTGGTGATGCTTGATGGCCACCGCGTGAAGTCGCGCGCGCAATGGGAGCGCGAGCGGCGGCCGGAGTTGAAGGCGCTGTTTCAGCACTACATGTACGGCGCGCTGCCGCCGAGGCCGTCGCATGTCACGGCGAAGTTGATTGCGGAGCATCGTGATTTTCTCGGCGGCAAGGCCACGCTGAGATTGCTGACGCTCGAAACCGGTTCCGCTGGCGCGCCGCGCATCGACCTCATGCTCGTGGTGCCAAATCAACATCGCGGTCCGGTGCCGGTTTTCCTCACGATGAATTTTTGCGGCAACCACGCGTTGACGGCTGACACGCGCGTGCCGCTCACGCGCGGCTGGCTTTACGATTCCTGCAAAGGCTGCACGAACAACGCCGCCACCGAAGCGGCGCGCGGTGGCCAGGCGCAGGATTGGCCGCTGGCTCGCATCGTCGAACGCGGCTACGCGCTTGCAAGTTTTTGCAGCAGCGACGTGGACTCGGATCGCAAGGATGTGAGCGACGGGATTTACGCCTGGCTGGCGAACGGCGACGAAGCAAAAAATTCTCCGGCCAATCGCGGCAGCATCGCCGCGTGGGCGTGGGGCTATCATCGCTGCGTGGATTATCTAGTGACTGAACTTGCTCTGGATTCACGCCGCATCGCCGCCGTGGGCCATTCGCGAAATGGCAAGACGGCTTTGCTCGCCGCGGCGTTCGATGAACGCATCGCGCTGGCGATTCCGCACCAGGCTGGTTGTGGCGGCACGGCGCCGAACCGCGTCGCTCCCGCGCTCGCCAATCCACAAGGCAACGGCCGGCCCATCGCCGAAACGATCGCGGTCATCAATAAAAGTTTTCCTCATTGGTTCAATGCCGAGTTCAAAAAATTCAACGACGCCCCGGAGCGATTGCCCTTCGATCAAAACTGTCTGGCCGCATTGTGCGCGCCGCGTCCCGTTCTGTTCTCGAATGCGCTCGAAGATCAATGGGCCAACCCGAACGGCCAGTTCGCGATCCTGCAAGCCACGTCGCCGGTTTATCGTTTCCTCGGCGTGGAAGGTCTAGACGCGAAAAGTGTGCCGCCCTTGCGCAAACTCGTGGACAGCCGGCTCGGTTACTACATTCGCGAAGGCAAGCACTCGATGACGGCCGACGATTGGGAGGTGTTCATGAACTTCGCTGACCGGCATTTCGCGAAGAAGAAATAATCCACCGCCCGCATGACTCGCGAGGAAGCGCTGCTCAAACTCCACGCGCTTGAAGGCAAAGATCTTCGTCCGCTGGCGGATGAATTCCGTGTGCGCGTGTGGATTGGCAACCGCAAGAACAAAGGCTGGGCCGGCGATGTTATTGAGCGCTATCTCGGCTTGCCGGCGAATTCGCGGCAAGCGCCGGACTTCGGCGATTGGGAATTGAAGGTGATTCCGCTCAAACGCCGCGGCGACCGGCTTGTCGTGAAGGAGACGATGGCCATCACGATGATTGAACCGGGCAACGTGATCAAAACCCCATTCGAACACAGCCATCTGCTCGACAAGCTTCAGCGCATGGTCGTGGGCGTGCGCGAGTGGGTGGACGAGCAGGAGACGCGGTCGCCATTTGTGAAAGCCGTGAGCTTCGACTTGAGCGATGGCGAACTGTTTCGTCAGGTCCAGGCTGACTACGAAACGATTCGCGTGGCGCTCCGGCAGCGCGGTCTAAGCGGTCTGACAGGCAAGCTGGGCCAATTGGTGCAGGCGCGCACCAAAGGCGCGGGCCACGGCAGCGAGAGCCGGGCCTTCTACGCGCGGGAAAAATTTGTCGAACGCATTGTTGGCCTGGAGCAAAACCGAGGCGGCTGAACGCCGGCAAACGCCCGACTCGCGTGATTGACATTTCCGCGCTCGTGATACAAACGTATCACCATGAAAACCGCAACCATCCGGGATCTGCGCAACGAGTTCGGCAAACTATCCAAGTGGTTGGAGAAAGGCGAAACCGTGCAAATCATCAAGCGAGGCAGGCCATTTGCCCGAGTAATTCCGGAACCAAAGTCCAGGACTTTTCTGGGCGCGTGCCCAAGTCCGTTTCCCTTGCCTGCCGACATTGATGATCCCGTGGCCGCTGAGTGGGAGGCTTTGAAGTGAGGTATTTGCTCGACACCGGAGTCTGGCTCCGGGCGGTCAATGAACTGCTGACAATTCCACCGGAAACGTTGCGATTGCTACAGACTTCGGGCGAATTGTTCGGTCTGCCCGCGATCAGTTTATGGGAGATAGGGAAAAAAGTGCAGGCCGGAAAACTGCCGCTGCCAAAGGAACTCGCTGCGTGGTTCAAGGACGCCCTGGCTCCCAACCTCACCGTGCTTCCGCTCACGCTGGAAGTGGTCAGCGACGCCATGCGATTGCCGGAATTTCCGGTTCGCGATCCCGCCGATGAACTCATCGTCGCCACCGCGCGCGTCCACCGGCTTACGCTGCTGACTACCGACACAAAGCTGAAGGGCTACCGCCACGCGCGCATTCAATACTTCACGCCGATCTCGGAGGATCGGAAAAAATGAGACTCGCCGCACCGAGGGGGTTCGACCTCCACCTCCACATCAACTTCAGCAAAGCCAGCGCCATCATGTATGCCGCCAATTTGACTGAGGCCAACGTGGATTACAACAAGGACGACGTGACGGGAGTGATGACCTTTGGGGGATAATCGTGGAAGATTTTGTTTACCTGTGCAGTTGGAAGGCGGACAATCACGGTTTCATAGTCTGGCTAAAAGAACACCCGCATTCCAAAGCTGCAGGGCGAACGATTGGCGAAGCGGTTGAGTGGCTAACCGAAGCTGTTAGAGCCGATGGTGGAGCGATTACTCCGACTTTCGAATTTACCCCGCCGCTTCCAGCGAATGGCGGGGACTACCAATTCCGTAACCCAGATCTCGTGACTGTGATAGGCGATGAGCGTTTTGAAACTAATCAGCCGCGTGTTCAAGCGTTCGCATCTGAAACAGAGAGGCGAGCAGCAGCCGAATGGAATAATCAGTTTTTTACCGGTAACACTTGTTCAAAGTGCCAAATTCCGAGCGGTCCTCGGAATGATCGATTATTGGAACTCACTCACATGCGGGCTGGTTATGACGGAGGGTTTGTCTCTGTTGGAGCCGGAATCCGATGCGTCTTCAGCGAAGAATTCTTGAATCTCTTAACTGAACAAGAGCGGCAATTCTTGGAGTTACGCCCCGTCGCTGCAATACGACGGGGGCGAAAGCGATTTTTCGAACTCGTCGGATTGCCTAGGGTTTCATTTGTTGGCGTGAGCTGCCTCGAAAGCTCAGGTTGGGAATGTCCGAAATGCAAAGGACAGTGCTTTGGATATTTCGTTAAAGGTCTGCCATTCCGTAATTTTGTCGCGTGCGCGGACTTGCCTTCTGCCTTGCCGTCGGTGTTCACAGTCGGTTCCTATTGGAACACTGAGTTATGTATTACTACGCATCGATGGAATAGCTTGGTCGGGAAGAAAGGCACACGTGGCCTTGTCAGCCATCCTTTAGGCGCGGTGCCCGAAGATTATGTTGCTCGCAGCCTAAAACTGAAACTACTCGAATAGAAAACCGTTTTGTTCCCGATCCATGCAAGACCTCATCTCCAAAGCCGCGACGCTGCTCGAAGCGTTGCCGTACATCCAGAAATTCAGCGGCGAGACGTTCGTCGTGAAATATGGCGGTTCGTTCATGGACTCGCCCGATCCCGCGGTGCGCAACGGCGTCGCGCGCGACATTGTTTTTTTGGAAGCCGTCGAAATTAATCCGGTCGTCGTCCATGGCGGCGGCAAGGCGATCACGCGCGCGATGGAAGCGGCCGGCTTGAAGGCAAGTTTCATTCAAGGCCAGCGGGTGACGGATGAAGCGACGGTGTGCGTAGTGGATCAAGTTCTGTCACGCGAGATTAACCCGGAGGTGGTCAAAGCCATCGAGGATCTGGGCGGCAAGGCGCGCGGATTTTCCGGTGCGGACATTTTCAAGTGCCGCCGGCTATTGCTCGACGACAAGGAAAAGCCCGGCGTGAAAATGGACATCGGCTTCGTCGGCGAAGTCGTGGAAGTGAACACGGAACCGTTGCGGCAGTGCATCTGGCACGGCATTACGCCGGTCATCAGTCCCGTGGCGCTCGGTGAGGATGGGAAAATTTACAACTGCAACGCGGACGTCGCCGCCGCGCAGGTCGCCATCGCGCTCAAGGCGAAGCGGTTGGTTTTCATGAGCGACGTGCCCGGCCTGATGCGCGACCCGCAAGACCCGGCCACGCTCATCGCGCATTTGCAAACGAGCGAAGTGCCCGCGCTCAAAGCGGCGGGGATCGTGGACAAGGGAATGATTCCGAAAGTGGACAGCGCCGTGGCCGCGATTCGGTCGGGCGTGGACAAAGTTTCGTTTGTCGATGGCCGCGAGCCGCACGCGGTGCTGCTGGAGATTTTTACCGATGCCGGCGTGGGCACCGAAGTTGTACTCTGATTTCGGATTGGCGATTGCGGATTGCGGATTGATGCACATCCGATCACCCTTTGGGAATGAACGCAGACGAGTTCAAGAGACGGACGAAAGCTTATGCCATTCGTGTAGTGCGTCTTGCTGAATCATTGCCCAAGTCCGGTTCTGCTGCCGTAATAGGACGCCAGTTGCTTAGGGCCGGGACTTCGGTCGGCGCAAATTATCGCTCTGTTTGTCGGGCCAAATCGCGGGCCGACTTTGTTGCCAAGCTGACTATCGTCGAGGAAGAATGCGACGAGTCGCTTTACTGGATGGAGTTGTTAATCGAGACAAATGTTGTCAAAGCCGATCTGGTTGCTGATCTGATGAAAGAAGGCAACGAACTCTTGGCCATGACCGTGGCTTCGGCCCGCAGTGCCCGCTTTCGAAACAATCCGCAATCCGCAATCGCCAATCCGAAATGAAAGAAATTATTCCGCCGCCGCCGGCCATCGTCCGCAATCAGCAGGTGGCAATCCAGCAACTCTTCCAGCAGCACGTTGTGCCGAGCTATGGGCGCTTCGAGCTCGTCTTGAGCCACGGCCAGGGCAGCTACGTTTGGGATGTGAACGGCAAACGTTACCTCGATCTCGGTGGTGGCATCGCGGTCTGCTCGCTCGGCCACGCGAACGAAGAAATCGCCGAGACGCTTTCGCGGCAGGCGCGCCAGTTGATGCATGTCTCGAATCTTTACTACCACGAACCACAGGGCCGCCTCGCGCAACAACTCACGCGGCTCATCGCGCCGGGCAAAGTTTTTTTCTGCAACTCCGGCGCGGAAGCGAACGAAGGACTTTACAAACTCGCGCGCAAGTTCGGCCACGACGAGGGACGCTTTGAAATTCTGACGGCGGAAAATTCTTTCCACGGACGTACGCTCGCGGGCATCGCGGCCACCGGTCAGGACAAGGTCAAGAAAGGGTTTGCGCCAATGGTAGCAGGCTTCCGCCACATTCCGTTCAACAATCTGCAAGCGGCGCGCGACGCCATTTCGCCCGCGACCGTCGCGATTTTGATCGAAGGCATCCAGGGTGAAGCGGGCATCACGCCGGCGACGCCGGAATATCTGCTCGGCCTGCGTGCATTGTGCGATGAAAAGAAAATGCTGCTGCTCATCGATGGTGTGCAATGCGGGCATTTTCGGACGGGACGTTTCCAAAGTTTTCAACGCATCCTCGAAGGCGTGGCGGGCGGTGACAAATTTCTGCCCGACGGCATTTCGATGGCGAAGTCGCTCGGCGACGGATTTCCCATCGGTGCGTTTTGGGCGTGCGAGCCGCACGGCGATTTGCTGGGCGCGGGCACGCATGGCACGACGTTCGGCGGCACGCCGCTCGGCTGCGCCGTGGCGTTGAAAATTCTCGAAGTAATCGAACGCGATCGGCTCGCCGACAACGCGCGGGCAACTGGAGATTTTTTGAGAAACCATCTTGATCGGCTCGCAACGACTTATCCTGGCGTCATCAAAAATGCGCGCGGCGTCGGTTTCATGCTCGGACTCGAATTGGTCGAGAAAGAAAAAATTCCGGCATTCGCTGCGATCGACAAAGCGGCGTCGATCCAGTTCGTCAATCGCCTGCACGACGCAGGGGTGATGACCATTCCGTCCGCAAATCAACGCGTGCGCCTGCTCCCGCCGCTGAATTTGACACGCGTTCAGGCGGAGGAGGGCGTGGCTTTGATCGAGTCTGTGGCTGTGAAGCTCGCCCAAGCTTGAGCGGATTCGGCGCGCCGGCAACGCGGTAAGTAAAATTTCATTTTCTTTTCGTGACGCCAGCCCGTGCTTCTGCTTAATTCACCAGCTTTCCCAGACTTGATTCTGGGATTTGCCGTTGAACCCGGAACGGGCGCGCGGCGCTTGTTTATGAAGCATCTCTTGAGTCTCGAAAGCATGTCGCGCGACGACATGGAATCAATTTTCCGGAGCGCCGCCGCGTTCAAGCGTGCCCGTACCACGCACGCCCGCCCGCTGGCGGGGCGAACCTGGGCGCTGCTATTTTCGAAATCATCGACGCGTACGCGTGTGTCGTTTGAAGTCGGCATTCGCGAACTCGGCGGGCAGGTGATTTTTCTCAACGCCAGCGAAATTCAACTCGGCCGCGGCGAACCCATCAAGGACACCGCCCGCGTGCTAGGGCGGATGCTTCACGGCGTGGTGATTCGCACCTTCGCGCAACGCGACGTCGCGGAATTCGCCGAGTTTTCCGGCATCCCGACCATCAACGCGCTGACGGACGATGAACACCCGTGCCAGATTCTCACCGACATTTTCACGTATCAGGAAAAGCGCGGGCCGATTCAGGGCAAGGTCGTGACGTTCGTCGGCGACGGCGCGTGCAACGTGGCGCAGTCGTGGATCTTTGCGGCGGCGAAACTCGGCTTTGAATTGCGCATCGCCGCGCCGAAGGAATTTCAGCCTAGCTCCGAAGTATTGATTCGCGCGAGCGCTCACGGCACGGGATCCCGACGACCTGTCATTATTTGCACGGATGACATCGACGCGGCCGTTTCCGGCGCCGACCTGATTTACACCGACGTCTGGGTTTCGATGGGCAAGGAAGCCGAGGCGGCCGAGCGGCTCCAAAAATTGCGCGGCTTTCAAATCAATCAGGCGTTGCTCAAACCGGCCAAGCCGGATGCGCTCGTCATGCACTGCCTGCCTGCCTATCGCGGTAAGGAAATTGACGAAGCGACCTTCGAGGCGCACGCGCCGACGATTTTTGATCAAGCCGAAAACCGGCTGCACGTGCAGAAGGCAATCTTGAGCTGGGCGGTCGATTGATTTGGATGTCGTCGCGAGTATTGGCGGAACTGCGCGTGGCGTCTATTTTGTCGTTCTCGCTCATCCGGGCGGCGCTTTGTTTTTGGAGAGGAGTGGAGGCATCTCAATATCACGAAAACATGCTTTGGTATCGGCCTTGCTTTTAGCACTTTTGCGCTGTTCTAATTCGCAGCGTTATCAAAGAACTCATGTAGCAACAAAACAACAAACTATTTGCGAGCTTCGGCCACTGTCTGAATCGAAACTGGCAGTTTCACTGGAAGGACCGCGCTGGAAGCACACCCACTCGGGCGTGCCGAAAGCGTTCCTTCCAAGGCATGCCAGTGCCTGATTCGGGGCATGAGTAATCAAGCCCCTTCTGTTTGTTTAGGACTGGCTGACCCGACGCAAGACCAAAACTATGAAGTCCAAAAAACTCCAATCATCTTCCCAAAACTCCTCACTCATCGGATTGAAAAACTCCCTCCCGGATCACAACAAGCTGAAAAATTCGATGCGTAAAGTGATGATCGTGACATTCGGTTTATACGCACTCGCGGGATTCGTAGTGCATGCTCAAAATCTCATACTGGATGGGAGTTTTGAAACCCCGGTAGTCAGTCCGGGAGGGCACGCAGGCTTGACGAGCGTCGGGCCGTGGAATGTGACCAAAGGCACCGTTGCCCTCTACTCCGGATCTGCACGAGGCATTATTAATCCTGCTCAAGGGAATCAGCAAATTGATTTGGATTCGTCATCCGATGCATTGATTGGCACTACAATCAATCAAGCATTTATCACAATTCCGAATCGAGTTTATGAGGTCAGTTTCAATGTGGGATGGACTGGAAATCCTAGCCAGAATCCTGGAGTCAAGCTAACTGCAGAAGTTTTTTCGTCCGACGGGACCAAGTTGGCATCGCTTGATGCGACGCCTCCTCAATTACAGACAGCTTACGGGCCAATCCAAAAATTCACTTTTACGGCCACCACATCGGAAACGACATTGTCGTTTCGGGACACGTCATCTACTTCGTTTCAAGTGGGCGTGTTACTCGACAATGTTAGTGTAATCAGCGTTGGCGATTCGCCAAAAATTGTTCAAGGGCTTGCCGATCAACAGGTGCCAATCGGAGGAAAGGCTGTCTTTTCAGTCGGAGTGGGCGCAGGGGATCCAGCAACTTATCAATGGTTCTATAACGGAGTCGCTCTGACCGGTGAGACTAACAACGAGCTTGTATTGGAAGGTGTCCGAGTGAGAGATGCGGGCGAATACTCGGTCAAGATTTCGAATCAATTTGGCTCCGTACAAGCAGCGGCACGACTCCTCGTTTCGGAATTCCTCGTTGAGATTTTCACAGCCGTCGAGCTGAAGTTTCCATCATCGGTAGGTAAGAAGTATCAAATCCAGGCACTGGCTAATGTGAACGACACCTCGTGGTCAAGTGTCGGCGAACCGATTGACGGAACAGGGCAAGACATATTCAAACTCATCAGCGCTCGTGAGACGACCGCTAAGTTTTTTCGCGCTGTTGAGTTGAGCAATTGAATCTTCGCGGGAACCGTGTCCAACCGTGAGGTCTATGATGTTGCATGGAGCATCTTGAAACGAAGTGTCGAGCAAACTTGAGTTTCATCGAACTGGGATTGTGCGCTTCCATCCAACTCATCGAGAATGGTAGGTGACGAACTTACGGCCGCCGAATTGTCCCATCTCGATCGCGCAGCCGGCCCCAATTCAAATCGAACGGCGGATCGTCGCGGATGGGATATTTGGCGGCGAGTCCTTCGTCGAGGTCGATGCCCAGGCCCGGTTTTTCGTTGCACCACATCATGCCGTCGCGAATTTCCGGCGTGCCGGGAAAAACTTCGCGCAAGGCGTCGCTGAAGCCGGGACATTCCTGAATGCCGAAATTCCACGTCGCCAGATCCAGATGCACGTGCGCGGCGTGGCCAACGGGCGAAGTGTCCCCCGGCCCGTGCCAGGCGGTGCGCACGCGAAAGAAATCGCAAAGCGCGGCGATTTTTCTTGCAGCACTGATGCCGCCGATTTGCGAGAGATGACAGCGGATGAAATCGATCAGCCGCCCGCTGATGAGATCCAGCCATTCGTTTGGATTGTTGAACAATTCACCCATCGCGATCGGCGTGGCGCATTGTTGGCGCAGTATTTTGAAATAGCCGACATCCTCGGGTGCCAGCGGGTCTTCGAGGAAGAAGAGCCGATACGGTTCGAGTTCTTTCGCCAGGCCGATGGCGTCGATGGGCGGCAGGCGTTCGTGCATGTCGTGCAGCAATTCAATTTCTTCGCCGAGCTGCTCGCGCAAGTATTTGAAAAGTTTGGGAACACTTATGCGGTAGGCGGTCGGTTCGAAGTGATCGCCCGCAAAATGATCCGCGTCAGCGAGCTTCATCGGCGCATTCGTCGAACTTCCGCCCGCGCCGTAAGTCGCCTGTCCGGGCACGGCGACCTGCGCGCGAATGTAGCGCGTGCCCTGGGCGATAAACTCGCGCGCCTTGTCGGCGACTTCCTCCTTCGTCCGCCCCGCCGCGTGACGATAGACCGGCACGCCCACGCGACATTTGCCACCAAGCAATTGGTAAAGCGGCCTGCTGGCGCGCTTGGCTTTGATGTCCCAGAGCGCGGCATCAACGCCGCTGAGTGCGTTCATCAACACGGGGCCGTTGCGCCAGTAGGAACTTTGAAACATGGCCTGCCACAAGTCCTCGATGTTGTCCGCGTCCTTGCCGGCGAGGAACGGCGAGAGATACTGCTCGACGGCCGTGACGACCGTGCGAATACGTTGCGTGAACGTCGCGCAGCCCAACCCGTAAAGTCCCGGCTCGCTCGTTTCCACTTTGACGACGCAAAGCCGGATCCGCGCTGGCGCCGTCAGGATCGCTTTCACTTTCGTAATCTTGAGCGGGGAAAGTTTTGGTGTCGTGGGTGCGACTTGTTTCGCGGCGTCCGCGCCGAACGCGCGAGTGCCGCCAGCGACCAAGCCCGCGAGCGCCGCGCCTTGAGAAAGTTGATGGAGGAAGATTCGTCGGTTCATGGTTCGATTATTTTAGCGCCCCGGCTGGAATTGTCAGCCTGATTTAAACTCGAACGCGGAATTCAATTCACATAAGGAAGCGAGGCGAGCGAAAGAGTCAGAAATTGCGCCTTCACCACCGGAACAATTTTAGGTAGCGCAGATTCTTGCGGAGGCAGTTTCATCTTCATTTTCTTGCTCGCATTCTGTGAATCCGAGTTAGCGCGGCAGTGGTTCGCGGTCACAAGCTCCGGGCTTTGGCCTTAGCCCCGCTTGCGCCGCCGTGATCCTGGCAGCTCATGCTTCCGCGCGCAGGAAGGCGGGAGGCGGATATTTCACCACGCCCCGGCTCATTGACTTCGGCGATCCCGACCAGGCTCCGCGTAAATTTCGAGTGGCTGGCGCCAAGGTTAGGCAGTAGGTTCATTCCACAACTGTGGAACGAAAATACTTCTCTCTCGCATGGAGCCTAGTCCGCCTTATCGTTGCTGGTTTCTTCACTCAGCTCATCACACAGGGCGCGGTCGTCATCAACGAAATCCATTTCCGTCCAGACGTCAAAACTGAGCCGGCTCAATTCATCGAACTCTACAATTCCGGCAGCGAGAACGTTGATCTGAGCGGCTGGTCGCTGACCAACGCGGTTGTTTTCACTTTTCCGGCCGGAACCACGATCGCAGCCGATGGCTTCATCGTCGTGGCCCAGAATCCTGCGTTTTTGAAAAAGAAATTCGGCGTCGCGTCGCTCGGTCCGTGGACGCGAACGCTTGGCCGTAATGGCGATCACGTGGTGTTGCGCAACGCGCAAGGCAAGACCGAGAATGAAGTTCGCTATCAACTTGGATTTCCGTGGCCGACAATTGGCGAAGCGCCCGGCTACTCGATTGAATTGAGCAATCCGACGCTCGACAACAATCTCGCGGGAAGCTGGCGCGCGTCCGCGGTCGGCAGTGTGGCCACGCAGCGCCAGACCTTGATCGCCGAAACCGCGGTCTGGAATTATCGCAAAGGAACCAGCGAACCTTCCCAGCCGACGACCGCCTGGCGGCAGCTCGATTTCGATGACTCGGCATGGTCGGCTGGCGCGACGCCCATCGGCTACGATCCCTCGGTGGCTCTCAACACACGCTTGAACGACATGACCGGCCACTACACTTCGCTGTTTTTCCGGAAGAAGTTTGCGGTCGAAAATCCGGCGGCGATTTCCAGCCTCGTGCTGGAAGCACTTTATGACGACGGTTTCAAAGTTTGGATCAATGGAGTCAATGTGTTGAACCGAAACATCGCGACGACTGAGGTTCCTTTCGACGGCCTCGCGCTTTCGACGCGCGAAGATTCAAGCTGGGAAGTGGATTCACTGCCGCCGCCGGCCACCTACCTCGTGCCGGGAACCAACGTCATCGCGATTCAGCTTCACAACATTCTTCTGACGAACAGCAGTGATTGTTTTCTCGACCTCCGCTTGCACGGCGAAGTGAGGCCGGCGTCGCACGGGCCGACACCGGGCGCGCGTAACTCCACATTTGTCACGAACGCACCGCCACAGATCCGCCAGGTCGAGCATTCGCCTCAACAGCCGACTTCCGGACAATCGGTGCGCATCACGGCGAAGGTTACCGATCCGGATGGCGTCGCGAGTGTCATGCTGCAATACCAGATCGTTGATCCCGGCAGTTACATCGAACTCGACGATGAGGCCTATCGGACAAATTGGGTTTCCGTGCCAATGAACGATCGCGGCGCGACGCCGGATGCCTTGGGCGGCGACGATATTTTCTCCGCCGAACTTCCCGCGTCGTTGCAAACGCACCGTCGGCTGATCCGCTATCGCATTTCGGTCGTGGACGCGCTCGGCGCGAGCGTCACGGTTCCGTACGCCGACGACCCGCAACCGAACTTTGCTTACTTCGTCTATGACGGCATTCCCGCGTGGCGCGCGGCGATCCAGCCCGGCTCCACCGGCGTCCGTGGAGAAGTTGTTGATTTTGGAACGAACGTGATGAGCCAGGTTCAGGCTTATCAATTGGTCGCGAAACAAACCGCCATCGAAGAATCGACGTGGGGAATTTATTCCAATCGCATCAGCCAATACACCGGCGACGCGTATCTCTGGACCGGCACGCTCGTGTTCGACGGCGACGTTTACGATCATATCCGCTTCAAGGCGCGCGGCGGCGTCTGGCGTTACGCGATGGGCAAGAACGCGTGGAAGATTAGTTTCAATCACGCTCATCGCTTCACGGCGCGCGACAATTTCGGAGAAAAATATCGAAACCCGTGGGCGAAGATGAACTGGCGTCCGAACATCCAGCAAGGCGATTACCAGCATCGCGGCGAACAGGGCTTGTTTGAATCCGTGTCCTACAAGTTGTTCAACCTTGCCGGCACCGAGGCTTGCAACACCCACCTCTTCCAACTGCGCGTCATTGACAAATCCTCGGAGACGGGCGCGACGCAGTATGACGGCGATTTTTGGGGACTCTATCTGGCGGTCGAGGAAGGCGACGGCCCGTTTCTCGACGAGCATCAGCTTCCCGATGGCAATTATTACATGATGCGAAACGGCACGGGTGATTTGCAAAATCAGGGCGCAACCGCAGTTTCCGATCGGTCCGACTTGAACAGTTTTATGAACGCCTATCGCGGCGGCAATCTCACCGATGACTGGTGGCGGACGAATCTGGATTTGCCGCGCTACTTCAGCTTCCGTTCAATCGTCGAGACCGTGCATGATTACGACATCGACGAGGGGGCGGGGAAAAATTACCTCTACTACCACAACCCGCTGACCGGCCGGTGGTCGATCCATCCATGGGACGAAGATTTGACCTGGGCGGACAACATGTACGGCGGCGGCGTGTCGCCGTTCAAGAATCGTGTCCTGTCACGGGCCGTGTTCAAAGTGGAATACCAAAACCGCCTTCGCGAAATTCGCGACCTGTTGTTCAATCCCGACCAATGCGGGCAACTGATCGACGAGTTCGCCGCGATGATTCACGACCCAGCGGGCGGCCTTTCAATCACCGACGCCGACCGCTGCCAGTGGGACTACAATCCGATCATGACCAACGCCGTGATTGTCAATTTGTCGAAGGCTGGCCGCGGAAAGTTTTATCTATTCCCGTTTGAAAGCAATGTGCCGAAGAATTTCACCGGCGCGGTGCGGCTGATGAAAAATTACATCGTGTCCCGCGGCAAGTGGATCGACATCAATCTGGCCAACGACGCCACGATCCCGGAGACGCCGACCGTCACTTCGAGTGGCCCGGTAGGTTTCCCGGTCAACCAACTTCGCTTCACGTGTTCCGATTATCGTGGGGCCAACGCATTTGCCGCGATGCAATGGCGTCTGGCCGAAGTCACGCCCGCGACCGCGCCGTCTTTCGTGTCGGGACGCCCTCGCCGATACGAGATCAACGCTGTTTGGGAAAGTGGTGAACGGAGTGAATTCGCGAGTGAAATCGTGATTCCGTCCACCTCGATTGAGGTTGGCAAAACGTATCGCGTCCGCGCGCGTGTAAGAGATCAGACTGGCCGCTGGAGCCATTGGTCAACTCCGCTTGAATTCATCGCCGGTGAAGCTGACAACGCGCAAGCACTCTGCGAGCACTTGCGAATTTCGGAGATCATGTATCAACCGCCGGCCGGCAGCGAGTTCGAGTTCATCGAATTGCGCAACACGAGTCCAACGCTGTCGCTGGATCTCGCCGGCGCGTCGCTCACGGGAGTTGGTTTCACTTTTCCATCCAGTGCGGTCGTCCCACCAAATGGATTTTTGCTCGTCACCGACGCGGACGCCAACAACAACTTCGCCCGCTTCCGAGCACACTATGGAGTTTCGGACGCGGTGCCAGTCGTGGGACCGTACCCGGGCAAATTGAACAACGCCGGCGATGCGATTGCCATTCAGTTGATGGGCGGGACGATTGTGCAATCCTTGAAGTACGACAACGGAGGCAGTTGGCCGTCGGTTCCGGCGGGCACGGAGCTTTCCCTTCAGCGAATCCTGACGTCGCAGTCGGTGGACGATCCGACCAATTGGGAAGCTGCGTCGCCCACGCCCGGCTACGCGACGGAAACCGATCGCGATCATGACGGCATGCCGGACCGCTGGGAAATTGCCCACCGCTTGAATCCAGATGATCCGGCCGATGCCTTGCGGGATGCAGATAGTGACGGACGAACCAACCTCGAAGAATTTCAATCCGGCACTGACCCGCGGGATTCTGCGAGTCGCTTGAGAATTACTTCGGCGGTGTTTGACCCGAGCAATGGCACACTCCAAATCACTTTCACAGGCGCTCTTGGAAAAACTTACTTACTCCAAGCTCGCGACGCTTCCGTCGAAAGCGCTTGGAAATCGCTGGATCGCTTCGGCCCGGCGGCTTCGAGCGCGACGGCCACGCTCCATGATTTTTCACCGCTTCCCTTGCCAGGAATCGTCCGAATTTACCGCATCGTTATCATCCCAACCGACTAACCCAAGGTTCGTGACTGACGCGACGAACCTGCCGTGACCAAAGCAGGCATCAACATGCTCGACACTCCTAGCGGACGCGGAGGATTGCAGCGAACCGCACGCGATGATGGTGTGGAGAATTGCGTTCATGAAAAAAAATCAGCGTTTCACGGTTCCCGGCGGAGGAAATTTCTTCGCCGCGTCGTCGAGTACGAGCACCCAGTCGATTTGTTCCCCCTTGTCCGGAGAAAGAAATTCACGTTCACCCGCATTGGGAAATTCACCGATTAGTTTCGCCTTGCCGTCGCGCGGGTTGAACCACCATGCCTTCACTTTTGCGCCGGTGATTTTGTCCATGCGCACTTTGAAGGCGCGGCCCACGGGTGCATAGACCATCGCGTAGCTGCCGCCGCTGTCGCGCGTCGCCACGAAACGCCGCGTGCCCGCGCCGGGGACGAGCGTCGGATATTCCGTGGGCACGAGTAACGAGTCATCCGGCACGCGCGTCAGAAACGGGCGCGACTCGATAAGCCGTTTGCCGATGCCGACCTGAAACGCGCCCGGCTCGTCAATCGCCTCGGTCCAGGGCATCAGCGGCGCGTTGACCGGCTTGCGCGCCGGCGTGTGCATGGCCCACACGGAATGATGTCCGTAAGTGTGGCCGCAGGCACCGCTGAACACATCCCAGTAGAACGGCCGGCGCACGTCCGCCGCGATGGAATGGCCGAAATTCTTCGCGTTGAAGGAAACCGGATGGCCTTCGTAAATCGGTTCGCCGTCCAGCACGGGCTTCACTGGCGTGCGGTCGTAATCCTCGCGCGTTTTGTCGTAGCGGCCAGTGAACTCGGCACTGTGGCCGTTCTGGCGCATGTTGAAGTCGAGCCAGTTTTCATTGTGAAAGGGCACACTCGAACCTTGTCCGCCGGTCGGATGAAAAGTGATGAGATGCGCGCCGCTGTCGCCCCGGCGCAACCCGCGCGCCATCGCTCGAAGAATTTCCTTGTGCGCATCGGTCTCGACCGGCCGGTCGCCGCCGAGGATCCACACGATTCCAGCGTCCTTGTAGCGCCGCCCAATCCATTCGCCGTACGTTTCGGCATTTTGCGGTGTGAAAATCTCCGGCCCGGCGCCCCACTTCTTGTTCCATTTGTCGCCCCACGTCGGCAGGAATCCGACGTGGATACCGAACGCGTTGGCCTTGGCGACAATCCAGTCCACGTGCTTGAAATAATCTTCGTCCGGCTGCAGCGGATCGTTGTTCTTGAGCGGCAGATGGCCGTAGGCGTTTGGCGCGGTGAGTCCCTCGAACTCGGCCAGCGTCACGGCTTGCACCAAGTTGAATCCCTTGTCCGCGCGGTTCCGCAAGTAACGCTCGGCGTCCTCGCGATTGAGCCGGTGGAACAATTCCCAGGCCGTGTCGCCCAGCCAGAAGAACGGACGGCCGTCTGTGGTGACGAGGAAGCGGTGGTTCTCGGAGACTTTCAATCTCGGCAGCGACGCCGCAGTCGCATGGACGGTGAGCACGAGCGGCAGGAGGATCGCGAGCAAGCGCATACGCGTGGTTGTTCTTGGATGGGTGATTCCGGGTGGCGGGGACGCTTTCGCTTTCAGGTGATGACGAGGATTTTTAATTCGGCAGCATGTTGACCGCGAATAGGCAAAGTCTGTCAAGCCCGTTGACGCGCTGCACCAAGGCGACGCAAGCTCGGCCCGCGATGATGACGATCTTGGCGCGGCAACGGGCGGTTAAACCAGGGCAGTTTTCACCTTTTCTTCAAGTTGTTTTAATTGACAGCCGATATTGTTTTTGTTAAATGAACTGAAAGTAAGTCCTGCTATGAAAATGAACATTCGGAATAAAATCTTAATTTCGCTCGCGGTGGGTTTGCTGGGCGTGGCCCAAGTCGGTGCGCAAACAGTTATCGTGGATACCACGACTCAGCCACCCGATGTTGCAGATGGCTCACCGGACAGTGTTTACGACACGCGCTGGTTGGCGAACAAATTTACGACTGACAGCAGCACTTACAATCTAGCGGGAGTCACCCTTACTTTAAGCACTGCAGTGGACACTAGCAGTAGTTTTCAAGTTGAGATTTATTCTGATAGTGCGGGAACTCCGAATGCATCGCTGGCTGTTCTATCCGGCAATTCGACCCCAAGTTCTCCAGCAACCTACACTCCTTTAGCGACGTTGCAGTTGAACGCCAATTCTTCCTATTGGGTTGTCGCTAAAGTTCTCTCTCCAACTGGTGAATATACTTGGCATTTTGCAGGACCAAGTGGTGCTTCCTTTACCGGGGTCGGAAGTCTCGGAGGCTTTTCTGCCAGCACCGACGCAGGAGCGTCATGGTCAGGTGAAGACGCGAACTTTCCCGCTCTGTTTAGTGTTACTGGGAACGCGACTGTTCCTGAGCCTTCGTCGTATGCTGCGATTTTTGGCGTGGCCGCTCTTGGCTATGGCGCGTTTTCCCGCCGTCTGCGCCGGGCTTAATTCGCTCAACTTCATTTTCAAAACTCGCCCGCGTTTTCGTGGGCGAGTTTTTTTGTCGCTCAAAGCAGTCTGTTTTCCGTCGTTGGCTTGACTTCACATCGCCAAACCGTAGCGTCACCGCATGTCGAATTCGGGAAACAAGCAGAGGCGGCCCGCCAAGGCCATGCTCTTGGGAGTCGGTTTGGATTCTGACGGCCACCGCCGGGTCACGACCGGGCCAAACATCGCCCTGGTTGGTGGCACTCAGGAAACCCACGAGCAGATGACGGAGACGGCGATCAAGATCAACGAGAAGTTGACCGCCAGTGGCAAGCAGTTGCACGAAGTCAGCCGGGAAGAATTCGATGACATCGCCAACTCGGTCGGTCTGCGGCGGCATCAGCCCGAGAAAAACTAAAGCCCGTCGTGGTCAATTACCCGTCATATTTTTTCCTCGCTGTATTCCTCGGCATCGCGATTTTGTTTCCACTCGGACCGCTTCTGCTGGCGCGGCTCTGGGCGGCAAAATTTGCGCCGCAGAAATCTGGCGAGCAGAAAAACGCGGTCTATGAATGCGGTCTGGAAACCAAAGGTGACGCCCGCATTCAGTTCAAATCCCACTACTATCTCTACGCGATCATTTTTCTGATCTTTGACGTGGAGACAATTTTTCTGCTGCCCTTCGCGGTCGCGTTCACGGGATTGCCATTCGGCGCGTTTCTGGCGCTCGTGGTTTTTCTGCTGCTGCTGGTTGAAGGATTGGCCTGGGCCTGGATGAAAGGTGTGCTGACGTGGCACTGAGCATCGCGCGACCACTGACCCCACATGGATGAAGGACTGCGAAACGAACTGACCAAGCAGGGAGTTTTCACCACGACGCTGGAAGAACTTTACAATTGGGGGCGGAAAAACTCCGTTTGGCCGCTCCAGTTCGGCCTGGCGTGTTGCGCGATTGAAATGATCGCCACGTCCATGGCGCGCTACGATCTCGCGCGGTTCGGTGCGGAAGTTTTCCGTCCGTCGCCCCGCCAGGCGGATCTCATGATCGTCGCCGGCACCGTCACCAAGAAAATGGCGCCGCAGGTCATCCGTCTCTACAACCAGATGCCGGAGCCGAAATACGTCATCGCGATGGGCGCGTGCGCCATCAGCGGCGGGCCCTTCAAGCAGGGCTACAACGTGCTCAAGGGCATCGACCGCTACATCCCAGTCGATGTCCACATTCCCGGCTGCCCGCCGCGGCCCGAAGCGCTCATCCATGCCTTCATGACGCTGCAAAAAGCAATCAGCGGACAAAAACTTTCCGGCCCGAACCGGGCGCAACACCTCCAGCCGGACGAGCCGAGCGAATTTCCGATTCCGCAGTTCGGCGAACACGATCTCGTGCCGCCGAGCAATCCCGCCGTTTGGAAGGCTCCGCAAATGTCGCAACATCTTTGAAGCTGAATAAGTAACGGGGACTATCTAGCCAGCGGGCGTGGAGCAGCGGGCGTTTTCCAAGATCGACGTGCGGACTAGAACCAAGCGAGGCGGCGCTGGTTGGCGAAGTGCAGCAGACCCACCGTACGCCACGACATCGTGAGGAAATAGAGCGACGCGAAATGCGTTAGAATTCCGGGCAGCACCGGAACCGAAATTTTTCCGAGAACAAATTCGAGCGCGAACTCGATCGCCACCAGCGCGAGCAGCACTCCGCAAGCGAGCAAATAATCAAGCGGCACTCGCGCGATCGAAGTTACGACAGCCACGGGATTCAACGCGGTCAGCGAGTCGTGCATCGACACGGCCAAGACCGCCATCGGCAGATACAGAAAGCCAGCACCGAGGAGGCCGTAACTCACCGCGTGCCCCACCGGATTCGAGCCGCTCAAGCGAAGCGCAAGCATTCCCGGTCCCAGGCAAAACGCGATCACGCCCAGCATCTGGAATAACGGCGAGAGGATGTCCTCCTGAAAATTGGTGAACTCCGGCCAATTGGGCAACTGCGCGTCGCCGAGGCCGGAACTGTTGATGATTTTTTGCACGTAGGCCACGAGGTAACCGGTGCCAAACATTGCGACAAAGATCCCGACGATGCCCGCAGCGGAGGCCATGAAATCGAGCACGACGAAAAACACCGTTCCTGCCACGAGCAGAATCAAACCGTCTCCCTGCCACGGGTATTTCCAAGCGCCGCGCAAATACGCGAAGTAGGACCGATCCTCGGCCAGCGGCGCGACGCCGACGGGCGCGACACGCGCAGGGGCAGCAACCTTCTTCACAGTTGCGACGACGGGGATTCGCACGGGCACGGGAATCGGCGGAGACAATTTCGCATCGGCTGCTCGCGCTGTCGCGGCCACGGGCAGCAACTCAGCCACGGGCGTCCATTCGGTGAGGCCATCGCACCACGCCAAATCCGTCGTCGCGATCGTTCCGGCTCGAATCATTTCCTCGACCGTCTCCAGCTCGAAAGGGCCGAGTTGCTGGCCGTCACGATGAATGAGCAATGTCATGCTTTGCACGCCCCGCTCGCCTGCCACTTTCCGCCAACCGAATCGATCACGAGCAGCGGATGAGTTGATTATCCAGATTTGAGCGTTCGCCACCTCGAACGTCCAGCCAAACTTCACCTTGGCGTCGGCGTTGCCGCGCCGGGGAAAATTGCTTTACAGCCCCTCGCCCGATTCGCAAGCTACGCACTGTGGAATTTACTTCGCCGGACACCACCAGGTTCAACGGCCATTCGACGGGACAAAATTCGTTGGCTGAAAATTTACTCGCCACTGGGATCGCCATTCAGCGATCGCAAAATTATTTGCTGCGTGAACAGAAGCCGGAAGGCTACTGGATCGGCGAGTTGATGGTGGATTCGACGATTGTTTCCGACACGGTTGCTTACCATCATTGGAACGGCAAAGTTGACCTCGAATGGCAGCGCAAGGCCGTCAATCACATCTTCTCGATGCAATTGCCGGACGGCGGCTGGAACATTTATTTCGGCGGCCCGTCGGACGTGAACGCCACCATCAAAGCGTATCTCGCCCTCAAACTCGCCGGCCTGCCCGCGACTGACGCGCGCATGTTGCGCGCGCGGGAAGTTGCCCTCCATCTCGGCGGCGTGCCGCGGATGAACACGTTTTCAAAACTTTACCTCGCGCTGCTCGGCCTGTTCCCGTGGAAGTTTGTGCCCACGATTCCGTGCGAAGTCCTGCTCATCGGCAAATGGTTTCACGTCAATTTCTGGGATATGAGCAACTGGTCGCGCGCGATGCTTGTGCCGCTGGCGATCATCAATCACTTCAAACCGACGCGCCCGCTCCCCCACGGCGTGAATCTCAACGAGCTTTATCCCGAGGGCTTTCGCGAACGCGAACTGGCGCTCGCGCCCGACCCGCAGTGGTTCACTTGGCGAAATTTTTTCCTCTGGCTGGACCGGCTGCACAAGTTCGCCGAGCTGTTCGCGCAAAACGGCATTCATCCATTCCGCAAGCGCGCGCTCAAACGCGCCGAGGAATGGATGCTCGAACGCTTTGAAGGCTCCGATGGTCTCGCCGCAATTTTTCCAGCGATGCTCAACGCGCTCATCGCGCTCAAGGCGCTCGGCTATCCCGATGATCATCCGCAGATCAAACGCGCCGAGCGCGAGTTGAAAAAGCTCGAACACGAAACCGCCGACAGCGTGCGCATCGAGCCGTGCTTCTCGCCCGTGTGGGACACGGCGATCGTCGCCACCGCACTCGCGGAGTCCGGTCTCGGCAGCGATCACCCGAGGCTCAAAAAAGCAACCGAGTGGTTGATGACGAAGGAAATTCGTTTTCGCGGCGACTGGCAGTACAAGAACCCCGTCGATGTCGAGCCGAGCGGTTGGGTATTCGAGTTTGAAAACAAATGGAACCCCGACGTCGATGACACGGCGATGGTGTTGCTGGCGTTGCGCCAGGTGCCGACGGACAATCCGGCGCAGCGGGACGAATGTTTTCAGCGCGGCCTCAGGTGGATGATGACCTTCCAGTGCAAGGACGGCGGCTGGGCGGCGTTCGACAAGGATTGCACGAAGGGCATTCTCGAAAAAGTTCCGTTCGCGGATCACAATGCGATGCTCGACCCCGAGTGCGCCGACATCACCGCGCGCATTTTGGAATTGCTCGGCTACGAAAACGTCAGCGTGGATAATCCGCAGGTGAAAAAAGGGTTGCAATTCATTCGCGAGCATCAGGAGTCGGACGGCTCGTGGTACGGCCGCTGGGGCGTGAACTACATCTATGGCACATGGCAGGTCTTGCGCGGCTTGCGCGCGCTCAACTTGAACATGAACCAGCCGTGGTTGCTCAAGGCGCGCGACTGGCTCGAGAGTGTCCAGAACGAAGACGGCGGCTGGGGCGAACGCTGCAACACGTACGACGACCTGGTCTTCAAAGGGCGCGGGCCGAGCACGCCGTCGCAAACCGCGTGGGCCGTGATGGGGCTTTGCGCCTTCGATGATCCGCAGCGGCCGAGCATCGTTCGCGGCATCCGTTACTTGACCGGGACGCAGAACCAAGACGGGAGTTGGAGCGAATCGGAAACGACCGGCACTGGTTTTCCGCGCGTGTTCTACCTCAAGTACGACATGTATCGGAACAGTTGGCCGCTGCTCGCGCTCGCGACCTACGCGAAAATCGCCAAAGTCGCGACCGTGAAATCCAACGGTCACGCGCATCGCGATTGGGAGCCGGCGCGCGCGAGCTGATGCGCTGGTCTTAGGCCGGCCGCCCCCTGCCGAATCATGACCAACGTCGGCGAACTTAATTCGGAAGCAGAACCCGGCACCATCCTCGTTTGCTTCGCCGTCAAGGAAGAGGCGAAGTTTTTTCCAAAGCTGGCGTTGGCTCATGCCCGGATCGAAACGCTCGTGACCGGCATGGGCGCGGAGAACGCCTCCCTTGCAATTCGCGCCGCCCTCGAAACTTTTTCGCCGACACTGGTCTTGACCTGCGGATTCGCGGGCGGACTGAACCCGAAGCTTCCGGCCGGCGCGATTGTGTTCTCCGAAGATCCCGAGGTGGGGCTTGCCCGGCACTTGGTCGAACTGAGCGCAGCTCTCGCGACCTTTCACTGTGCCCGGCGCGTGGCCGTCACGTGCACGGAGAAAAAGCAACTTTGGGAATCCACGCGCGCCGACGCCGTCGAAATGGAGTCCGGCGTCATCCGTGAAATTTGCCGCGCGAAACAAATTTCCAGCGCGACCATCCGCGTCATCTCGGACTCGGCCAGCGAAGATCTCCCACTTGACTTCAATGCGCTGATGAGTGCCGACTACGAAATCAACTTCGCCAAGTTGCTTTTGCGGGTGGCCTCGGCACCGTGGAAAATTCCCGCGCTTCTCGCGTTTCAACGGCAGACGACTGCCGCTGCCCGCAATCTTGGCGAAATTTTGGACAAACTACTTCGTGCCAAATTCGACCACCGCTGAGTCGAGCTTTCCGACGGCGGTCTTTGGCTTGCTCTTCTCGCTCCAAGTAATCAATGCGGCACCAGCCATGATCAAAAGCACGCCGGTCCAGCGAGTGGCGGAAATCTGTTCGTGCAAAAAAATCTTGGCGGCGGCAGTCGTGAGCACAAAACCCAGCGCAGTCAATGGCCAGACGAAACTCAAGTCCGCCTGTGACATCAGGTACAGGAGTGCGCCAAAAAAGATCGCTTCGAGCAGGACGCCCAGCAGAATATGCCCGTTCGTCGCGCCGGCTTTCACGACGCGCGTGATTTCAGACGCATTGATGGCTTGAACTTCGCCGATCTGCTTCAGACCCTTGCTCAGAAACACCACGCCGGTGGCTTCAAACATCAGCCCGACGATCAAAACAATTAGCAGCTTGCTCATGGCGCACGAGGTTAGCGAAAGAACACCGAGGATGCCAGCGATCAATGGCAGCCTTTATTTTGAAAGCAAAGCAGCACGGCTCAAAGTCAAGAAAAGCATTTGACACATTGTCGGGTGGTTTCTATAACTTGAGCCGTTACTGGGCCGTAAATGTTTCGAGACTCTCTGCCCGAATTACTAAAATAGGTCGGGTGGCAGTCTTTTTTTTCGTTTTTCGGTGTCAGGATATTGTGATTGTTGGTGCCTTTTGCCCATGTAGCTCAGTTGGCAGAGCACGTCCTTGGTAAGGACGAGGTCATCAGTTCAATCCTGATCATGGGCTCCAGTTTTTTGGCAGACTAATAACTAAAATAAAATAACAACCGCAGGAGACAGCAATGGCAAAAGAAAATTTTCAACGCACCAAACCGCACGTGAATGTGGGCACCATCGGCCACGTCGATCACGGCAAATCTACTCTGACCGCCGCGATTGTGGAGGTTCAGAACCGCAAAGGTTTGGCTCCCAAGATCTCCTACGCTGAAATCACCAAGGGCGGTACGGTGCGCGATGAAACCAAGACGGTCACCATCGCGGTATCGCACGTGGAATACGAGTCGCCCAAGCGCCATTACGCGCACGTCGATTGCCCCGGCCACGCTGATTACGTGAAGAATATGATCACGGGCGCGGCGCAGATGGACGGCGCGATCTTGGTTGTCAGTGCGGCCGACGGCCCCATGCCACAGACGCGCGAACACATCTTGCTTGCCCGCCAGGTTGGCGTGCCGGCGATTGTGGTGTTCCTCAACAAGGTGGACTTGGTGGATGATCCGGAATTGCTGGATCTCGTGGAAATGGAAATTCGGGATTTGCTCACGAAGTATCAATTTCCGGGCGACAAGACGCCAATCATTCGGGGCAGCGCGACTGCGGCGATGGCGGGCAAGCCGGAAGGTGAGAAAGCCATCGCGGATTTGTTGGATGCCGTTGACGCATTCATTCCGTTGCCGACGCGTGAAGTCGATAAACCGTTTTTGATGTGCATCGAGGATGTTTTCAACATTGAAGGCCGCGGAACGGTGGTTACCGGCCGGGTTGAGCGCGGCGAGTTGAACCGCATGACGGAAGTTGAAATTGTCGGGCTGAAAGACACCCGCAAAACGACGGCTACTGACATCGAAATGTTCCGCAAGCTTTTGGACAAAGCCAGCGCGGGCGACAACGTCGGCGTGTTGCTGCGCGGAACCAAGAAGGAAGAAGTCGAGCGCGGCATGGTGTTGGCTAAGCCGGGTTCCATCACGCCGCACACCAAATTCAAAGCTGAAGTTTATGTCCTGTCGAAGGATGAAGGTGGGCGGCACACTCCGTTCTTCAACAAGTACCGGCCGCAGTTTTATTTCCGCACCTCGGATGTGACTGGAAACGTTACCTTGGCGCAGGGCGTGGAAATGGTCATGCCGGGTGATAACGTCTCGGTGGATGTGGAATTGATCGCGCCGGTCGCGATGGAAAAAGGTCAGCGATTTGCGATTCGCGAAGGCGGACGCACGATTGGCGCTGGACGTGTGAGCGATGTCTTGGTGTAGGTATTTCTATGATGATCGGGGCGGCGGAGATGATTTCTGCCGCCTCTTTGTCTCTAAAATGGCAAGTAAATCCATTCAACCGCGCGTAGGGCGTTAGCTCAATTGGTAGAGTAGCGGTCTCCAAAACCGTTGGTTGGGGGTTCAAGTCCCTCACGCCCTGCCAACTCAAGAATCGCGGAGGGGTGGCAGAGTGGTCTATCGCGGCGGTCTTGAAAACCGCTTTGGGGTGACACCCAACGGGGGTTCGAATCCCTCCCCCTCCGCCAAAGTTATGAAAGAATATACAAATTTAATCGTCTGGGCCGTGATTATCGGCGCTGCGTTCGCGTTTGCTTGGAAATCCGGCTATCTTCAGCGCTTCTCGAACTATATCGATGGCACGCGCGAGGAGTTGAGGAAATGCAGCTGGCCGACGCGCGAAGAACTGAAAGGTTCGACTATTTTGGTCATCCTGTCCGTGCTGATGGTTGGCATTTTCACTGCCGCCGTTGACCTCGTGGTCATTTCCGCAGTGCGGCTGATTATTTGATCAACCCCAAAAACTAAAAAACCCATGCCGCACCAGTGGTTTGTCATCCATACGCTTTCCGGCCAGGAACAAAAGGTCAAGGAGAGTATTGAGAAACGCCTCAAGACCGAGGAAATGGGTGAACACATCGCCGAAGTGTTGGTCCCGATGGAAAAGATCGTGGAAGTTCGCAGCGGGAAAAAATCCGTCTCCACGCGAAAGCTCTACCCGGGCTACGTTTTCATCAACATGGGGTTGTTGGATGAGAAAAATCGGATCATTGAGAAGCCCTGGTATTTCATCCGCGACACTCAAGGGATCATCGGTTTCGTGGGCGGAGAGCGACCAACGCCGACGCCGGCGGATGAGATTGAGACGATCAAGGCGCAGATGACTGACTCGGAAGATCGGGAGAAGCCGAAGGTTAATTTTGCGGTGGGCGAGACCATCAAGATCAACGACGGCCCGTTCCTCAATTTTAGCGGCGTCATCGAGGAGATCGAGCCGGAACGCGGCAAGCTTAAAGTCACGGTGAATATTTTCGGACGAAACACGCCGGTCGAACTCGAGTACTGGCAGGTTGAGAAGGCGTAACAAATTTTATGGCAAAAAAGATTACTGGACAGATCAAGCTGCAGATTCCCGCCGGGCAGGCGAACCCGGCGCCACCCGTCGGTCCCGCATTGGGGCAGCATGGCGTCAACATCATGGCGTTCTGCAAAGAATTTAACGCCCGGACGAAAGAACAAGCCGGCATGGTGATTCCGGTGGTCATCACGGTTTTCCAGGATAAGTCCTTCACGTTCATCACCAAGTCGCCGCCGGCTTCCGTGCTGTTGAAGAAAGCCGCGGGCATTGCCTCCGGTTCCAAGACTCCGAACAAAGACAAAGTTGGCAAGGTTACGCGCAGGCAAATTCTCGACATCATCAAACTGAAAAAGGACGACATCATTGCGAATGACGATGAAGCGGCGATTCGAGTAATCGCCGGCACGGCCCGCAGCATGGGCATCGAAGTCGTCGGATAAAAACACAAACGCGGGAGAGCTACTGGCTCGTTTGAACCGCAAAAGAACATGCCAAGCAAAAGATACAAAAAAGCGCTGGAGTTGTTGGATTCAAAAAAGTCGTATCCACTCAAGTCCGCAGTGGAAGTGTTGGTCAAATTTCCCAAGGCCAAATTCAACGAAACCGTGGACCTCGCCTTCCGTTTGGGAGTCGATGCCAAACAGTCTGATCAAATGGTGCGCGGCACGGTGCCTTTGCCACACGGCAGCGGCAAAACCGTCAAGGTGCTCGTGTTTGCCAAACCTGGACCGGCGGCCGATGCTGCCAAGTCGGCGGGTGCCGAGTTCGTCGGGTTTGATGACTTGATCAAAAAGTGCGTGGAAGGCTGGGCGGATTTCGACATCGCCGTGGCAACTCCGGACGCGATGTCGGAAGTTCGCAAACTGGGCAAAGTGCTTGGACCGCGCGGGCTGATGCCCAACCCGAAAACGGGAACTGTGACCGAAGACACGGCGAAGGCGGTGCGCGAAGTCAAAGCGGGACGCGTCGAATTCAAAATCGACAAAGCCGGGAACATCCATGTGCCCATTGGCAAGTTGTCGTTCACGGCGGAACAGATCACGGACAATGCCCGGGCGGTCATTGAGGCGGTTTCCAAATCCCGGCCCGCGAGCGTCAAAGGCGTGTTCATTCTCAGTTGCACACTGTCGGCGACGATGAGTCCGCCATTGCGAGTGGACATTCGCGAATTCATGGCGGCGGCGTAATTCAACTCAAAAAAAATCTCGACCATGCGTGCTGAAAAACAATTCATAAACAACGAATACATGGCGCGGCTCAACGCTTCGCCGTTTTTCCTCGTCACCGATTACCAGGGCTTGAAAGTCGGCCATTTCACCGAATTGCGGAAACGCCTGCGGGCGGGTGGCGCGGAAATTCATGTCGTTAAAAATTCCATCTTTCGGATTGCCGCCAAGGAAGCCGGGCTTGCGGATTTGGCGGGGATGCTCGCTGGACAGGTGGCCGTCGTCACCGGCAAACGCGATGTATCGACTGCGGCCAAGACACTCAAAGTCTTTGCCGCCGAATTTGAGCGTCCGAAGATCAAATTCGGTTATCTGAACAACCAGCGCTTGGAATCGGGGGATATTCTGGCGCTGGCGGAATTGCCTTCGATCGAAGTGCTGCGCGGCAAATTGCTTGGCTTGCTCCAGGCACCGGCGGGCGGTTTGGTGCGCCTGCTAAACACGCCGGCCACGCAACTGGCCCAGGTGCTCAAGGCGAAAGCGGAAAAAGCTTAACTATTTCACAATTTCGACCTGGTTTTAACGAGCCGGGACGAACCTCAACCACAACAAAGTAAATCGTCGGCGCGCGGGCCGCGCGCTCAAATCATTCGTGGCCTTGGATGACGACGAGACTGAAAGGAAACATGGCGTTAGATAAGACAAAAATCGTAGAAGAATTGAGCAACGCGACTGTTATCGAAATCGCGGAACTCGTGAAAGAATTGGAAACCAAGTGGGGCGTTAGCGCCGCAGCTCCGGTCGCGGTAGCGGCCAGCGGCGGTGGCGGTGGCGCGGCGGCCGCTCCGGCGGCGGAAGCGAAGACGGCATTTGATGTCATCCTCGTTTCGGTTCCGGCGGACAAGAAGATCTCGGTGATCAAAGCCGTCCGCGAAGTCAAGTCGGGCCTGGGTCTGGCCGAGGCCAAGAAGCTGGTCGAAGAAGCACCGAAGCCGGTGCTGGAAGGAGCCAACAAGGCTGATTCCGACGCCGCCAAGAAGAAGCTTGAAGAAGCTGGTGCCAAAGTCGAAGTCAAGTGAGACTTTCCGCGACTGGGAGGACAGATTGATCTGTCCTCCCGGTTCACGGCTTAAGCAGCAAGTCGATTGAACGCAGCGGATAAACGGAACGTCACTAGGGCTGGTGATTATTAGAATTTGCAAGCGCGTTTCCGGGTAAACCGGAGACGACGCCCTTGTTTTTATTTGTGGGTCAGTAAACTGTCTGGCGTCCCGCCAGCGAACTTGAAGATCAAAAATGCCAACGCGCGCAACGGAAAGAATCAACTTCGGTAAGATTAAAGAGATCCTCGCCCCGCCTAACTTGATTGAATTGCAGGTCAATTCTTATCACGAATTCCTGCAGGCGGACATTGCGCCCTCCAAGCGCAAAAACACCGGCCTGCAAGCGGTGTTTACCGAAGTTTTTCCGATTGAAAGCTACGACGGGAAGTCGGTGCTCGATTTCCACAGCTACGAGATTGGTGAACCCAAACTCGATTGGTTGGAATGTCTGCGCGAGGGCCTAACTTATGGCGCGCCGCTGCACGTTACCTTCCTGTTGAAAGAGGAAAAGGGCACCAAAGAAGAGAAAGTGTTCATGGGGGAACTACCTCTGATGACGCCGCAGGGCACTTTTGTCATCAACGGAGCTGAACGCGTCATCGTGAGCCAGCTTCACCGTTCGCCCGGCCTCGCCTTCGAGGCTACCCAGCATCCGAACGGCAAGATGCTGCATTCCTTCCGCATCATCCCGGATCGCGGTTCGTGGTTTGAAGCCCAGTTTGACACGAGCGATTTGCTTTACGTCTATCTCGATCGCAAGAAACGTCGCCGTAAATTTTTGACGACGACTTTTTTCCGCGCGCTTGGTTTCGGATCCGACGCTGACGTGCTGAAGCTGTTTTACGACATCGAGGAATTGACGGTGAAAGAAGCCGAGAACCTCGATGACATCCAGAACAAAGTGCTGATTGAAGACGCCGTCGATGCCGACAAAGGCATCGTGGTGGCACGCGGATTTGAGCCGTTGTCCAAGGCCGTCGTGAAGCAGATCGCCGAGCTCGGCATCAACAAAATCCGCGTCGTGGATACCTCGGTGGACGAGGGCATCATCATCAAGTGCCTCAAAAAAGATCCAACCAAGGACGAGGAAGAAGCGCTCAAAGACATTTACCGCCGCTTGCGTCCCGGGGATCCGCCGACCGCAGCGAATGCGCGCGCGCTCATCAAACGATTATTTTTCGATCCGAAGCGTTACGATCTCGGTCGCGTAGGTCGCTACAAGATCAATCAGAAGCTCGGCCTCAAGGACAAAGGCGATTCACGCATCCTGACCAAAGAAGATTTGGTCGCCGCGACAAAGTACCTGCTTCGTCTCAAAAAAGGCGAAGGCAGCTTGGATGACATCGATCACTTGGGCAGCCGCCGTGTTCGTACCGTCGGTGAATTGCTTGCGAACCAATGTCGCGTCGGCTTGGCGCGCACGGAGCGCCTCGTCAAAGAGCGCATGACGCTTTTTGATCAAGGCGTGGACACGATGACGCCGCAGAAGTTGATCAATCCGAAGGCGCTCTCGGCGGTTATTCGCGACTTTTTCGGGCGCAGCCAGCTTTCGCAGTTCATGGACCAGATCAACCCGCTCGCGGAGTTGACGCACAAGCGTCGTTTGTCGGCGCTCGGGCCAGGCGGTCTTTCTCGCGACCGCGCGGGCTTCGAGGTGCGCGACGTGCATCCGTCGCACTATGGCCGAATCTGCCCGGTCGAAACGCCGGAAGGGCCGAACATCGGTTTGATCGCGTCGATGGCGACGTTTGCGCGCGTGAACGATTTTGGGTTTATTGAGACGCCGTACCGCAAGGCCGAACACGGCCGCGTCACCGGCCATCTCGACTACCTCACGGCCGATCGCGAGGAGCAGTTCATCGTCGCGCAGGCGAATGCGCAGATTGACGACAAGGGTCATTTCCTGACCGAGCGCGTCACGTGCCGTTGTAAAGGCGACTTCATTGATGTCGAGCCGTCGCGAGTGGACTATATGGACGTCTCGCCCAAGCAGCTTGTCTCCGTGGCGGCGGCGCTGATTCCATTCCTTGAACACGACGACGCGAACCGCGCGTTGATGGGATCGAACATGCAACGCCAGGCTGTGCCGTTGCTCATCACCGAAGCGCCGCTCGTGGCGACCGGGCTTGAAGATCGCGTGGCTCGTGATTCACGCGCCGTCATCGTCGCGGAAGAAGCGGGCAAAGTTGCGTCCGTCACTGGCAATCAGATCATCATCACCGCCGACGGCAAACTGCCGGAAGGCAAGAAGAAGATTAAACACGATCCGAAGGAAGGAATCTGGGTTTACGTCGTGCGCAAATTCATGCGCTCGAATGCGGCGACGTGCATCAACCAAAAGATTTTGGTGAGCAAAGGCGAGACGGTGAAAAAGGGGCAGATCATCGCTGATGGTCCTTGCACTGGCGGCGGGGAACTCGCGCTCGGACGCAATGTGCTCTGCGCGTTCATGCCGTGGAACGGATACAACTTCGAGGACGCGATCCTCATCAGCGAACGCATCGTGAAGGACGACGTCTTCACATCGATTCACATCGATGAGTTTGAAGTTGGCGCCCGCGACACGAAACTGGGGCCGGAAGAAATCACGCGCGACATCCCGAACCTCGGCGAAGAAGCGCTCAAAAACCTCGGGCCGGACGGCGTGATTCGCATCGGTGCGGAGGTGAAGCCGGGCGACATCCTTGTCGGCAAGATTACTCCGAAGTCAGAAACGGAACTGGCACCGGAAGAACGGTTGCTGCGGGCCATCTTCGGCGAAAAAGCGGCCGACGTGAAGGACACGTCGCTCAAAGTTCCCTCCGGAACTTATGGCATCGTGATGGACGTGAAAGTTTCGGCGAAGAAAGAAAGCGAACGAGGCTCGAGCGCGCCCGCGAAAATCTCGCCGGCGGAAGCCAAGAAGCACACCAAGCAAGTCCAGGAAGATTTCAAGGCCAAGACGGACGAACTGCGCGAGCAGTTGACCGAGGCCTTGAGCAACATCCTGCTCGGTGAAAAAATTCCGCTCGATGTCGTCAACTCCGAGACGGGCGAAATTATCATCCCGGCCAACCGGAAGATCACCAAGACGCTGTTGCGCAAACTGGCTACCGTTTACGATCGCATCGAGATCGATCCGTCGCCGATTCGCAACAAGATCAACGAAATCATCGGCCAGTTCAAAAAGAAGTTCGACGATCTGCAGATGCAGCACGACGAGGAAATGGAACGCGTGGAGGCCGGCGACGACGTCGATCCCGGCGTGGTCAAGTCCGTGCGCGTTTATATTGCTTCGAAGCGCAAGTTGTCCGTGGGCGACAAAATGGCCGGCCGTCACGGCAACAAAGGCGTGGTCGCCAAAATCGTCGCCGAAGAAGACATGCCCTATCTGGCCGACGGCACTCCGGTGGACATCGTCTTGAACCCGCTGGGCGTGCCTTCGCGCATGAACGTTGGACAGGTGCTCGAAACACACCTTGGCTGGGCGGCGAAATTACTCGGCATGAAATTCGCAACGCCTGTTTTTGACGGCATCTCGGAGAAGCAGATTCGCGGCTATCTCAAAGAGGCGCACTTGCCCGACAACGGCAAGACCCACCTTTACGATGGACGCACGGGCGAGTCGTTCGATCAAGAAATCGTTGTCGGCTACATCTACATGATGAAGCTGGGCCACTTGGTGGCTGATAAAATTCACGCGCGCGCGGTCGGGCCTTATTCGCTCGTCACGCAACAACCGCTCGGTGGCAAGGCGCAGTATGGCGGCCAGCGCTTCGGCGAAATGGAAGTGTGGGCGATGGAAGCCTACGGCGCGGCTTACACCTTGCAGGAACTGCTCACCGTCAAATCCGATGACGTGCAAGGCCGTACGCGGATTTATGAGAGCATTGTCAAGGGCGACAATTCGCTGGAAGCCGGGATTCCAGAGTCTTTCAACGTGCTCGTCAAAGAAATGCAGTCGCTTGGCCTGGATGTCAAAGTTGGTTACTCCAATCCGATCGATCAACCGGCTCCGGCAACCGCATTGGCGGCCTTGTAAATTTCGGTTTTCGCGACACTACACAGCACCCAATTCACTCGTATGATGAACACTAAAGAATCGACTCGGGAAATGCTCGGCCTGGACAAGGTGAACCAGGTCGATCACGTCGCCATCGCCGTCGCGTCGCCGGAATCCATCCGGGCGTGGTCCAAGGGCGAAGTCAAAAACCCGGAGACCATCAACTACCGCACGTTCAAGCCGGAAAAAGGCGGCCTGTTTTGCGAACGCATTTTTGGTCCGGTGAAGGATTGGGAATGTTCCTGCGGCAAATACAAGCGCATCAAGCATCGTGGCGTCGTGTGTGATCGTTGCGGAGTTGAAGTCACGCTCTCTCGCGTGCGCCGCGAGCGCATGGGCCATATCGAACTGGCCGTGCCCGTTTCGCACATCTGGTTTTTCAAGTGCATGCCTTCGCGCATCGGCTTGGTGCTGGATATGACGGCGCGGAATCTCGAACGCGTGATCTACTACGAGGATTACCTGGTCATCGATCCCGGCTCGACGCCCCTCAAGCAACATCAGTTGTTGAGCGAGATCGAATTTCGCGAAGCCAAGGAAACTTACGGCGCGGAAGCATTCGTCGCCAAGATGGGCGCGGAGGGCGTTCGCGAAGCGCTGGCGCGAGTCGATTTGGGCCAGCAGGTGGAGCAATTGCAACAGGCAATGACGGAGACGAAGAGCAAACAGATCCGCAAAAAACTCGCCAAACGCATCAAGCTGGTTCAGGGCTTCAGTGGGTCCAAAAGTCGCCCGGAGTGGATGATCCTGATCGTGCTGCCGGTGATCCCGCCGGACTTGCGGCCACTCGTGCCGCTGGAAGGCGGACGCTTCGCCACGTCCGATCTGAATGATTTGTACCGCCGTGTCATCAACCGCAACAACCGGTTGAAGAATTTGCTCCAGCTCAAGACGCCCGAAGTAATCATCCGCAACGAGAAGCGGATGTTGCAGGAAGCGGTGGATGCGCTCTTCGACAATGGCCGGCACGGCCGCGCAGTGACGGGTGCGGGCAATCGCCCGCTCAAATCACTTTCCGACATGCTCAAGGGCAAGAGCGGTCGCTTCCGCCAGAATTTGCTCGGCAAGCGCGTGGATTACTCCGGTCGTTCGGTGATCGTCATTGGTCCGGAACTGAAATTGAACCAGTGCGGTCTGCCGAAGAAAATGGCGCTGGTCTTGTTTGAACCGTTCATCATCCGCCGGCTGAAAGAACTCGGCTATGTTCACACCGTTCGTTCGGCCAAGAAAATGATCGAGCGCCAGTCGCCGGAAGTCTGGGACATTTTGGAAGAAGTCACCAAGGGGCATCCGGTGCTGCTCAACCGCGCGCCGACGCTGCACCGTTTGTCGATTCAGGCGTTCGAGCCGTTGCTCATCGAAGGCGAGGCGATTCGTATTCACCCGCTCGTCTGCACCGCCTACAACGCGGACTTCGATGGGGATCAAATGGCCGTCCATGTGCCGCTTTGTGTCGAGGCGCAAATGGAAGCGCGGCTTTTGATGATGGCGTCCAACAACATCTTCAATCCGTCGAGCGGCAAGCCAATCATGACGCCGACGCAGGACATCACGCTGGGCTGCTATTATCTTACGGCGAACCCGCGGGAGATTGGCCACGATCCGAAGAAACGTGTGAAACTCATGGGTTCAAAAACTGAGGTCATCTTCGCTCATGCCGACGGGGCAGTGGCGACACACGAAAAAATTCGCATCGCCAATCCGGACTTCGGCAAGAAGACGGAATACGGCGACGCCGACAAAAAAATCATCGAGACGACCGTTGGGCGCGTCATGTTCAGCGAAATCTGGCCGACGGAATTGGGTTTTCCCAACAAAGTTTGCGGCAAAAGCCAGCTCGGCGATTTGATCTGGCGCTGCTACAAGGTTTGCGGCCATGCGCGCACGGTCGAGGCGCTGGACAAATTGAAAGAGATTGGTTTCCAGGAAGCCACGCGGGCGGGCGTTTCGATTGGAATCGACGACATGATTATTCCGAAGGAAAAGACCCAGGAAATCGAAAACGCACAGAAGCAAATCTCGGACGTCGAGAAACAATATCGCAAAGGCATCATCACGCCCGGCGAACGTTACAACAAAATCATCGACATCTGGACCCATTGTACGGACCAGATTGCGAACGTCATGTTGCGTACGCTGGAGCACAACCAGGGCAAGAAAGAATACAACCCCGTCTGGTTGATGGTGGATTCCGGCGCGCGCGGCAACCGCCAGCAGGTTCGTCAATTGGCCGGCGTGCGCGGGCTGATGGCCAAACCCAGCGGCGACATCATCGAGAAGCCGATTCTCGCGAACTTCCGTGAAGGTCTGACCGTGCTCGAATACTTCATCTCCACGCACGGCGCGCGCAAGGGGTTGGCGGACACGGCGCTCAAGACGGCCGATTCGGGCTACATGACGCGCAAGCTCGTGGACGTCGCGCAGGACGTGATCATCCGCGAACCGGATTGCGGCACGTCGAACGGCATCTGGGTGCAGGCGATTTACGAGGGCGAAGACGAAGTCGTCAAACTGGGCGAGCGGTTGGTCGGGCGTCTTTCCTGTGAGGATTTGCGTGAGCCGAGCAATCCCAAACATGTCATCGTCAAAGCGAACGAGGAGATCGACGAGGTCAAAGCCAAAGCGATCGAGAAATCAGGCATCGAAAAGGTAAAGATTCGCTCCGTGCTGACTTGCGAAAGCAAATACGGCATCTGCATCCATTGCTACGGCCGCAATCACGCCACCGGGGCCTTGGTGAAGTTGGGCGAAGCCGTCGGCATCATCGCCGCGCAATCAATCGGCGAGCCGGGCACGCAGTTGACCATGCGCACCTTTCACATCGGCGGCACGGCGTCGCAGGTGTTCAAGCAGCCGCAAATCAAGTCCAAGTTCGACGGCGGTGTCCGCTACAACGATCTGCGTGTGGTGGAACTGGAGGACGGCAACAGCATCGTGCTGAACAAAAACGGCACGCTTTCCGTGCTGGCCGAAGACGGCCGTGAATTGGAGACGCACAATATCGTGATCGGCTCCGTCATTTCCGTGAAGAACGGTGCTCACGTGAAGCGCGGGGAGACTTTCGTCCAGTGGGATCCGTATAATGTGCCGATTCTCTCGGAGAAGGCGGGCAGAATAAAATTCCACGACATCATCGAAGGCGTGACGATGAAGCATGAAGTAGATGAAACCACCGCGCAGGAAGCGATGGTCATCATCGATCACAAGGAAGATTTGCATCCGCAGATCATCATCCTGGATGACAAGGCGACAGTCGTCGCGAATTACCCGATTCCGTCGGGCGCGCACATCGTGGTCGAGGAAGGCAACCGAATCGTGGCCGGAACTTTGATGGCGAAAACGCCGCGCAAGACCTCAAAGACCAAAGACATCACCGGCGGTTTGCCGCGCGTGGCGGAATTATTCGAGGCGCGCCGACCGAAGGATGCGGCCGAGATTTCCAAGATCGATGGCGTCGTGGACTTCGGATCGAGCGTGCGCGGCAAGCGCTGCATTGTGATTAAAGATCCCAAGACGGCGCTGGAAGAAGAGCATCTCATCCCCATCGGCAAGCACGTGATCGTGTTCAAAGGCGACTTCGTCAAGAAGGGGCAGCAGTTGACCGAGGGGCCGGTGGTGCCGCACGAAATTCTGGATGTCTGCGGGCCGCAGGAGTTGCAGGAACATCTGGTGAACGAAGTGCAGGAGGTGTATCGCCTCCAGGGTGTGACGATCAACGACAAGCACATCGAGATCATCGTTCGCCAGATGCTGCGAAAAGTGCGCATCACCGAGCCGGGTGATACTGTGTTCCTCTGGGGAGAGCAGATCGACAAGATCGCGTTTGAGTCCGAAAACAATCGCGTGGACAAGATGGGTGGCAAGCCGGCGGAAGCGCAGCCGGTGCTGCTCGGCATCACCAAGGCTTCGCTGGAGACCGAGAGTTTTCTCAGCGCGGCTTCCTTCCAGGACACGACGCGCGTGCTCACCGAAGCGGCGACTATGGGCAAGGTGGACTATCTGCGCGGCTTCAAGGAAAACGTCATCATGGGCCATATCATTCCCGCGGGCACGGGCTACCCGTATCACCGAAATCTGCGGCTTAAACCGCTGGTGGAGTTGCTGCCGGATGAAGCGCCCAAGGCTGAAAGTGAAGAGCCTTTGGCGGGCTGATTTTCCTGATCGCCAGACCGTGCGCAAAAAATCAATTAGTAGTTGCAACCAAAAGTTCGTTTGCTAACATCCGCACTCCATTTGCCCAAACGGTGGATGGGAGTGCCCAAATAATTTAGAAACCGCGATGCCGACCATCAACCAACTCGTCCGAAAAGGACGAAAAAAAATCATCTACAAGTCCAAATCTCCGGCCTTGCAGGGCGCGCCGTTTCGCCGCGGGGTCTGCATTCAGGTAATGACACGCACTCCCAAGAAGCCCAATTCGGCGATGCGCAAAGTTGCCAAAGTTCGGTTGACCAACGGATTTGAGATCATCGCCTACATTCCCGACGAGGGCCATAATTTGCAGGAGCACTCGATCGTGCTGGTGCGCGGCGGGCGCGTGAAAGATTTGCCGGGCGTCCGCTATCACATCGTGCGTGGGACGCTGGATGCCGCCGGAGTGGAGAAGCGCCGTGTGAGCCGCTCCAAGTACGGTGTGAAACGGCCCAAGGCAGCGAAGCCGGCGGCGGCGAAGTGATCAATTAACCATTTAACGAAGTACATGTCTCGACGTCGTCAAGCAGTCAAACGCCCCTTGGTCCTCGATGCCAAGTACAACAGCGCGCTGGTCACCCGGCTGGTGAACACAGTGATGTCGGGCGGCAATAAGAGTGTCGCGCAACGCATCGTGTACGGTGCGTTCGACAACATCATTGAGAAGAACCCCAATTCCAACCCGCTCGAAATTTTGCAGCGCGCGGTCGATAACGCCAAGCCGCGCTTGGAAGTCAAGCCGCGCCGGGTCGGCGGCGCGACTTACCAGGTTCCAGTCGAAGTGCCGGTTGATCGCCAGCTTGGCCTGGCGGTGCGCTGGCTGGTGGATTTTGCCGATGCCAGGAAAGGTCTTGCCATGAAGGAAGCGCTTTCTGCTGAAATCATGGAAGCGTATCAAGGGCAGGGGAACGCGATCCGCAAGCGCGATGAAGTTCACAAGATGGCGCAAGCCAACAAGGCATTTGCCCATTTTCGCTGGTAATAAGTTAGTCAATTTTTCGCCCCGAAGGCCGTCGCAGTTCGGGGCGTTTTTATTCTCTGAAATCGATGAGTCCTGAAGACAAGAAGACAGTCAATTCGCCCAATCGGCAATACCCGATGGAGCGCACGCGGAACATTGGGATCGCGGCGCACATTGATGCCGGGAAGACCACGACGACCGAGCGAATTCTTTTTTATACTGGTTTGATTCACAAGATCGGTGATGTGGATGATGGCAACACGGTGACCGACTGGATGGAGCAGGAACGCGAACGCGGCATCACGATTACTTCCGCTGCTGTCACTTGTTTTTGGACGCAGAAAAAAGAAGACCCGTTGGTCAAGTCCTACGCCGGCATCGCTCATCGCATCAACATCATTGACACCCCCGGTCACGTTGATTTCACAGCCGAAGTTGAGCGTTCCATGCGCGTGTTGGACGGCGCGGTCGCGGTGTTCTGTGGTGTCGCTGGCGTGCAGCCGCAGTCGGAAACGGTCTGGCGCCAGGCAACGAAATACAAAGTACCGCGCATTGCGTTCGTCAACAAAATGGATCGCACCGGCGCGAACTTTGAAAACGCCCTGAGCGACATGCGCAAAAAGCTCAACGCGTACGCCTTTCCGATTTTTCTCCCAATCGGCGCCGAAGAGAATTTCGAGGGCGTGATCGATGTCGTCAGTCAAAAGGCCATCGTGTGGGGACCGGGCGATGTTGCGAACGAAGGATTGCGCTACGAGGTCAAAGAAATTCCGGAGCGCTTGCGGGAAAAGTCCAAAGCGGCGCTCGCGGAATTGATCGATGCCGTCTCCAATAAAGACGACGTCATTGCTGAACTCGTTTTGGATGAGAAACCGATCGAGCCACACGTGTTGAAAGCAGCCATTCGCCGGCTGACTTGCAAAATTGAACTCGTTCCCGTGCTGTGCGGTTCGGCATTCAAGAAAAAAGGTGTGCAGCCGCTACTCGATGCGGTGGTGGATTATCTCCCTGGCCCCTTGGACGTGCCGGCAGCCGAGGGTCTGGAGCCGGGCACAGAAAACGTCGTCAAAGTGGAGGCGGACGACAACATCAAGTTTTGTTCGCTCGCCTTCAAACTTTGGACGGATCCCTTCGCAGGCAAGCTCGTCTTCTTCCGGGTCTATTCCGGGCAGCTCAAAAAAGGCGACACGATTTACAACCCGCGCACGCGAAGGCGCGAACGCGTCAGCCGGTTGATGGTCATTCAAGGCAGCGAAAGGAAAGACATCGAGCAAGCATACGCGGGCGACATTGCGGCGCTCGTCGGTTTGCGCAACATCACCACAGGTGACACGCTTTGTGACGAGGATTTTGACGTGACGCTGGAACCGCCGACGTTTCCCGAGCCCGTCATCAGCATGGCGGTCGAGCCCAAGACGAAGGCGGATCGCGACAAAATGTCCGAAGGTCTCCAACGACTGGCTGAGGAAGATCCGACGTTCCGCTGTTTTACGAATGAGGAGACGGGCCAGTTGATCATCGCGGGCATGGGCGAACTCCATCTCGAAATCATCATCGACCGCCTCAAACGCGAATTCAAAGTCGAAGCGAACGTCGGCGCGCCGCAGATTGCTTATCGCGAAACGATTACCAAGAGCGCGGAAGGCGAGGGCAAATTCATCCGCCAGTCCGGTGGTCGTGGTCAATATGGCCACGCATGCATCACGCTCGAACCGAACGAGAAGGGCAAAGGCATCGAGGTGCTCAACAAAATTGTTGGCGGGACAATTCCCAAGGAATACATCCCGGCCGTCATCGACGGTGTCGAAGAAGCCATTCGTGGCGGTGTTTACGCGGGTTACCAAGTTATCGACGTTAAAGTCGCCATCGTGGACGGCTCCTTCCATGAAGTGGACTCGAATGAGTTGGCTTTCAAAATGGCCGGCATTTTCGCGCTGAAGGACGCCTTCAAGAAGGCGAACCCAATCCTGCTCGAACCGCTCATGAAAGTGGAAGTCACCACGCCCGACGAATATCAGGGCGATCTGCTGGGCGACATCAACCGGCGGCGCGGCACGATCATTGGCATTGACGCGAAGGCTGGACAGACCATTCTCAACGCACACGTGCCGCTGGCGGAAATGTTCGGCTACGCGACGGCCATTCGCTCGCTGTCGAAAGGCCGCGCTTCCTACTCAATGGAGCCGCTCACTTTCGAGCAAGTGCCCAACAGCGTGCTCACGCAAATTTTGGACACCGCCAAATCAAAACCGGCGGCACGAACCTAAACTTAAACCTTGATACCTGTTCTTTGTTATGGCTGGACAACGCATTCGCATACGACTTAAAGCTTACGACCACCGCGTGATCGATCAATCGGCGCACGACATCGTGGAAACCGTAAAGCGCACCGGTGCCCGCGTCGCGGGGCCAATCCCGCTGCCGACGCGCGTCGAACGGTTCACCGTTCTACGTTCTCCGCACGCCGACAAAAAATCACAGGAGACTTTTGAACAACGAACCCATAAACGTCTGCTCGACATTCTGGATCCCACGGCCAAAACCGTGGATGAACTCAAGAAATTGAACCTGCCGGCGGGCGTGGACATCACCATCAAAATTTGAGGTTATGATTGCATTGATTGGAAAAAAATTGGGTCACACGCGCGTTTACGACGCGAAGGGCAATGCCGTGCCGGTTACGGTTGTGCTGGCCGGGCCGAACCGGGTCATGCAAGTGAAGACTCAGGCGGGCAAAGATGGTTACAATGCGGTGCAGCTTGGCTTCGACGATCAGAAGGAGCAGCGCCTCACCAAAGCTTTGCTCGGGCACATCAAGAAACACAACGGCGCGGCGGTGAAGCGTATTCGCGAATTTCGTGATTTTTCGCTCGCGGTCAAACCCGGCGATGTCCTCAGCGTGAACGTGTTTGCGCAGGGAGACTTCATCGATGCGATCGGCGTGACCAAGGGCCGCGGTTTTGAAGGCGTCATGAAGCGGCATGGATTCCGTGGCGGCGACATGACGCATGGCGCCAAAGGCTGGCATCGCCGCTCGGGTGCCATTGGCTGCCGCTTGTTCCCCGGCACGGTCAACCGCGGGCAGCGCATGCCCGGCCACATGGGCCAGGTTCAACGCACCGTCCAGAACCTGGAAATCGTTCAGGTGCGTGAAGGCGACAACGTGTTGCTCATCAAAGGCTCGCTGCCCGGCGCCGAAGGGGACTACGTCATCATCCGCGAGTCGAAAAAGAACCCGAAGACTGCGGCAAAATCTAAATAGTCAGGGGCAACCAACATGAAGCTTACCGTCAAAGACATTAAGGGAACCGATCAAGGCGAATTTGAAATAAAATTCCCGCTGATCGAAAACGGCAAAGGCACTCAGGCCGTCCACGATGTGGTGGTCGCTTACAACGCTGCCCAGCGTCGGGGTACCGCCTGCACCAAGACTGTGGGCGAAGTCGCCGGCACCAACAAAAAACCCTGGCGACAGAAAGGCACCGGTCGCGCGCGGGCGGGTTCCTTCCGGTCGCCGCTATGGCGCGGTGGTGGAGTGGTGTTTGGTCCGAAGCCGCGTGATTTTACAAAAAAAGTTTCCAAAAAAACCAGGCAACTGGCCTTGCGCAAAGCGCTCAGCGAACGGATGCACGCCGGGGACGTTATTGCGGTGGACGATCTCAAGCTGGCCGCTCCCAAGACCAAGGAATTCCTGGGCGTCCTGTCTGCTTTGCAACTTACCGGCACCACTTTGGTGGTCGTGGCGAGCCTGGATCAAAATCTGAAACTTGCTTCTCGCAACGTGAACTACGTGGACGTCACCACGGGCGACGACTTGAACACTTACCAGGTTTTGCGCAGCGACAAATTGGTCATTACGCGCGGCGCGTTCGACCAGATCGAGCAGCGGCTCGCCAAGTAATCATTTTGACATGAATGCCTTTGAAATTATCAAAACCGTTCGCGTGACCGAAAAGGGAACGACGCAGGGCGAAAAGTTCAATCAATACACGGTGGTCGCCGACCGACGGGCCAACAAGATTGAGATTCGGCAGGCAGTGCAGGAACTCTTCAATGTGAAGGTTCTCCGCGTGAACACCCTGCGGGTCACCGGCAAGAAACGCCGGCAACGCACGGCGGCCGCGGGCAAAGCGCCCGATTGGAAGAAAGCCCTGGTGACCCTGAAAAAAGGCGACAAGATTCAACTCACCTGAGTTGACGATCCGCCCCGATTTTAAGCGCAAAGTGATTCCACTTTGCGCTTTTTGTTTTGCCGCTGGCGTGGCCGCCGCCGCTGGATTCTGCGCGGCCAGTTCCGTGGGCGTTTGCGCTCGACCTGCCTCGTCGCGCTGTTTAGCGTCGGCCTTCAAAATTATGACCGACCCGCGCTACACCAAGCTGGCCCGCTTGCTTGTCGAATACTCAACTCAACTCCGCAAGGGCGATCGCGCGTTGCTCGATTTGATCGACGTGCCGGACGAATTCGGCGTCGAACTCATTCGCGCCGTGCGTGCGGCCGGGGCGACGCCGCTGGTCGAGGCGCGCCACAGCCGGCTCACGCGTGAAATTTTGCGCGGCACCGACGAGCAGCACGCCACGTTGCTTCGTGAAGTGGAAATGTTTCGCATGAAACGGGTGCAGGCTTACATCGCGATTCGCGGCAGCCACAACGCCACCGAAAATTCCGACGTGCCGAGCGGCCAGCTCGCCATGTATGCACGCGTGCTTCGGCCCGTCCTGAACTATCGCGTGAACAAGACGCGCTGGGTCGTGCTGCGCTGGCCTTCGCCGAGCATGGCGCAAGCCGCCGGCATGAGCACCGAGGCTTTCGAGGATTTGTATTTCCGCGTTTGCACGATGGATTATCGCAGGCTGGCGCGCGCGATGATTCCGTTGGAAAAGCGGATGCGCGCGGCGGACAGGGTGCATCTGCGCGGCCCCGGCACCGATCTCACTTTCAGCATCAAAGGTATTGGCGCGAAGATGTGCAAAGGTGATCGCAACATTCCCGACGGCGAAGTTTTTTCGTGTCCGGTGAAAAACACTGTCAACGGCTACATCCAGTTCAACACGCCGACGATTTACTCCGGCACGGAGTTCGACAACATCCGGCTCGAATTCAAGGACGGCAAGATCACCGAAGCGAGCGGCAGCAACACGAAACGGCTGAACGAAATTCTCGACACGGATCCAGGCGCGCGTTACGTCGGCGAATTCTCGCTTGGCTTCAATCCGTACATCGAGAAGCCGATGTGCGACATCCTGTTCGACGAAAAAATCGCCGGCTCGCTGCACTTCACGCCCGGGCAGGCATACGAAGATTGCGACAATGGCAACCGCTCGGCGGTGCATTGGGACATGGTGCTCATCCAGCGGCCCGAATGGGGCGGAGGCGAAGTGTGGTTCGACGGCGAGTTGATTCGCAAAAATGGGTTGTTCGTGCCGAAGGATCTGAAGCCACTGAATCCAGCGAATCTAAAATAAGCGATCAGGCTTTTTGGCTGGCCGCGCGCGAGGTCGGGAACAACTACGCGTCTCGACTTTTTGAGCCGTTTGGATGTAGCATCCGAATCGAACGGAATTTTTATGGCATCCAGGGCTTTTGTGGTCGGTACCGTGATCATGTTGTTTACCAGCGAGGCAACGATTCTCGCTGGAGCCAGCTTGGTTGCTCAAAAATATCTTGATGGCCGGTTGAATCAGATCCGCTACATTCAGATCCCGTCTGATTTATCCCGCAGGGAAGTTGTGACTGCTGACGAGGTGTTGAAGGAGCGCCTGCACTTTTTCTCCAGCGAACAGTTGAGGCTCGATGGGATCACTTCGCTGATTGAGCCCGCCGCAGATGTCATCGTGGTCTTCACTGATGAGGCGGGCGTGCCGATCCTGCCTGACCGCGAAGCAGCCCAACATCAACTCGGCAAACGCGCAAAGGCATCAATGCCAACTTGCTCCACGAATGAGTTGGTGTTCTCTTTTAATTCGTCCGCCTCTCCCTGGAGCACCAACGAGCAGGCAACCTTGAGCGCCTGGTTGCAGGACTTCTATCCCGTAGCGAAGTCGGTGTGGGGAAATCCCTTTTTTAATATCACGATCAATCTGCGGAAGGATACGAACAGCACGGTCAGTGGATATTACAATCCCTCCTTGAATGAACTGGTGCTGCGAGGGACCAATTCCTCAACGCTCGTCTGTCATGAAATGCTCCACGCCTTTGCGGACGATATCGTGCTTCCCCAGAAGAGTTTTACCGAAGGCATGACCCGAGCGGCGGAAGTGGAAGTTTTCGATCGCCTGCCCGCTTACGTTCATTGGGATGAAAACCACAGCTATACGTATGATATTTACTACGAGGGCCTGAACTGGTCGGTGATCGGTTGGGGACTTTCGGATGACTATGTCGGCGAGCTCATGCGCTATCAATTAGCCGGATACGCCTGGGCGAAATGCCTGATTGAGAATCCAGATTTTCTGCGGCTTTTCAACTGCAAGCTGTATGCAAGTTCGCTGGCCGATTCCGCGACTCAATGGACCGAATCGAAATTGCTGTCGATTGCCGCGAGCGTCCAAGCAACGGTCGAAGGACGGGATTTTCTCAGTTGGTACCATGAACAAGGGGTGTTCCACACTGATCCTCCACAGGGATATTTTCTTTTCCAAAGAAGCAACCAGTCCACTATTGACTACTTCTTAAGAGATTCTTCTGGAGCCGAAATTATGCAGCCCAACGCCGTGATTCATTGGACTGTGTTTGATTACCGCAATGAGGTTCTCCTGAGCGGCAGCAAAGTGACCACGGCGTTTGGCTGGTTGAACGGCACTCTGAGTGCAATGCCGGCAACCTACAGCGGACGAATCAAGGTAGTCGCCTGGGCTGCGTCCCCGGTTGGAACGGTCACGAATGCCGCTCTCACAGTCTTTGGTGTGACGACAGGTGTGTTTGGAGTTGTCGCTAATTTTGATGCGGGAACAGTCGCCATCACGGCGCTGGACGGTCAAACGACTCCGGTGGTCGTGAACGTAATCAACGGAGCTTTTACTGCTCCTTCCTTGGGAAAGGTGAAAGGCCGATTCCTCGCGGAGTTCAAGTCGCCGACCGGAGAAACTTTCTCGAAGCAATTCACCAAAGATGCCAGTGATTATTATCTCGAACTGCGACCGCCAATGTTGTCCGTGGCGTCTGGCTCTTACACAGCTCTGCCGATATTTTTTACCGGTGAACGCGGCCGCAAATACCTCATTGAAGGGACTACGAATTGGAGCGCTTGGGAACCCCTGACTACGTTAACCAACGAGATCGGTGAAGCTCAGTTTACAGCTACGAATGTGATCGATTCAAAGGCCCGGTTTTATCGCGCCAAGGCTCTGCCGTGACCCCACCCTCTGAATGTATCGTTGCCGGGATTCGGCCCAAAGCGACAACCTGATGCTCAACGGCAAAGCAAAACGAAAGACGCGAAACAAGCAAATGGAGCTTGAATTGTAGTATGGCGGCTCCGGTCGTTTGGGTGACAGGAGCGGGCGGACTCATAGGCAGTTACTTGGTGCGGACTGCCACGAAGTTTGCGCCGGAGTTTCAAGTCATCGGTTTCACGCGCGGGCAACTGGAACTCACCGATCTTGCGGCGGTGCGGCAGGCGTTTCGCGACCAGAGTCCGCAGGCCGTAATTCACTGCGCTGCGTTGAGCAAAAGCCCCGCCTGCCAGGCGGAGCCTGCGGTCGCGCGAAAAATAAATGTCGATGTCACCAGATGCTTGGCGGAGTTGGCGGCTAAAACGCAATTTATTTTCTTCTCGACGGATCTCGTTTTCGACGGACGACAAGGCAACTACGATGAAACCGCGAAGACGAATCCGTTGAGCGTTTATGCGGAAACCAAAGTCGCGGCCGAGCGCATCGTGCTCGCGAACCCGCGGCACACTGTCATCCGCGCGTCGCTGAACGGTGGCACGTCGCCCACGGGCGACCGTGGTTTCAACGAAGAGTTGCGCCGCGGATGGCGAGAAGGCCGCCGGCTGAGTTTGTTTGCCGATGAGTTCCGCTCGCCGCTGCCGGCGGTTGTGACCGCGCGTGCCGTGTGGGAATTAGTCGCGAAACAATTGACCGGATTGTTTCACATCGCCGGCAGCGAACGGTTGTCACGCTTTGAGATCGGTCAACTCGTGGCGGCGCGCTGGCCGCAATTGAATCCAGTCGTCGAAGCGGGTTCGTTGAAAAACTACCCGGGCGCGCCGCGTCCACCGGATACATCGCTCAACTGCGCCAAAGTTCAGCGCGAACTTTCGTTTCGCTTGCCGGGTTTGCGCGAGTGGCTGGCGGAAAATCCAGACGAGCCATTTTGAGAAAGTGTCTGGTGAACGCCGATTAAGAAATGAATTCACCAATTTATCGCGGACGCCTTGCCCCGTCGCCGACGGGCCATTTGCACCTCGGCCACGCGCGCACGTTTTGGATTGCGGCGGAGCGGGCGCGCGCGCGCCGCGGGACGTTGGTGTTGCGCAATGAGAACCTGGATGTCGCGCGATGCAAACAAGATTTCGTGCCGGCGATATTGGAAGACTTGCGCTGGCTGGGGATCGAGTGGCAGGAAGGGCCGGATTGCGGCGGCCCGTTCGGCCCGTACAATCAAACCGAGCGGCGCGAGTTTTATTCGGCAGCCTTTGAGAAATTGCGCACCGGAGGCTTTGTTTATCCTTGCCGTTGTTCGCGGCAGGATGTGCTGCGCGCTTTGCAGGCGCCGCATCAGCCGGACGATGAGCCGATTTATCCCGGCACGTGCCGGCCGAGTGCGGAACGCGGAGATCGGAATCTGGAATTGCCGGGCGCTCTGCCACACTCCACATCCCGCACTTCGCGTTCCGCATGCAACTGGCGCTTTCGCGTTCCTGACGGTGAAACAATTTCGTTCGTCGATGGCCAATTCGGTTCGCAGCAATTCGTCGCGGGAAAAGACTTCGGCGATTTCGTCATCTGGCAGCATGACGACCTGCCGTCGTATCAACTCGCCGTCGTGGTGGACGACGCGGCCATGCAAATTACCGAGGTCGTGCGCGGCGCAGATTTACTGCTCTCAACGGCGCGACAACTTTTACTCTATCGTGCGCTGGGTCTGGCAGCGCCGGATTTTTTTCACTGCCCGTTGGTAACGGATGAAGCGGGCGTGCGCCTGGCGAAACGTCACGACGCTCTCAGTCTGCGCGCGCTACGCGAGAAAACGGTGACGGTCGAATTTCTTCGCTCTAAAAACTACACTCTTGGCGACTTGAACTGAAGCGGCGAAGCGTCGGCTTTTCCGCGTTCAAAAATGTTTCTTAAGCCGGTCAAGGATCAATCGGGACTGGGTTTCATCTCCGAATGTGCCAACGCGAATCCTGATTTCAGTCGTTTTCTCGTTGAGCATTTTTAATGCGATCTGAATTTTTTTGTCGTCCGCGCCGCGGGCAGTGATGCGGCCGTTCAAGCCGTCTTTCTGCTTTTCCAGCACAAGGAACTGGAGATCCTTGACCGCCGCCAGCGAAGCGCTCCAAGCGCGAGCGAGTGGCACGGACTCGGTGGTTTTCAGTTCTCCGCGCACGTAGGCCACGGTGCCAACACCGGCGGCCACGCCACCGCCGATTAAAACAGCCGCGCAACCCGTCGCGATCAAGGAGACCAACGCCAAGCTGAGGAGGTAAACGCCGGTTTTGAATTTCATAGTGGAGCGGCAATGGTTATGAGTTTTTGCGGCGGCTTAAAAAACAATTCTACGCGCGCAGGCACCAGCACAATGCGACGAAGCGTTGCGTTTCTCAGCGCCGCCGACGCTTGGCGGGGCCGAAATAATATCCGCCCGAGATGCGCACAGCGCGAATGCTGCGGTGACGCGCGGCGAGGTCGCCGTGTTTGCTTTCGTCGAACAGGATCGTGTAGGAGTAATTGAACCCTTCCAGTTTGGTGCGTTCAATTTTCTGGCTGATGAAGCGCTCGATGGCTTGGACGTGAGTCACGTCCTCCAGCACCATCAACGTGAAGGCATCGCCGCTGGCCTCGGCACGCCCCGTCCGTCCGATACGATGCACGTAGTCTTCGGGATGTTGCGGCACATCGTAGTTGATGACGTGGCTCACATTGGCGATGTCCAGGCCACGCGCCGCGATGTCCGTGGCGACGAGCACCTCAAAGCGTCCGTCGCGAAATCCGCGCAGCGCCTGCTCGCGCTCGCGTTGCGTGCGGTTCGAGTGCAACACGGCGACGGCGTGATTGTTCTTCTTCAACATGTGCGCGATGCGATCGGCACGATGTTTCGTCCGGCAGAAAATGATGACGGAGTCGTAATGAACTTTTTCCAGCAGCTCGCGGAGCAGATCGGATTTCTGTGAATCCGCGACGGGGTAGATGACGTGCTTCACTGTTTCCGCCGGCGTTCGGCGCGCGCCGATTTCAATCGTCTCGGGCGTATGCATGGCCCAGTTAATGAGCGTCCCGATCTCGGGCGGGATGGTGGCGGAGAAAAGCGAAGTATGTCGTTGGCGCGGGCATTTCTCCACGATGCGGCGCACGTCGGGCAGGAAGCCCATGTCCAACATGCGATCCGCCTCGTCGAGCACGAGGTATTTAATGTGATCGAGACGGCAGGTTCCCTGGCCGAGGTGATCGAGCAGGCGGCCGGGAGTTGCGACCAGGATGTCCACGCCCGTGCGCAGCGCTTCCCGCTGTGCCCCGTAGCCGACGCCACCGTACATCACGGCGACGCGCAGGTCGGTGAAACGGCAAAAATCACGGACGGCCGTTTCGACTTGCGCGGCCAGTTCGCGCGTCGGTTCGAGGATCAAAACTCGCGGCGTCGTCGCGTGGTGCTGAAGTTTCGTCAGGATGGGCAGCGCGAACGCGGCGGTTTTGCCGGTGCCGGTCTGCGCGCTGCCGATGACGTCCGTGCCCGCCAGGATGAGCGGAATCGCGCGCAGTTGAATCGGCGTCGGCTCGACGTAGCCCATTGCCTGCACGCCTTCGAGGACTTCCGGTGAAAGCCCTAATTTGGTAAAAGCCATGTCCGAACGTAACAAAATTGGCACCGGCAAGGGAAGCGAATGATTTGGCGGTGGCTCCAACGAACCGCAGTGTTTCGTTCGAACTGCCTCGCAAATGACTCAAAGCGGAACTATTTGAAACGATCTTCTTTGAGCGATTTGACGATCAGTCGCTTCAGTTCGAGCGGGTCGATGGCGCCTTCGGTCTTGTAAAGAATTTCGCCGGTCGGGCTGATGAGCGCGGTGTAGGGGAGCGCGCCACTCCACGCGCCGTCGAATGCTTCGATAAGTTTGTATTTTTCGCGCGAGCCGAAGAGGAGGTTCTTGCCGGACGACTGCTTCTTCTTGAGCACCGCGAGCACTTCCTTCTGCTCGTCGGGATAATTGGCGGACACCGTCACCATCTCGAACGCGCGATGCCGATACATGCGGTTGATTTCGACGAGATCGGGAAACTCGGTCAGGCACGGGCCGCACCACGTCGCCCAAAAATTCACCAGCCGCAGTTTGCCGGAATCATTTTTGCGCAACGCCTTGAGCGCGTCGGCGTCGGCCAACTCGACGGAAACCGGCTCCGCCGCGAGCTTCTCCATGTAGCGCTGGTTCGCGTCCGCCTTGCCCGCCCATTTGACGGAGCAGCCAAAGACTTTGGTTTGTTTGACCGCGACCTCGCGTCCCGCCAGCAACGCGTCCAGCGCGTCCCGCAAATCGCGCGACTTGATATTGTCGCCGCGTTCATCATCGTCAATGCGGCCGGCGTAACGGAGCTTGTGCGTGGCATCGAAGACGAACGCGTGGGGTGTGGCAACCGGCCCGTACGCGCGCGAAACCTCCTCTTTGTCGCCATCGTAGAGGTAGGGGAAATTGAACTGCTTGTGCTTGGCGCGGATCTTCATTTCGGCGAACGAGTCGCTCAAATCCGTGTAGCCCAACTCGTCCAGCCGCACGGATTTGGGATCATTCGGATTGATGGCGACGAGCGTCACGCCTTTGCTCTTGTAGTCAGAGACGAGCTGCTTGACGCGCTCCTCGTAATACTGCGCGGTCGGGCAATGGGTGCAGGTGAACAGCACGACGAGAACTTTCGCTTTGGAAAAATCCTTGAGCGAATAATTCCGGCCATCGATGCCGGGCAATTTGAAATCGGGCGCGGTGGCGCCGAGCGGCAGCGTCGGGAAAGTCGTGTCAGCGCCGGGAAGCGGCGCGGCGGAAAATAGCAGCAGGAGAAGCAAAGAGGCTGGTTTCATGATGGAGCAGAATTAGCAACCGCGCCGGGTTTGGCCAGCAATTTCGGACGTGTCTCGTTGTGCTGCTGCGGGGAAGGTGACGGGTTCGAGCGCGGTTAAAACCCGGCGGCTTTGATGGCTGAGGTCAACGGTTCGAGCAAAAGGTTTGGCGCGCTGCCGAGGATTACGATGGCCAGCGCGAGCAGCAGCAAAATCGTTCGCGCGAGTGGCGTCACTTTCGCCGATTCCGCGCCGGTCGGCGCTTCGATGACGTAAATTTGTTTGAGCACTTGCAGGTAGTAGTAGAGCGACACGGCGCTCATCGCGAGCGCGAGAATCACGAGCCACAGCAGGCCGAGTGGTTGGGCCGCGCCTTGAATAAACAGCGCGGATTTGAACAGGAAAAATTTCCCGAAGAACCCGGCCAGCGGCGGAATGCCGGCGAGCGACAGCAGAAAAATCATCATGCAAAATGAAACCAGCGGCGCGCGTCGGCTCAAGCCGGCAAACGCCGAAAGTTTGTCATCGCCCGTGCGCTCTTGCACGACCGCGACGACGCCGAACGCGCCGAGCGTCGTCAGCGCGTAAGTCGTCACGTAGTATAGCACCGAAGCCAGGCCGTCGGCGCGCTGATTGGCGAGCAGGCCGATGAGGATGTAACCCGCCTGCGCGATCGCGGAATAGGCGAGGAGCCGCCGCACGCTGGTCTGCGCGATGGCGGCGAGGTTGCCGAGCACGACGGACAACGCCGCGACGAGCGCGAGGACGGGCATCCAGCCTTGCAGGTAGCCGCGCCACGCGCCGCTGCCTTCCGCGCCCGCAAAACCAACTATCATCACTTTCGCCAGAATGAAAAAGCTGGCGACCTTCGAGCCGCTCGCGATGAACGCTGCGCTCGGCAGGGGAGCTCCTTGATACGTATCCGGTGCCCAGAGATGAAACGGCACGGCGGCGACTTTGAAACCAAAGCCGATCACCACCATCAACAGCGCCAGCACGAGCAGAGGATCCAATTTCGGACCCGCAATCTTCGCCGCAATCTTGGTGAGGTTGATTTCGCCCGACAGGCCGTAAACCAAACTCAAACCGAACAACAAAAATGCCGCTGCCATTCCGCCGAAGAGGAAGTACTTCAAGGCCGCTTCCGCCGACTGGATGTTCTGCTTGTTGAACGCCGTCATCACATACAGGCAAAGGCTCAACAGTTCCAGCGAGATGAAGATGAGCAGAATATTTTCCGAGCTGACGAGGAACATCATCCCCACGGTCGCCAGCAACAGCAGCGCAAAGTATTCGCCGACGTGTTCGGTAAATTTGGAATCCACCGAAAGGATCGCGGTGATCGCCGTGAGCAGCAGGATGACAATTTTGACGAGCCGCGTGAGCGGGTTGAAGACGAACATCCCATCCAGATAGCCCGTCGGCGTCGTCTCCGCCCCCAAGAAACACGCCGCAGCGGCGACGCCGCAGCCGAGGCACGACAGCCCCATCGCCCACTTCATGCGCTCGTTGAGCGGCCGGCCGCGCATCGTAGTTAGATCGATGAGCAATGCTCCCAGAGCAGCCAGGACCAGGAGCGTTTCAGGGACGATGAAGGCGAGCAGTTCGGAGTAATTCATGGCGCGCCAACTTTTAGGATGCCCGACATGAGCGGTGAATTGAGCGCTGGCACGATCAGGTCGAGTAGGAGTTTGGGATACAAACCGATGAGCAGCGTGATGGCGATGAGCAGTGCCGCGCCGACGCGTTCCGGCGTTGAAATGGGATTGAATTTAGGCTCGTGCTCGGTGGGGTGATTGTTCATTGGCGCATCTTCGCCGGAGAAAAACGCTTTCTGGATCGCGCGGAGCGTGTAAGCCACGCCGATAAGCACGCCCAATCCTCCGAACACGGCAAAGGTCGGGAACGCCTTCCACGCGCCGATGAGCACCTGCAACTCCGCCACGAACCCGCTGAAACCCGGCATCCCCATCGACGCCAGACCGGCGACGACGAACGTCACCGCGGCAAACGGAATCACTTTGCTCAAGCGCATCGTTTCCAGTTCGTCGAGCACGCGCGTGTGCGTGCGGTCATAGACCATTCGCCCGACGACCGCGAACAACAGTCCCGCGATGATGCCGTGCGAAAACATTTGCAACACCGCGCCGCTCAGGCCGATTGTCGTGAGTGTCATCAGGCCGAGCAATACAAAGCCCATGTGGCTCACGCTCGAGTAGCCGATGACGAATTTAAAATCCTTCTGCACCAGCGCCACCATCGCGCCGTACACGATGCCGATGACCGCCAGCAGCCCGAACACTTCGCGCCACGAACTCAGGCCGAGCACCGCGTGCTCCCATTCGCCGAGGCCGAGCGGGAACAGCACCATCGCCACGCGCAGACAGCCGTACGCGCCGAGCTTCATGATGACGCCGGCCAGCAGCATCGACGCCGCGGTTGGCGCGGCCACATGGCCCGTCGGCGCCCAGGTGTGAAACGGCCACAGGCCGGCGAGGATTGCGAAGCCCACAAACACCAGCGGGAACGCCCACATCTGGAATTCGCGCGGGAACGGGAACTTCGCCAGTTCGACCAGGTTGAACGTGTTGCCTCCCGCCGTCACGTACGCCGCGAGCAATCCGATAAGCACCATCGTGCTGCCGACGAACGAGTAGAGCGCCAGCTTCATCGCGCCGTATTCGCGGTTGGTTGAACCCCAGATCGCGATGAGAAAATACTTCGGCACGATGGCCAGCTCGTAGAACACGAAGAGCAGAAACAAATCGAAGCTGAGGAACACGCCGTACACGCCGCCGATGAGCGCGAGGTAAAACGCGAAGAACTCCTTCGTCCGGTGCTCGATGTTCCACGAGAACAGCACGCCCACCACCGCCGCAATGCCCGTGAGCACCAGCAGCGTGAGGCTGATGCCGTCCACGGCGAGAGTGTAACGGATGCTCAGTTGTGGAATCCACGGCTTGTCCGCGACCGTTACGAGTCCGGCGTCGGTGCTGTATTGCAGCGCGCCCGCCAGCGCGACGAGCAATCCCGTCACGCTCGCCAGCATCGCCACGATGCGCGCCCCACGTGCGTCATCCGGCTTGAGCGCCAGCAGCACTGCGACACCGAGGAAGGAAATGTAGATGGTCCAGGCTAACATTTTGATTTGATTGCGTGTCGCCGACTGGTCGAAACGGATGTGGTCACGCGATAGCGAACCGGCTTTTCCATCAAAGCCAACTGCTTCACTTCTCTCGAACTCTCAAAGTCAGTCGCGGAAACACCCGGCTCGAAATTCATCACCAACGCTTCCAGCATCGGGTTGCGATTTTCTTCCTTTCCGCCGACGTGATAAAAGTGTTCGCGGGTCAGCATCGTGAAGTCGCTCCAGAATTTTTTGAGTGATGTGTTCTTCCGATACTGATTGCTATGCCATGTCGAGATGATGAAGAGCGCTTTCGTCTTCGCCAGCAACGCGGCCAAATCCCGTTCGTCGACTTCGCGCCAGGAATCGAAGTAGTCCACATGGCGCCCAAGGTAAGGAGGGTCGCAGTAAATCAGGTCGTTCTTTGTCGCCCGATTGATGATGTCGCGGAAGTCAGCGCAAACAAATTCCCAGTGACTGTTCCGCATCGCTTTGCTGACGTAATCGATTTGGTTGACGATTTTCGTGACGTAGGCTTGGGCAAATCTTTCCGGTTTGTGCCCGTACGGCGTGTTGAATCCGCCCTTGCTGTTGAAGCGGATGATGCCATTGAAGCAGGAACGATTCAGAAAAAGAAAATCCCAAGGACTCCCTTCCTTATTGAACCGCGCGCGCACCGCATTGAAGTGCGACTGTCCAGCGTTGCTCAGTTTTGCGCCCTCTGATTCTAAAAAGACCTTCGCCCTGGCTGGCGTGATTTCACCCGACTGAATCGCGCGATAAAACCTGATGAGGTGCGGATTCTTGTCCGCAAAAATGGCGCTCTTGGGCCGGAGGTTAAACCCAATGACGCCCGACCCCATGAACGGTTCAATCCAGCAACCGTCGTCAGCGAAGGTCACTTGCGCAAGAATCCATTCGGCCAACTTCGTCTTGATGCCCTGGCACTTGATGGGAGGAACGAACACTTTGCTCACGTCTTCCTCCTCGTTGTCTTCGCACGCGGGTTCAACAGCTTTGTGTCCTGGCCTCGATAGGCGAGATAGTCCGCGAGCTTCGTAATCTTTTTCCCTGTCTCCGGCAGCGTGATTTTCCCGTAGTTCATCCAATAGTCGTCGAACCATTTCTCACCAAGATTCTTGAACATGCCGTTGCCATTCAAGATGTCTTCAATTTTGGTAATACTGCCAATGTTAGCCGTGTTGCCGCTGCCGCTGCGGTCGGACGCAATCTCCCATTTCTCACAGACGAAGAACTGGAAGTCGCGAACTACGGAAACAATGGGACGCAACTCGCTGATTTGTCTCACTCGTGTCTCCACCAACTTCTCGGTCAGCGCCCGTGTGTAGATGGTTCCGAGGCAGAAGTGCCCAGCATACTCCGCGTAGGGGAATTGGATGTTCTTTCGGCTCGTTCGATTGATGAAATACTCGCCGTGCGAGCCGAGCGTGAAGCCGTTGCAGAATTCAGGTTTGTCTTCCGAGCGATACGTTGTTTTTAGATCGAGTGCGAACTTCAATTCTGGCCTGGCCTCACTAACGAACGAAATGTCTGGGTAGTAATTCTGGTGATCGGTGAGAACGAGCTTGAATCCATTGGTCTTGGCAAACTCAAGAATTTTCGGGAAGAGATGAATCTCCAAAATCTTTGACACGATCTTCGTGTCGGCCGAGATGGTATAGACGTTTTTGTAAACGTCGATGAAGCCTTTGACCGTCCATTGATTGTCGTCCGTGGAAACATGCTGTGTCAGACCGCCGACAAACGATTTCAGGCTGGCTCTGAGCTTCGCTTTCTCCTTTTGCGCAGCGGGGGCGTTCACAACTTCAACCCCTCCACCATTTGCAACACGGTGTTGTTGATGGCGCCGAGGATGAGTTGCGGCCAGACGCCAAGCACAAACATCAGCGCGATGGCGGGCAGCACGATGAGGCGTTCCTTCATGGTCAGGTCGGGAAACGCCTTGCCTTGCTCCGCCAACGGACCGCTCCAGACTCGCTGCAATATGGTCAGCAGAAAGATGGCCGTGACGAGCAGGCCGATGACGGAGAAAGCCGCTGCCCATTTCGCCAGCGGGAAGACGCCTTTGAAGATCAGGAACTCGCCAATGAAGCCGTTCAAGCCGGGCAATCCCAGCGAGGCGAACATCGCGATGCCCATCAAGCCGCAGAACACGGGCGCCACTTTGCGCAAGCCGCCGAAATCGCCGAGACCGCGCCGTCCGGCGCGTTGCTCGATGAGACCAACGAAGTAGAAGAGCGCGGCGGCGGTGATGCCGTGGTTGAACATTTGCAGCAGCACGCCATTGAGCGCGGCGGTCTTCTCGGTGGTCCATTTCGGATCGCTGCCGGTGAAACTCGCGACGGCAAACACGCCGAGCAAACAGTAGCCGAGATGGTTGATGGAGGAGTAGGCCACGATGCGCTTGAGGTCGCGCTGCATCATCGCCGCCCAGGCGCTGAAGACGATGGTCGCCACCGCCAGCCAGAGCAGCGGCGTGAGCATGATTTGCATCTCGTTCGGAAAAATCGGGAGCAGGATGCGCAGGAAGCCATACACCCCCATCTTCGACATCACGCCGGTGAGCACCATCGAAACGCCTGTGGGCGCCTCGGCGTAGGTCGCCGGCAGCCAGGTATGGAAGGGCCAGACCGGCACCTTGACCGCGAAGCCGAGGAACGCGCCGAAGAAAATCACCAGCGCCAGCGTGCGCGGCGAGAGGCCATACCAGCCGGCGATGCGGACGTTGAACAGTGACGCGAGTTCGCCAGTCCGTCCCTTCTCCGCGAGCGCGATGAGGTCGAAGCTTCCGGTGACGAGATACACGGCAAGCATCGAGAGCAGCAACGTGACGCTGCCGACCATCGTATAGATGAAGAACTGATTCGCCGCTGATGACCGCTGCGAGCCACCCCAGAGTTTGATCAGGAAATACGCCGGCACGAGCGTGAGTTCGTAGAAGACAAACCAGTGGATGAAGTTCAGCGCCGTGAACGCACCGAACAGCCCGGCTTGCAGAAAGAGCAGGAGTGAGACGAACGCAGGTGCATTCAATTGCTCCGTAGGAGCCGACGTAAGGAGGCTCTGATCAATCTTGGTCCCAGAAGTTTGAGCCTCCTCACGTCGGCTCCTACCAGAAGCAAGGAGGCCAAACGGCACGATGAGCGCCGTCAGCAGCACCATCAGCAAGCCCATGCCGTCAACGCCGAGGAAATACTGGACGCCGACCGACGGAATCCAATCGTGGCGTTCGACGAATTGAAGTTCGCCCGACGCAACATTGAAGTTCGCCCACAACGTCGCGGCCAGGCTGAACGCGAGCAGGTTGAAGAAAAGTCCAAGTCCACGCGCCAGTGAGCGATGTTTGGGATCGAGTCCGGCAATCACCGCCGCGCCGACAAGCGGTGTCAGCGTGAGCAGGGTCAGCAGAGGCAGGCTGTTCATTTACACCCCCAGATAAAAATCACGCCGAGCAGGACAAGCCCAAGCGCGATGAACCGCAGGTAGCGCTGCACCTGACCGTTTTGCCAGAGCGAGAGCAACCGCGCGCCGAGACGCAGGCCGCCGCAGCCCTGATCGAAACCGAGGTTCACCACGAACTCGTCGATGAGGCGGTTCACCCACGAAAGGCCGAGTGCCACCAAGGATACGGCGCGGACCGCGCCATCCCAAACGACGTCATCGAGCCAGCGCGAGGCGCGAGCACAGGCGGCATTCCAGGCGATGACCGACATCTGGTAAAGCTCGTCGATGAAGAACTTGCCTCGCAGCGTGGCGAAGACATCGGGTTGAAGTTTCTCAAGCGGGTCGGGCTCCTCGGCAGTCTTGGGCCCGCGACGCGAGTAGAAATTCCAGCCGAGCCAGATGCCGCCCACGGAGATGATGGCGGAGACGAGCATGACGAGCAAGGTGCCGACTTCGATGGACGGCGCGATGTGCGGAGCGTGTCCGCTGAGATAGCTGTGAAACCACGGCCAGGCTGGCGTGCCGAAGACGCTCAGGAAAACCGCGCAGGCCGCGAGAATGCCGAGCGGCACCGTCATTACCGGCGGGCTTTCGTGAGGAGTGCGGGCGTCCCCGCCCGCAGAAGCGTGCGAAGTTCCGTGCGTGTCCTGCAAATCGGATGCGTCCATTGGTTCGGAGTTGCTGCGGGCGGGGACGCCCGCACTCCGGTTCGTTCCGAAGAACACGAACCACATCTGGCGCGTCATGTAGAACGCCGTGAGGAACGCGCCGCAGAGGCCCAACAGGAACGGCCACTTGCTCGGTTGCCAGAGCCACGCGGCGTGGAGGATTTCGTCCTTGCTCCAGAAGCCGGAGAAGAGCAGCGGGAACCCGGCGAGCGCCAACATGCCAATGGCGTAAGTCGCGAACGTCACGGGCATCAGCTTCCGCAACCCGCCCATGCGCCGGATGTCCTGTTCCTCGTGGCAACCGTGAATGACCGAGCCGGAGCCGAGAAAGAGCAGCGCTTTGAAGAACGCGTGTGTGAGCAGATGAAATATCCCAACCGCGACCCCGCCGGTGCCGAGTCCAATGAACATGAAGCCGAGCTGCGACACCGTGGAGTAGGCGAGGATGCGCTTGATGTCCGTCTGCGCGACGGCGATGAGCGCGGCGAACAGCGCCGTGATGGCGCCGATCCAGGTGACGGCTTGGAGGGCGGTGGAAACGGACGCCAAATGTTTTCCGTGAGTTCCTTCCCCCTCACCCCGGCCCTCTCCCTCAGGGAGAGGGGGAACATTCGTCGCCACCTTGACGACTCGATTCGTTTCGGTTCCGGCACCGCCTTCGATCTGTGTTGCCATCGCCACTTGGACCTTGGGCATTGGACCTTGGGCATTCGCCTCCGGCATCACCGCCATCAGCGGATATACCCGCGCCACGAGGAACACGCCCGCCGCGACCATCGTCGCGGCGTGGATGAGCGCGCTCACGGGCGTCGGACCTTCCATCGCGTCGGGCAGCCAGACGTGCAACGGTACCTGGCCGGACTTGCCGATGGCCCCGCAAAAAATCAGCAGCGCAATCGCTGTGCTCACGCCCATGCCGATCCATGTCGATTGCACGACCAGCTTGGCGAGCGCGGATTGCTCCAGGCACCCTGCCCCGCCATCGTAGAACAGCAGTGTGCCTGCCTCTGAACTTAGCCACAGGATTCCAAGGAAAAAAAACACGTCGCCAATGCGTGTGGTGATGAAGGCTTTCTTGGCCGCCGCCGCCGCGCTGGGCTTCTGGTACCAGAAGCCGATCAGCAGATAGCTCGCAAGGCCCACCAGTTCCCAGCACATGAAGAGCAGCAGCAGGTTGTTCGCGATGACGAGGCCAAGCATCGCCGCGGCGAAGAGCGACAGGAAACAGAAGAAGCGCGTGAAGTTGTCGTCGTGCGCCATGTACCCGACGCTGAAGATGAAGATGAGCAGACCGACGAAGGTAATCATTACGAGCATCGCCGCCGTGAGCGGGTCGAGCACCCAGCCGAGCCTGAAGGTCGTTTCGCCGAGCACGAACCAGTCGAAGTTATGGGTGAAGTGCGCGGCGGGATCGGCCAGCGTCTTCACGAACGCCGCGCAGGATAGGAAGAACGCCAGCGCCATCGACCCGATGGCGAGCGAGGCGGACGCCGCGCGCGAAGGCCGTTTCATCAACGCGCTCAACCCCGCCGCCAGCAGCGGCAGCGCGGGAATCAGCCACAGGTTTTGGATGAGCCAGGGCATATTACGAATCAAACCCTCCCGAACGTCCGTAAGTAAAAATCTTCTGAAGTGATTCAGGAAAAAATTTAAGGAACTCCTTTCGCAGATGCCAAACCCCATTACGGCCAACTTTCACATCGCATCGTGCTAAAAAAAGTGCCTTTAGTTCAATGAGAGGTTTAGCCTCCACCCTTGCAAACTGTATCAAACTCCCTGTTAGAAATGTTTTGGAAGCAAAAATCTTTGGAAGATACGTGTCGGATTCCACCAATGTTCGCCAGCGAGGCCCATTGTTCCCGATTGAAAAATTAACCTGAACGTCCAATCCGAGGCTGTCGTAATTCCCCAACATCACTCTTGCTTCCAATCCTTCTGTGTTACCCCTGTCGGATTTACACCATTCCGTATGGCTACCTGCTGAAATGAATGAAATGCCAACCACACCTTGCGAAGATTGAATCAAGCCCTGCCAATCGCGTTTTGGCGAAGGCAGCCAAGCTCCACTAACAGTCACTTCTAGTGCCGTAGTTTGAGGTGGAACTTTAGATGTTACCGCGTTTGGCATTTATCCCTTCATCGAATCCACTTGATCCAGGTTCGTGGTCTTGTAGTGCCGGTAAATCGCGATGATGAGCGCGAGGCCGACAGCGGCTTCGGCGGCGGCGATGGCGATGCTGAAGATGACGAACATCACGCCGTGCAGCGCCTCGGGGTTCGGGCTGTAGCGCCAGAAGGCGATGAAGTTCAGGTTCGCCGCGTTGAGCATAAGCTCGATGCCGATGAGGACGAGAATGGCGTTGCGCCGCGTCAGCGCGCCGGCGAGGCCGATGCTGAACAGGGCGGCGGAGAGCAGCAGGTAGGAGTGCAACGGTGTCATGGGCGCGAGCGCGGGAGAAGGGGGGAAAGCGAGAAAGGGAGAATTCCCCCCTGCACCCTTTCACCCATTCTCCCTTTCAAGTGAAGGCGAGGTTTCATTGTGACTTGGGCCTGCGCTCCTGCATGGCGATGATGACGGCGCCGATCATCGCGGCGGTGAGAAGCAGCCCCACGACTTCGAGCGGGAGGACATAGTCGGTCATCAACTTGTCGCCGATGCTTTTCACGGTGGGCTTCGGGTTCGTGACTGGACGGATGGGCACCTCCATTTTTTGGCCAGCGATTTCCACAACTGCGGTCATGCTGGCGAGTGGCACGGCCTTGGTTTGCAGCATCGCCCCGGCGATCATTACAAATGTGGCCACGGCGATGGAGATCGCCCAGGGAGTGGCGGCAGCGATCGATGGAGGCGGCTGGCTTTCGGTGCCGCGCGTGAGCAGGATGGCAAAGACGATGAGGATGGCGACCGCGCCGACATAGACGAGGATTTGCGCGAAGCCGACGAACTCGGCGTTGAGCTGGAGGAAGAGCGCGGCCAGTCCGGCGAAGGTGACGACCAGACTGAGCGCGCAGTGGACCAGATTGCGCAACGACACCGCCGCGATGGCGCTGCCGGCCGTGAGTCCCGCGAGGATGGCGAAGGGAAGGTTCATGGTTTAACCACGGATGGACACGGATGGACACGGATGACGGAGAAACCATTGCCGGAAGTTGTGGTCGATTCGTTGGTTGGTCCGCCCTCACCCCGGCCCTCTCCCCCAGGAGAGGGAGCGCGAACGACGTCTCTGGATGTGCCAAGATGCTTGCCGCGTCTGTTGCATGATTGCGCGCGGCGAACCACCTCGTTAAGAAAGCAACCGCTGACGCGCACTCTCTCCTCGGGGGAGAGGGCCGGGGTGAAGGCGAGCAATCGACTCCAACTCAGCTTGCCTGCTCGAACTCGACTCACGAATCCGTGTCCATCCGTGTCCATCCGTGGTTGAGTCTCAGCTCGCATAGCGATAGACGCGTTTGACGAATTTCGTTTCGAGGGCGCGGCCAAGGAGCAGGTAGGGGACGATCAAGATTCCGGCGCACACCAGCCAGCGCACGATCATGTTCCAGCCTTCGCGCCCGGTGAAATGCCAGAGGCCGGCGACGACGATGTTCAGCAGCGCCATCGGCAGCATGAATTTCCAGGCGAAGTTCATGAGCTGATCGGCGCGCAGGCGCGGGACGGTGCCGCGAATCCAGATGAACACGGCGACTATCGTGACCAGCTTTCCCATGAACCAGGCCCAGCTTGGAATCCACGTCAGCCACGAGAACGGCGCGGTCCAGCCGCCTAGGAAGAGCGTGATGCCCAGCCCCGCGACAGCGAACATGCCGAGGTATTCGCCAAGAAAGAAGAGCGCGAACTTGAAGCCGGAATATTCGACGAAGTAACCGGCGATGATTTCCGACTCGGCCTCCGGCATGTCGAAGGGCGAGCGGTTCGCCTCGGCCAGCGATGAGATGATGAAGAGGATGAACCCGGCCAGCCCCCACGGCGTGAAGACATGCCAGTGCGCGATCGTGCCGGTGTAGGCGTTCTGCGCCTCGACGATCTTGGGCAGCGAGAGCGTGCCGGTAATCATCACGACTGCGAGGCCGGAAAGCACCAATGGCATTTCGTAGGAGATCATCTGCGCGATGGCCCGCATCGCGCCGAGCAGCGAATACTTATTGCGGCTCCCCCACCCCGCCATGAAGAGCGACAGCTCGGTGCCGGCGCCCACCGCGAAGAAGAAGAGGAGGCCGGCGTCGAGGTCGATGGGGACCATGTTGCGTCCGAACGGCAGCACCGAGTAGCCGAGCAGCACCGGCACGACGAGCGCGATGGGCGCGAGGAAATGCACCACCTTGTCCGCCGCGCGCGGCACCACGTCTTCCTTGATCAGCGCCTTGATACCGTCGGCGATGAACTGGCCGAAGCCGAACAGGCGGATGTTCGTCAGAGGAATGCCGACTCGGTTTGGACCAAGCCGATTCTGGATGCGGCCAAGGCCCTTGCGCTCGATGACGGTGGTGATGGCGAACAGTCCGCCGAAGACCGCGATGATGGGAACAATGCTGAGAAGAATGGAGACGAGCGGCTGCCACGCCTCCGGGAAAAAGCCGACCGCCCAGTGTTTGAGCGCAACGAAAAGCTGGTCGAGTTTTCCGGCCATGGATCAGGTCGCGGCCACCGGGATGGCGGGAAATGGAGACGCGGCGGTCTTGGCCTTGGCTTCGGCTGCTGCTTTCGCTTTGGCATCCGCATCGGTTTTTGCTTTGGCTTCGGCCTTGGCTTTGTCGGCAGCGAGACGGGCGTCCACTTCCGCCGCCTCGGTTGGATGAATCTTGTGATAGTGCTCGTTGGGCTTGGCGAGTTGCTGCTTGTGCGTGAGCAGCCCGCCGAAACGATCCGTGGTGCTCAACTCGAACTCGTTGTCCATCTTGATCGCCTCGAACGGGCAGACCTCGACGCAAATCTGGCAGCTCATGCACACCGAGATGTCGATGTCGAACGTGGCCGGATAAAACTGCGGCTTGCCGATGTAGTCCGGCTTCTTGTCCTTCGATTTCTCGATGAAGATGCACTGGGGCGGACATTCCTTCTCGCAGATCTGGCAGGCGACACAGCGCAGGCCGGCCTGAGGATCGGAGCCGTCGAAGACGAGGAATGGAAACTGGCGCGTGGCTTCCTTGAGCGGGATGCGTTGTTCAGGATACTCGACAGTCGTGAGCCGCGCCTCGTCGGTGTAGCTGCCGACGAAGTTGCGCGCGGTTTCAACCATGCCTTGAAGGATTCCGGTGCCGAGCATGAAAAGAGACTACAAGGTTCTTACGCAAAGTTGCAAGTGCTGCGGCTTGAGCGTCTTTTGCTTGTCATGCGGGGCAGGGGAGATCACGCCTGCGTCAGTCAACGCTTTGGCGGCTCGTCTGCGGTCAAGGCGAGGAAAGATTGTTCCAGCGCGCCAGTCGCGCCACTCTGCTGGCGGAGTTGCTCGCTGGTTCCGACCGCGACGAGCCGGCCTTGATGAATGATGCCGATGCGGTCGGCCATTTCTTCCGCGACGCTGAGTTGATGCGTCGAGAGAAAGACCGTCATCCCCTGCTGCGAACGTTCCTTCAGAATATCCTTCACCACGCGCGCGTGTTGCGGATCCAGTCCGACCATCGGCTCGTCGATGATAAACACCTCGGGGTCGTGCAGCAGCGCCGACGCGATGGCGGTGCGCTGTCGGGTGCCGTGAGAAAGTCCTTCAATCGGTTTATCGAGATAAGGTTCGAGGTTCAGGCGGGCAACGAGCGCGCTGGCCGAGGCGTCGAAGCGCGCTTCGTCCATGCGAAACAACTGGCCAGTGAAACGCAGAAATTCCCCCGGCGTGAGCTTGTCATAAAGGAACGGAAAATCCGGCACGTAGGCAAGTCGCTGGCGCGCTTCGAGCGGATGCGTCTGGATGTCGAAGCCGGCCACCCGCGCGCTGCCCGAGGTCGGCTTCATCAAACCGGCGAGCAATTTGATCGTTGTGGTTTTGCCGGCGGCGTTGGGACCGAGCACGGCAAAAAATTCGCCGCGCGGAACCGTCAGGCTCAGGTTGTTCACGGCGACGAGATCGCCGAAGCGTTTGCAAAGATGGATGAGTTCGATCACGAATTTTGAAATTTCGCGACGTTGATGAGTCACATCGTTTCAAAAGCCCAAGGCTTCATTCACGAGCACGATTTCGTCCGGCAGTTCGACACGCAGAATTTCTCCTACGCGGCTGACGATGACCACCGCTTGGTAGCGATCCAGCAGCCGCGCTTGCAGTCGATAAACCCGCACGTCGGCGTGGCCGATTCGCAACCAGTCGTTGCGCGCCTCCCATTGCAGCCCCAGCGCGAGCGCACCGGGTTTCGGGAGCGGCATCTGCGCGACGAGCAACTCAAGCATCGCCGGCGCGCCTAGTTCGCGCAGGACCGTGCGTGGGTCGCGCAACTCCGCGAACGTGAAGCGCCTTTCCCATTTTCCTTCTTCGTCTTCGACGTTGATCGCCAGCGCTTCTTCCGTCGCCACCGACTTCAATTCCCACGCGTTCGGTTTGACGGCACCGTGAAGCGTGACTTCGCGCCATTTGTGGTTGGGCGAAAATTCGGCGTGCAGATTGAGCCGCAGCCGGTTCTCCGCTTCTGGCAGCATGGTTGTGCCGTCGAACTCAATCGTGTAGCCGGCGGGCTGGCGCACCTGGCCCTCCGGCTCGAATTCATTGAGGGTCGGCTGCGCAGCCGTGGTTTCGTCGCGCACCGTTGCCACCCAACGGCAGCGGCCGATGCGTTGTCCGCGCCGCCAGATTTCCAACGATGAATCATCGGGCGCGGATAAAATTTTTTGCCAAACGGAGATCGCGGGAATGGCGCTGCCGACTTTCTTTCCGGAGAATTCCGAGCGCCATAAAAGCACGTTCATCACGAGCCAGAACGCCGTGATGAGAATGAAGGCGAGCCGCCCAATCATAGCGTGGCCTCAGGAAGTGGGAATTTTCAACACCTGGCCGGGCTTCATCCGTTTCGGATCCAACTGCGGATTGGCCACGAGCAAGGAACTGAAGCGGATGCCGTAGCGCCGCGCGATGCCCTCTGCGCTTTCGTTTGCGCGCACGACGTGCGTGCGTCCGCCGGGGGATTTTGCCGCCACGGTCGATTCCTCGTTGCGGATTTTTGTTTGAGCCGGCGCAGTCTTTGATTTGGTTCCATTTTTCGCCGGCGCAGCGGATAACGGCGCGGACTTCGGCGCAGGTTTTTCCACGGACGGGGCGGCAGTCGCGTCGGCGGGCACAAGTTGATTCGTCGGGCCGGGCAAAGCCGCCGAAGGTGAAGCTGTTCGATTCGTCGCCCCGGTCAACGCCTTTTGAAGCTGATCCACTTGCTGCTTCAATTTCCAATTCTCATCGGCCAGTCGGTTCAACTGCTTCTGCACTTCGATTGAAACCGGCCCGAGCGAGGCACTGCGTGCCAGTTCCTGGACTGAAACGTTGATGAACTGGCGGACGGTGTCGGCGTGCGCGTCGTTGGGACGGAACTGTAGAAATTTTCGGAAGTGATAAATCGCCGCCGCGTAGTCCACGAGATTTTGGTAGTAGATCAAACCGACTTCGAAATGAGCCGAGGCCGAGCGTGGATTGCTCTCCAGCGCCTTCTCAAAACTTTCGATGGCGCCCGGAAAATCCAGGTTGTTCCGGCGATTGCGTCCGGCCACGAAATTCGCGTCCGCCTGTTCGTCGGCGACGTTTTCCGTCGTCGGCGAACAACCGCTGAGACCCAGGCAAATCAGCAAAAGAATCCAGCAAGTATTGCGTGTCACCCAACCAATCATGGGGCGAGGCTAGACGAATGCCGGACCGCGCGCAATGTCCGGCTGCGCGTTGCAGCGCTGCGTCTCTTTGCGGCTGGCAAGCTTGCGCTGAAGATGTTTTGGCGTTAACGCTCATTAACGACTGACGTTTCCTGGAAAAGATTGGATCGATTCAATGGCAACCGATGAACGCCAACTCGCTGCGATAGGCGCGACCGAAATTCGCGTGCGTGGAATGACGTGCCACAACTGCGTGCGGCATGTCACCGAAGCAGTTCAGAGCGTGACGGACGTGGCGGGCGTGCTGGTCGATCTCGGTAAAGAACGTGCCTCCGTTCGTTGGCGTCCCGGCGCAACTGGCGATGTGAAGTCGGTTTTGCAGGCAATTGGACAAGCGGGCTATTCCGCCAGCGTGGAAGATTCCGCCAGCGCGCCCCGTCGTTCCAACTGGTCGCCGCTGGCAGGCTGGCGATTCAACGTCGTCGTCGGTTCCATCGCCACGCTGACGCTGATGGTCGGCGAGTGGATTTTTCAGTTCGGCATGACGCGCTGGTTTCAATGGCTGGCGTTCGCAGTGGCGCTGCCAGTGCAGATTTTTTGCGGAGCGCGGTTCTATCGCGGCGCATGGGCGCAATTGAAAATTGGCGCGTCCAACATGGACACGCTCGTCGCGCTCGGCTCGACGACGGCGTTCGTTTACAGCGCGTGGGCGCTCTTCGCTGGCTTGCCCGGGCATCTCTACTTCATGGAAGCCGTCGCGATCGTTTCTTTGATCAGCGTCGGGCACTGGCTCGAAGCCCTGGCCAGTGATCGCGCGGCCGGCGCGTTGCGCGCCTTGTTGAATCTGGCACCGCCCACGGCGCGCAAATTGGGGCCGAACCAAAGCGAATTCGTTGTTCCGGTCGCAGCGCTACAGTGCGACGCCACGGTTTTGTTGAAACCCGGAGATCGCGTGCCGACGGATGGCAAAATCATCGAAGGAAACTCGGCGGTCGATGAATCCATGCTGACGGGCGAATCGCTGCCGGTGGACAAATCGGCTGGCGCGCGGCTTTACGCCGGAACGATCAATCTCAACGGCCGCGTGGTCATGCGCGTGGAAGCCATCGGCGAAGCGACGGCGCTGGCGCAGATCATTCTGGTTGTGCAACGCGCGCAATCCAGCCGTGCCGGCATCCAACGACTCGGTGATCGCGTCAGCAACGTTTTCGTGCCGGTGGTGATTTTGATCGCGCTCGCCACCGGTTTGTGGTGGGGCTTCGCGCCGGAGCAGGCGCGGCAAGTCAGCGGCTGGCTGGAGCCGTTTCTTTGGTCGGCAACGCGACCGGATGGCGCATTGGCGTCCGCGATTTTTCACGCGGCGGCGGTTTTGATCATCGCCTGCCCTTGTGCGATGGGCTTGGCTACGCCTGCGGCGATCATGGCTGGCACCAACGCCGCGGCGCGCCGGGGAATTTTGATTCGCGACGGCACGGCACTCGAAAAAGCCGGCGACATCGACATCATCTTTTTCGACAAAACCGGGACCCTCACGCAAGGCAAGCCAGACGTCATCGCCGTCGAGGATTTTCGCGCGAGCGAAGCGCGCGGTGATGCCATCGAAACCATTGCCGCCACGCTGGCGCGCGGTTCAAATCATCCATTGAGCCAGGCCATCGCGCGATTCGCCGACGAAACTCTGCCGTTGCATGACTGGAGCGAACATCGCGGAGCGGGAGTCGCGGGCACGATTGAGTTGTGCGATGCAAATCTCGCGCCGGTAAAATTCCAACTCGGCTCGTTGAATTGGCTGCAAGCCGCTGGCATCGATCTGAGCGCGGCGGAAAATTTCGCATGCGAGTGGTCGGCGCGCGGCTCGACGATTCTCGGAATCGCCGCTCGCGGCCAGCTCGCCGGCGTTTTCGCGGTGCGCGATGATGTGAAGCCGCACGCGGCGGAAGTGGTGGCCCAGCTTCAGCAGGCCGGCCACGCAATTTATTTGATCACTGGCGACCACGAACGCACCGCCGCCGCCATCGCCGCGAAGTTGGGCATTCCGTCCGGAAATGTACATGCGGAAATTCGTCCAGAAAAAAAAGCAGCGCTCGTGGAGGAACTGCAGCGAAGCGGACACAAAGTTGCCTTCGTCGGCGATGGCATCAACGATGCGCCCGCGCTCGAACAGGCCGACCTCGGCATCGCCGTGAGCCGCGCCAGCGACGTGGCCCGCGAGGCCGCCGACATTGTGCTGTTGAACTCGGACATTCAAGCCATGCCCGAAGCGCTTGGTTTGGCGCAAGCTACGTTGCGCACGATCAAGCAGAATTTGTTTTGGGCCTTTTTCTACAATGCCGCCGGGGTTCCGCTCGCGGCGCTTGGATTCATCAGCCCCGTGTTGTGCGCGGCGGCGATGGGACTTTCGGATCTGATTGTGATCGGGAACGCTTTGCGGCTGCGACGCTGGCGGAAGTGAAGTTGCGGTGAAATCAGTGCCGGTCAGCGCGCCTCATTTGTGTCGCTTGGACAAGGGCAAATCTTCAATCGCCGCAATGTGCAGTCCGTCAATGCGCGTCACGGCGTCATGTTCATCCATGATCAGCACGGTGCCTTTACCAACCATAACGAACTCGGGGTGTCGCACAGGGACGCGCTTGCCACTGGAGAGTTCGATGGCAAACGGTTTGAACCCGTTCGCAATCCGTTCACGAACGGGTTCGAGATTCATGCCTAATTTATGGCGCGGCTGCCGTCGGCAGGCAAATCAATACACACCCTCGACGATCGTTTTCTCCATCGCGCCGAAGGGAAGCAGCTCGGCCACGCCATCCCAGGCGTAGGGCGTACGCGGTTCACGGCGGATGGCTTCGTCGCGTTCAAGGAAGCGCGGCAAGAAATGAAACTACCTCGACGTATTCGATTCAATCGAATCCAAAGTCATCTCCAAGAATCCCAACTTCGATTCCACCGAATCAATAGATTCAATGATCCGCTCACTTGAACCCGGATAGTTCTTGCCCTCATGTTCAAAGCCGCTCCCCTCCATTTTCACTTCGTGGAGCAAACTGTCGATGCTGCCTAACCGATCCAGTTTTGAATCAATGCTCTCCAGCAACTGAATTATTCGTTCCGCTGTTTCCTGATTCATAACGGATTCGTCTTTGGTTTAGTATACGCCTTCGACAATGGTTTTCTCCATCGCGCCGAAAGGACGCACTTCGGCCACGCCATCCCAGGCATACGGCGCGCGCGGTTCACGGCGGATGGCTTCGTCGCGTTCAAGGAAGCGGGGCATGAAGAACTCCTTGGTGAGCGTGGTGAGTTCAACGCGGCCCCATTCGCCGTAGCCTTTGGTCACGTTCGTGTTGTTCGGATCGACGATGCGCAGGACGGCGCGCGGTTGCGGCGCGTAGTAAGTGATGGAGAAGTTGTCTTCCGGCCGCAGCGGCACGCTGGCGGCCAGCCCCATGAGCGTGTTGCCGTAGGTCGGATAAAAACCGATGCGGCCTTCGAGCACTTCCTCGACGATGAAGCGCACGTATTGAGGGGCCATCGTGGTGCCGCCGCAGAACACGCCGCGAATGCCCGCGTCCCACAGATTCACTTTCTCGGCGAGCGCTTCGAGCAGCTTTGGCGTCGTGAACAAGCCGCTCACTTTGCGGTGCTTCAAAATGGTTGCCGCCTGATCGACGACGTGTTCCATGTACGCCTTCGCATGTTCAAACTGTTTGGCGCTGATGACTTTTTTCACCCAGCGCGGATCGAGATCGATGAAGTAACACGAGCTGCCTCGCACGTTGGCCAAATGCTCGATGGCGAGACGCAAGCGGCGCGGGCCGGTCGGGCCCATCATCAGCCACGCGCCGCCGCGCGGAAAATGTTCGTCGCTGATTTTGTCGCTGAACTCGGAGTAATCGACCTTGTAGTCGTTCCAGCCGATGCGCTGCTTGGGCATGCCAGTCGTGCCGCCGGTTTCAAAAATGTTGAAGGGCTTGCCTTTGAACTGCGCGGGCACCCAGACCTCCGGCTGCAAATCACGCAACGATTCGTCGGCGAAATGCGGGAACTTGAGCATGTCGCCGAAGGATTTTATCTCTTTGCGCGGGTCAAAGTTTTTCTTCGTCCAGTCGAGCCAGAATGGGCAGCCGGACTCCGGGGAGAAATGCCACTGGATGATTTCTTTGAGGTGCGCCTCGAGTTGATTCTGCGCGGCTTTGATGGATTCAGGGGAAACGCTGTTGCTCATGTGAATTTCAATGGGGAAAATTACCGGCTATTTGGACTGGGGCCGGGGAAGTTCTTTGTTCGCGGCAGCAGCCGAGTCGTGCAACGCGAACAGGTGCGTCTGCGTGCCGACGTACATCACACCGTTCGCAACAATCGGTGTCGAATAGATTGGCGCGCCGAAATTGGATTCACTCAAAACTTTTTTCTCCTTCGACGCGGCCAGTACACAAAAGTCGCCGTCTTCATCACCGACAAAAACCTTCCCATCGGCGACGAAGGTCGAACCCCACATGTGCGCCTTCATGTCGTGAATCCAATAGACTTTGCCAGTCTCGGCATCGAGGCAATAGACGAAGCCTGAAAAGTCGCCGATGAACAGCAGGCCCGTGTCCGGATCAATTGAGGCGGTCGAAATACTGCGGTGAATTCCTTTATAGTCCCAAATCGTGCCAGTTTTGGTGATGTCGCCCGTCTTCGTGGCATCGATGCAGACGAGGTGGCCCACGCCTTCGCCGTGCTCGGGATCCTGGCCGACGGCGACGTAAACACGATTCTTGTAAAACACCGGCGTGGAATTGATTTCGCTCGGCCCTTCGGCGGCGGGATATTTAATCGGTTTGCCGTCTTTGGTTTTGTATTCCGGGGGCACAGCGTCGTACCACCAGATCTTCTTGATGTAACTTGTGTCGCCTTCTTTCACCGGCGTGGCGTCGAGCGCATAACAGACGCCGTCGCCGCCGCCGAAGAACACGAGTTGTTTGCCGTTCACTTTGCCAGTCGAAGGCGACGTCCATTGCCCGTGAAAAATGCGCGGACCGATTTTGCAATCGTCTTCACCGAGCAGTTCACCGGTCTTTTTGTTGAGCGCGATGAAGCTGGGCGAGTTGGGCGATGGGATGTTCACGTGCGTCCAGTCCTGGCCGTTGGACGTGCAGACGTAAACGATGTCGCCAACGATGATGACGGAGCAGTTGGAGGCGTTGTGCGGGAAGACGCCGAGTTCGTCCATCATGTCGTAACGCCAGATGATGTCGGCGTCCTTCGGCCCCGGCTCGACGGGAGGCTTGCCGGTGTCCAACACGATGTATTTACCCTCATCTTTGTACGGGCCGTCGTTGCCGTTCGCCATGCCGTTGACGTCGAGGCAAAGCACTTCGCAGCGGCTGGTCACGATCCAGAGCCGATCACCCTCGACCGTCGCGGCCGCGAGCAGCCCGAGATTTTCCCAGTCATTAACTTTCCCAGATTTCAGTTTTGGCACGACGAGCTGCCAGAGCAGATCGCCGGTCTTTTCATCGAAGCACATCAAAATGCTGCGGTCGCCGACGTGCTTGGGATCGCGCGGTGTTTCGTTGTTCGTGCCGACGAAGATTTTCCCGCCCGCCACGACCGGATTGCCATAACTCTGCGAGCCAAGCTTGAGCGCAAACTTCACGTTCTTGGTCGTCTTGAGATCGACCTCCTCGCTGCCCGCTTTCAATTTGCCGGCGTCAAATTTGTCGGGCAGCCCTTTGGCGCGCGAATACATGTTGCGGCCGGGATCGTTGCCACCCCACTGGGGCCAATCTTCCGCGCGGAGCGTCAGCACGCCGGCAAGAACAACGAAGGGAATCAATCTGGTTATTTTCATAGAAGAATCAATTTGGCAAAATTAGTTGGGGTTCACGCTGATGTTGTCGATGAAGACGCGCATATCTTGCGGCGCAAAAGCGAACAGCCCCGGCGAGCCTTGTGGGTGCGCGTGCTTATGCGGCACTTCAATCGTCCACGCACTCGGCTCGGTTTCGTCACGTTTCCACGCTTTGGCGCGTACGAAGCCGCTGCCATCGGGCGCGACATCGACGCGCGCCTTCAAGCGGTACCACGCGTTGGGCGACCATTTGAACGGCACCGCGACTTTGATGCGTTCCTGATTGGAGTTCACTTCCAATTCTTGCGAGTTGCCTTTCAACACGACGATGTAGCGCTGATTGATGACGCCCACTTCGGACATTTTGCGTTTGTTGCCTTCGCTCAAAACGTCCGCCTCAATGGTGTAATTCTTCATCGTGGGATGGCCGAAGAAAACCTGGCCGCGCTGGAAAAGTTTGTTGTCGATCGTTTTGCACAGTGCTTTCGTGCCGTCCTTGTCGCGCACTTCAAAACGAAACCGGCATGAGTTCCACGGCAGCGGTGGGTACGCGAACGCCGTCGGCGGCTCCGCGGTGTTCGTCGTCGTGTTGCTGAGTTGAAACGCTTCAAAAGTTTCCTTGATCGGTAGATCCGGCAGCACGCGGCCCTTGACGTAACCTTTCAAGCCGTCGAGCGACGCCTGAAATTGTCCGGCCGATGGCACCGGGTCAGGCGCGGCGACGAGTTTGCCATCCGCATTGAATGCGCCTTTCATCGTCGCTTTCACTAGAGCCGTTGGCGGGATGAAAGATTCCCATTTCACGGATTTCGGATCGACATTTTCCTCGACGGTGAACCCGTTGGCATCGAGTGCCCGCAGTCGGAATGAAGTCGTGGCACCGGGTTTGAGTAAAACTTCGTAGGGGATAATCTGGAGTTGTTTCTTTGCCCCGGGCGCGGGCCACGGTTCCGGGGGCGATGCAGCGGCCAAACCAGAATTCTTGCCCGCTTTGCCGAAACAGTAGAGTTTTTTGTCCGTCTGCATGTAAACCTTCCCGTTATAACCAACTGGTGAACCAAAAGCTTTGCCTTGCAGCGTCGTCTTGCTGACGATCTCGCCGTCGCTCTGGCCGGGGCGAATCACGTAGAAATCCGAAGTGTTGCCGGCTTCGGCGTCGGCACCTTTGGAAGCGTCGCCCGCCGAAATGTACATCGCCACATAAAGCAGGCCGTCGGCGTAAAACGGCGTGCTTTGCCGTTGCTCGATGCCGAGTTTCTTTTTCCAAAGAATTTTCCCGGAATTTGCGTCGGCGGCGCAAAGTTCGCCCGTGCCCGTGATTTCGTAAATCGCATCGCCAGCCAGAACCGGCGAGCTGGCCAGCGAACCGATCGAGTTGCGCCACAGCTCGACGGCCGTGGTGGGCAGCACAACCGGCATCGCTGAATTAGTCGGCGTGACGTGGGAAATTTTGATCGCTGCCATGCGGCCGATTTCGCTTGAATCGAGATTTTCGCTTTCGTGAACGACGATGAGTTTGTCGTTCTTGTGCATCACGACGGCGGCGTTGATGCCACCCTTGGCACCGGCCTTCGCGATGGGCGTGCGCCAGATGGGTTCGCCGGTGCGCGCATTGATGCATAGCAGCGTGCAATCGCCGCCTGCCGAGTAGAGCACGCGTTTGCCGTCAAGCCAGGAAAGATACGGCTGAGAAAATGTGTTGTCTTGCGGACGGTCGCCGGGTGCCGAGGACCAGACGAGTTCGCCGGTCTTTTTATCGAAAGCGTAGAAGCGATCACCCGCCGCGCCGTGCGCACCCCAAGCCGAGGTGATGCCGCGGGTGATGACCAGTTCTTTATCAATCGTCGGCGACGCCGTGCGACTGTTCGGGAAAGTCAGGCGGCCGAATTCCTCCATCATCGAACGCTGCCAGAGCAGTTTGCCGTTGGCATCGAAGCACGTCAAAATTCCTTGCGTGCCTTGCATGTAAACGTTGCCCGTCTCCGGATCGATGGTCGGGCTGGAGGTCGCGTAGCGCGAATAAACAGTGTCGCTCAAAAAATCATTGAAGCGATGTTCCCAGAGCAGTTTGCCCGATTCCGCGTCGAAACAGGCGATGACTTCCTGCAGATCCGGCCCCTCGCCGAGGTAGCCGTTGATGTAAAGCTTGCCATTGGCAATGACCGGCGAGGATTGGCCGGGAAACGCCGCCGTCCACAGCGCGCGATCCACTTCAATTTTTTCGGGCAAACCTTTTTCGCGCGAGGTTCCGTTTTGGTCGGGGCCGCGCCAACTGAGCCAGCCTTCGACCGGAGCAGCCTGCGCGGCGGTTGTCCACGCGAGCAAACAAACCAATCCCCGGAAATTGGCGAACAAGTTCTTCATGGTTGAGCTTTCATTTTGCGAGGCGCGAGGGCAGAGGCAAACCCGCCGACGCGCAAATCATTTTTCAACGACGCGGAAAACAGTTTTCAACACGGCGAAATAGTTTGCAATCGAAATAATACCTATACGTATAATCCGCGCGCCGAATTCAAACTGATTTGCTGACATGGCCAACTCCAACCCCAAGCGGAAAAATTCCGCCCTGCCCATCGATTCGCCAGATCGTCGCCGCCTGCCGCCGCTTTTGCGGCGGGCATGGTATGGACTGAACCAGGCTTTTCGCCGCCGGATTGCGCACACGGGGGTGACACCCGATCAATTCACCGTCCTCCGCACGCTGCTGGAGAACGACGAACGCGGCTTGACGCAACGGGAGTTGACCAGACACATGAGCAGTGACCCCAACACGGTGGCGTCCCTGCTGGAGCGCATGGAAATCGCCGGCCTGCTGGAGCGCCAGCCGCATGAAGCGGATCGCCGCGCCCATCGTATTCGGCTGGAGCCGCTTGGCCGCCGCCGGTACGCGGAGGCGCGCGAAATCGCCGTGGCGTTACAGGCTGAGGTGTTGGAAGTGCTCCCAGCGGAAAAACGCGAAGAATTTTTAAGCGATTTTTCGCTCGTCGCCGAAGCGTGCCGTCTGGCAGCGGAATCCACGCCTGCGCGAAAAGGCCGAAGTAAAAACGCCGCCGTGGCACGGAGAAATTCGTCGGCGAAAATCAATTCAATTCTTTGACGCGCGCGTTGCGAATCGCAACGTGCCCGCCGCCGCGGCTCAACTCTTGAAAGCCGATCCGGCCCTTGCGCGGGCGGAGATTGAGCGGCGCGCCGCGTTCGAGTTTTTTGGTCTGCGTGCTTAGATCCACTTCCAGAATAATTTTTCCGTTCAGTTCCACTTTGATGTTCGGCCCCCGGCAGGTGATGGCATACTTGTTCCATTCGAGCGGGCGATAAATCTGCACCGTTGGCGCGACGGCTTTGTAGATCGCGCCGGTGAGTGTGTCGGCGTCGTTTTTGTCTGTGCCGTAGTAGCGTGGATCAACCATCTGCAGTTCCAATCCATTGAATGCCGGATCGCCATACGGTGGGAAGCGGAGGCCGCAGCCGCTGTGTCCGCGCTCGCCCAGCTTCCATTCAAACTCGAGCACGAAATCGCCGTAATCTTTTTCACTGACCAGCCAGGTGCCGCGCGGGTTGCTGCCGTTCAAGATGCCATCTTCGACTTTCCACACCGCGCCGGGCGGCGGCGCGTTGGCGACGTTGTCCCAACTGCGCACGAGCCAGCCCGCCGGCGTGCCGTTAGTCGGAAAAAGATCCACGAATTCTTCAGCCGCTGACGTTTCGGCAGGGCGAGCGGTCGTGAGCGCGAGCACCGTGGCGAACATTATTGGTTTCAAATTCATCAATGGTGGCGTCGTTCTTAGCCCGAAAATTTCGTTGAAAAAGTCGCAACGGTGTTCTCGACCCAATGTCTATTGGGTTGAAATGAATGCGAAACACACCGCTGCGACGGGCACAGTTTGCAACTCGGAACTCTTCGAGTTTCCAGCCGTAAAAAAG